>JANNKM010000166.1:0-19739 GCA_031396305.1 Rhizobacter sp.
AACCCCCGGCCCGCGCTTTGCACGACGGCGCGGCTCGGCGTGGACTCGCCGCCCATGAACAGCGAAATGCCCAGCAGCCCCTCGTTGCCGACCACGGCAATCTCGGCCGACGCGCCGTTCTTCATCACATACAGCAGCGAGACGATCGAGTTGGCCGGAAAGTACACGTGGCTGAGCGTGGCGCCAGACTCACACAGCACCTGGCCGAGCGGCATCTCGACGGGTTCGAGCAGCGGCTCCCAGCGCCGCCACTGCGCTTCGGGCAGCGCGGCGAGCAGGCGGTTCAGCTTCGGGTGCAGGGATGCGGCCATCGCGGAGGTCCGGACTCGGGTGCGCTGTCAGCGGGGGCGGCGGCATGCCGCGCGTGCCTTGGCATCTGCTTGCGCTTCGCAGCGCGCCGCGGCATCGTCAATGCCTGCTGCGGAGGTCGGCGGCACGCCACGGCGCGCCGGGCGTGCATCGGGTTTCATCGGCGCCGGCGCGGTCTTGCCCAGCGGGATGCTGATCTGCGGCGTCACGGTGCCCTCGCGCCGATCGTCAATTGCCGCTGAGCCGCTGTCGCGCAACTCAGCAGGAGTCAGTGGCCGAGGAGGCAGAGGAGGAGGTTTGGCAGAAAGAGGCGCCGAAGCGGCCAGGCTCGGCAGCGCGCTGCTCTGCGCCATCACGGCGGCGGGCAGGCCAAACCCAAGCACCATCGCGATGGCAATGGCCACTGCATCGATCTTCATCACGGACTCCGGGTTGATCTCTATGCAGCATGCACCCCATTGCAACGCGCCGCTGTAGGACGGGCGCTTTTCCGCTTGTCCGCGTTTGCGCTCTCGCAAACACCGCATCGGCCTGTGTTCGCCAACGCACATACGACGCGGCGTCGGACGAGGAAGATGCGAATCGGCACTCAATCAACCGCCACAGGAGTAACACCATGACGCTTCGCACCACCATCGCCGCCGCAATTGCGGCCGCTGCTCTCATCACCACCGGCTGCGCCGTGACACGTGGCCAGGAAACCGTGGGCGCGTATGTCGACGACACGACGATCACGACCCAGGTCAAGAGCCGCTTTGTTGAAAACAAGCAAGTCGACGCCTCCAGCATCACCGTTGAAACGCTCAACGGCACCGTCATGCTGTCGGGCTTCGCGAAGGATTCCACCGAGAAAGAAACCGCCGAGAGCATCGCGCGCCGGGTGAACGGCGTGAAGTCGGTGAAGAACGCAATCGCGGTTCGTCCTTGAGTCTTCGCCACAGGTGACACCATGAATTCCATCAAGATGCTTGCCATCGTGCTGATCGTTGCCGGTGCCCTGGGGCTGGCGTACGGCAGTTTCAGCTACACCAAGGAAACCCACACGACCAAGGTCGGACCGATCGAGTTGTCGGTCAAGGACAAGCAGACCGTCAACGTTCCGGTGTGGGCCGGCGTCGGCGCGATCGTGCTGGGTGGTTTGTTGCTCGTGTTCGGAGGCCGCAAGAGCTGAGCATGTGGGCTTCACCGCGCGGATTCGCCTTCGCTTTCGCCCTCGCCGTCGGCGTCGTCCTGCTGGTCGTCAGCACGGTGGCCGGCGCCGACCCGCCGTCGCGGGTGGCGCGCCTCGGCCTCGTCAGCGGCGCAGTGAGTTTCTCGCCCGCCGGCGAGGCTGACTGGGTGCAGGCCACGGTGAATCGGCCGTTGACCACGGGTGACCGGTTGTGGGTGGAACCGGGGGCGCGCGCCGAGATCCAGATCGGTGGCGCCACGGTTCGACTCGCTGGCGATACCGGCGTGTCGATCCTCAATTTCGACGATCAGATCGCCCAACTGCAGTTGACGCAGGGGCGATTGAACGTGCGCGTGCGGCGCCTGGGCAGTGGCCAGGTGTTCGAAGTCGCCACGCCCAATCTCGCCTTCGCAATTCAGGAGCCAGGCGAGTTCCGCATCGACGTCGACCCCGACCGCGACGAGACGGCGATCTTCATGCGCCGCGGCAGCGGTCAGGCGTATGGCGACGGCCAGGCGTACGCCATCGATGCGCAGGAGCCGTATCGCTTCACGGGAACCGATTTGCGCGAGATCGATCCCGGGGGCGTGCCGCGACCGGATGAGTTTGATCGGTGGTCGAGCGGCCGCGACCGCGCATTCGACACCTCACCGTCGGCGCGCTATGTGTCACCCGATGTGCTTGGCTACCAGGACCTCGATGCGAACGGCACCTGGCGCGTCGATGCGACCTATGGCAACGTCTGGATGCCGAGTCGCGTTAGCGCGGGCTGGGCGCCTTACCGAGACGGTCACTGGGCCTGGATCGACCCCTGGGGCTGGACTTGGGTGGACGACGCGCCTTGGGGCTTCGCGGTGTCGCACTACGGCCGCTGGGCGCACATCGGTGGCGCCTGGGGCTGGGTGCCGGGACCGCCACGCACCCCGGCCTACTACGCGCCGGCATTGGTGGTGTTCGTGGGTGGTGCCAACTTCCAGCTGACGATCGCCAGCGGCAATGTCGGCGGCGTGGCCTGGTTCCCGCTCGGGCCGCGCGAGGTCTACCGGCCGTCGTATCCGGTGAGCCGCGTCTATTACGAGAACGTCAATCGAAGCAACACGATCGTCGACAACAGCGTCATCAACAACACCTACAACGTGACGAACGTGACGAACGTGACGAACATCGTCTACGCGAACCGGCGCGTGCCGGGGGCTGTCGTCGCGGTTCCGACATCGGCGTTCGTGCAGTCGCAGCCGGTGGCCCGGCTCGCCGTGCGCGTCGCGCACGACACGATCGTCAGCCAGCCTGCCGAATCGGCACCGGCCGTCGCGCCGACACCGCGCAGCGTGCGCGGTGGCGCGTCTGAGCGCGACAAGCCGCCTGCCCGAATATTCGAGCGCACTGTCATCGCCCGCACCGCCCCGGCGGCGCCGCACGCGGGCTTCGCCGCGCAGCAGGAGCAGTTGACGGCCCGGCCGGGCCGGCCGCTCGACGACACGACGCGCAGACAGCTCAAACCCGCGGCAGCCGCGCCCGCGCCGGCCGTCAAGCTGGTGGTGGCGCCCCAGGAGGCGCCGCGCACGGCACGTGCGCGACGCGAACCGTCAGAGCCACCTGAGCCACGTGAGCCAGCGACCCCTGGCGTGGCCAAGCCCGAAGCACCAGGTGGGCGATCCGATGCGCCGAGCGCCGCACCACCGGCCCCCGCGGTGCCGGGCGCACCAAGGCGCGGCGCCCCAGCCACGGCGCAAGGCGCGCCATCAGATTCGGCGCAACCACCTCAGCAGCGCGAGCCGTCGCAGCAGCGCGCCCAACCCGAAAGGCGCGAGCCGTCCGAGCGGCGCGCACAACCCGAACAGCGTGAGCCGTCGCAGCAGCGCGGGCAGGCCGAGCGGCGCGCGCCACCGGAGCCAGGGCGCACGTCAGAGCCCCGCGCTCCGTCCGCCGCACCGGCAGCGGCACCAGCCACGCCATCTGCACGACAGCCGCAGGCTCAACGCTCGCAAGCCCAGCCCGCCGCCGCAGCCCGGGAAGCGCCAGCGCGTGCGCCCGGTACCACAACGAGCCCGGCGCCACCCGAAAAGGCCGAAGGCCCGGCATGGCGCGCCCAAGCAGCCAGGCCCGCCGCAAGCAGACCGCAAGAACGTCGCGAAGAGCGTGACCGCAACGAGCGCGACAAGGACGAGCGCAAGCCCAGGGAGTAGCGCAACCGGTGTCATTGCGGCGAAAGGCGCGATGGTTCAGGGGATGACGATTTCCCGAGTCGTGCCCGTTGCTCAGCGTCTTCCAAGTGCTGAGCATTTCTGACCCGCTCCAGCGCAAAGCGTATAGAGTCCGCAATGGCAACACCGCCACAGCTGAGAAGGTACTACGTGTCTGCTGACCAGTCAGTTGAATCGGAAAGCGCCTCCGCCCTGCGCCTGCGCGCGCTCTCTCGCGCCCCCGGGTCAAATCAAGCCGACGGCGCACTGCCCGGCCCCTACCGGGCCTTCAGAGTTCTGCACGACCTGGCGATGTCGCCCGCGACCGCCGACGACGCGCTCGCGCTGCTGCACGAATTGCAGGTGCACCAGGTCGAACTGGATCTGCAGCAAGACGACCTGCGAAGCTCGCGAGCCGAACTGGAGCTGGCCTTGGCGCGACAGCGCCAGCTCTACGATGCAGCACCGGTTGCATGCTTCACGATCGAGCGCAACACCGCGCTCGTCGAACTCAACCTCGCCGCGGCGAGTCTGCTCGGCGACGCGCGCGACGCCCTGACGGGGCGGCACCTCGACGGCTTCCTCGACGCGCGCAGTGCTGACGCGTTGCACACCTTGCTCTCACGCACCGTCGAGGGCCGTGCCGAAGCGGCAGGTGCGGTGGCGCTGACGCTCAGCGGCGCGGCACCGCGCCGCGTGCATGCCACGGCCAGTGTCGACCCGGCTGGCTCTCGCTTTTTCGTCGCCTTCACCGACCTCGGCGCGCAGTCGCCGGCCGTCGGCAACTAGATCGAGGCGCGGCCCGCGTGGGCCTGCGTCAAACGGGTTGTGCCGCGAGGCTGCAGCCCGGCGCCCGCGCCTTGCCGACAACCCGACCCGCCGGCAGCCAGGTCAGCAGGCACTGCTGGAGCGTTTGTGCGCTGCTGGGTTTGTCGAGAATGTCGTCGAAGCCCAGACCGAGCAGGAAAGAACTGCAGCTGAACCCGGGGGCGGTGTACGCGACCACGGGAACATGCGAACGCGCATGCTCCTGCTCGAAGCGTCGAATCTGCCGGATGCTGTTCAGGCCCTCCAGCGTGGGCACCTGCAGGTCCATCAGAATCAGGTCGATCTCGGTCGCGCAGGCGATTGAATACACTTCGCCGCCGTGCGGCGACACCAATGCCCTCGCGCCCAGCCCGGCGAGCATGTTGCGCGTCACGATCTGAAGCGAAGGGTGGTTCTCGACCACCAGGATCTGCGGGCTTGCTGCGTCTGGCGCGGCGGGGGCCGAAATCGCTGGCAGGAACGGGCGAAAGTCGCCGGGCGCGGTGGATCGATCGGGTGCAATCCGGACGCCGCCCCAAGCAATCATTGCCAACCTCGGCGAAAAGTCTCGAAGGCCAGAGGTTCGCCTGCCTTTCGCCCGGTGTCTGTACGCGACCGCACACAGCGCGTGCGATCGTCGGGCCGCCATCGCCTCATGAGCAAACCTGATTAGTGACTGGTTCAGCCATCTGTTGTGTCATACCGCGAAAGCCGGTATCCACTCGTTGGAGCGTCGCGCGTTCGGTGCGCGGTCCGCTGCGTTCACCCAGTGGATCCCGGCGTGCGCCGGGATGACGGTCGCTTGTGTATGCATGCTGCGCTTTGTCGCGAATCAGGTGAGCAAATGTGGCTCTGCCACTTTGCTCATCCCCCCTCGGGGGGCGGACGACGTATGGCGTCGGCCTGGGGGTGCTCTCAGTGGGCCTGCGTGTCGGGCAGCAACCGGTCGTATTCCTTCTTCACGACGGCATAACACTCGCAGCTGCGCTGTTCCAGCCCGGGGCGGTCGAGCACCACGATGTGGCCGCGCGAATAGCGGATCAGCCCGGCCGTCTGCAGCTTGAGTGCAGCCTCGGTCACGCCTTCGCGGCGTACGCCGAGCATGTTGGCGATCAGCTCCTGCGTCATCTGGAGTTCGTTGCCCGTCAGCCGATCCAGGCTCAGCAACAGCCAGCGGCACAGTTGCTGGTCCAGCGCATGGTGCCGGTTGCACACCGCCGTCTGCGCCATCTGCGTGATCAGCGCCTGCGTGTAGCGCAGCAGCAGGTGCATCCCCGGGCCGGCGCGTTCGAACTCGTCCTTGATCACCTGTGCAGCCAGGCGAAACCCCCGGCCCGCGCTTTGCACGACGGCGCGGCTCGGCGTGGACTCGCCGCCCATGAACAGCGAAATTCCCAGCAGCCCCTCGTTGCCGACCACGGCAATCTCGGCCGACGCGCCGTTCTCCATCACATACAACAGCGAGACGATCGAGTTGACCGGAAAGTACACGTGGCTGAGCGTGGCGCCAGACTCATACAGCACCTGGCCGAGCGGCATCTCCACCGGCTCAAGCAGCGGCTCCCAGCGCTGCCACTGCGCTTCGGGCAGCGCGGCGAGGAGATGGTTCAGTTTTTGCGGGGGGGGGGACCATGGCATGCGGAGGAACCCCCCGTAGCCACGAAGTTTATCCACTCCCGCCATTCCAGCAATACCATCTTTGCGATAGGGTACATACTGGCCCGCTGCAGGCGCGATCAATCGCCCGACACGCACCCGGCCGGGCTACGTGCGGCTGTAGAGCTGGTGGTTGCCGCTGGTGGTGCTGAACTGCACATCGATCGACACCAGCGTCAAGCTGCCATCGGCGGCGATCCGGTGCCGGCTTTGCTGTGTGAACAGCAGTTGCGTCGCGGCGTCGTAGCTCTTCATGGTGAGATTCACGATCGCCGTGTTGGCCGTGTCGGCTTCGACCACGAAGCTGAAGACGCGCTGACCGGTCGCCACCGCCTTGCTCCTGTCGGTATAGGTGGCCAGGGTGGCATATTCGCCGGCGTCTCCCACCTTCACTGACGTGGGCAGCGGCGCCGGCACGTTCAGCAGCACCGAGTATTCGACATCGGGAACCGACGATCCGAGCGGCACCAGGTTGGCGTCAACGTGATCCGTGCCGGAGGCAGAGTTCGAAGCGGGCGTGCAATCGGAGAATTCCACCTCGACGCTTTGCACGGTTTCCAGGCTGGCTTTGCCTTCGAAGGTTGACGCCGCCGCCGCACTTCGCGTGAACGTTGCCGAACCGGTGCAGGTTCCCGACACATTGAACGTTTCAGTGGAGCCCGACGCAACCCGCGCGGTCAGCCCCGCCTTCAACGGGAATGATGCCGTCGACGCCTGCGCGCCGTTGTCCGCGCTCCCGCCAGCGCCACAGCCGGCCAGCAAGGCCGCGCACACGATCAACAGTTTCTTCATGGATGAGCCACCTGGCGTAACGTTGAAAACGAGGGCGCATTCTGTGCGAGAAACGGTTCGATTCCACGCCGACAACATGATTGGATACACATTCGAAGATCACGCGCCTGACAAGCCTTGAACGCCCGGGATGGCCCCATGCGGGAGACGATTTGGCGAGCACCGCAGCGGGCACGATCTTGCGTTCTGTTCGGTACCATACCGACAGACGGTACACCTGCGGCTAGATTGACGGCGCTCACCCACTCCAATGCAGGAGACCGTCCGTTGCAGCCCACGCCTCAACGATTGACCCAGGAGAACGAACCAGCGCTGGCCGCGGTCAGCCGCATCGACGTGCTGCGGCACCTGCTGCACGGCGCGGCTTTCACGCGACCAGGCACCCGCCAGACAGGCTTGTGGCGCACCGCAACTCACTTCCTGCGCTGCGTTTCGCACTTCGAGCTGTTTCGTCAGTGGTACGCAAACCCGGCACATGCCGCGCTGCAGGAGGCGCTCGCCGAGCGACCTTCACTGGTGATGTGCGCTGTCCATCCCTATCTCAACACCGCCTGGACGGCACGGTACAGGATGGCGGTGGTGCGCCAGCACTACGCATTGCTCAGCGGCCCGTTGAACTTCATGCGCTTCGCCCCGACGCAATCGTTCGTGCTGGCGCACGCCGCCGAAGGCCTGCGCGTGCAACTCGACAAGCCGGGGCCCTTCGAACACGAAGGCGAGCTGACAATCAATCTGTTCAGTGAGCATTCGCGCCTGTACACGCTGGTGTTCACGCTGGGTCTGCAGGGTTCGCACCGAGTCGCCTACGCGGGCGGACTGCAAGGGATGCACAGCACCGACGCGCTGCGCATCTACCGCGACCTCACGCACCGCATGAACGGCCTGCGGCCCCGCGACCTGCTCGTGGACGCGTTTCGCGCCTTGTGCCGCGCGCTGGGTGTGGGCCGCATCCTGGCGATCTCCGACGCCAGACGCGTCAGCAGCAACGCGTATTTCGAATCGAGCTCGCGGGTATTTACGAGCTACGACAGCGCCTGGACGGAAAACGGCGGCATTGCCGGGGCCGATGGCTTCTTCGAGTTGAGCCCGCTGCCGACGCATCGCTGCGCCGAGGACACGCCCTCGCGCAAGCGCGCCCAGTACCGGCGCCGCTACACGATGCTTGACGACATCGCGCTGCAGATCGGCCGTGCGGTGCAGGCGTCTTGACAGCGCCGCGTCCGTGCGTGTCAACCCGGCGCACGCCGGGATCCACCCTCAGCGCACTGTCCTGGATCCCGGCCCCATGTCGAGCACGGGGTGGCACTTTCGCCGGGATGACGACGGTGTCGCGTCCGTGCATGTCATCCCGGCGCACGCCGGGATCCACCCTCAGCGCACTATCCTGGATCCCGGCGTTCGCCGGGATGACACGCAGGTGTGGGGGATGAGGGCGCGCCGCGCCGCTCTGCTTACGCCGCGGCCGACACCAGCGACGGGCCGGGGCGCCGGCACAGGATGACGATGCCGATCGCGTTGATGAGTTCGCCCGCCAGCATGCCCAGCAGCGCGCCGGTCACGCCGACGCGCTGCATCGCTGCGTAGCTGATCGCCAGCGCGATCGTGGCACTCATCAACGTGAGCAGCGTCAGGTCGCGAAACTGGCCTCGCGCCGCGAGCAGATAGGCGAGCTGGTTGCGCATCACCACGACCAGCGTCACGACACCCCATAACAACAGCAATTCGTCGCGCTGCGCGAACTGCTTGTTCAGCACCACGTCGAACAGCCAGTCGCGTGCCAGCCACAGCAGCGCGAAGTATCCCAGCGTTGCGGCCGCCAGGCCGAGCGCGGACTGGCCGAGGCGGCGAAACAGCGGCGTCGCGCCTTCGCGCTGCAACCAGCCGGATGCCAGCGGCAACATCAGCGAACCTATGCCCGACGACAGCAGGTTCACCGGAATCAGCAGCAGGCGCGTCGCGGCCAGCGCGGCGACAACGGCGACGTCCAGCGTGGCGGCGACCAGATAGATGTAGCCCTGGCTGAACGCCCAATGGCTGGCCGCGCCGGTCGTCGACCAGGCGGCCTGCGGTGCGATCTCGCGCACCAGCGCCATCGACGCCTTTGGATTCCACGCCTCGAAGCGCCACAGCGTGCGCGCGAGCAGCGCGCCACCCGCCACCGCGGCGAGGCCAAGGCTCAGAATCGCCGCGAATGCCGGGGTCGCGGTGCGCGTGGCGATGAAGGCGCCCGCGACCAGCATCGCGGCATAGCTCAGGTCAGTGCGCAACACATCCTGCGGCCGGCGATGCGTGAGCAGCACGAGGCGGAAGTACTCCCGGTGCAGCGTCGCCACGGCCGCCGCCACTGCGGCGAGCGCCAGCGGCCCGGTATGCGCGTCGAGCCGGTGCGTGGACCAGAGCACCAGTGCCACGGCGAGCATTGGCAAGCCCACGGCCAGCATCAGCCGCAATTGCGCCCGGTACAGGCCACCCACCAGCTGGGCGCGACCTGCGCGATCGAGCTGGCCCATGCGCGACGCGAGCGCGGGGGCGAAGAGTGCGTTTTGCAGTGACACCAGCAACAGCAATGCGCTTGTCACCAGCACGTAGTAGCCGTACTGAAGGTCGGTCGTGCCGCGGATCAGCAGCAGGCCGACGGCGAAGCTCGCCGCGGAGATGAGTGCCTGGCTGACCACCGCGCTGCCGAACAAGCGCGCGATGGCGACACGGCGCCGACCCGGTTCGCTCAAGACACTTCCCGCTCGGTGCGCACCCATTCCGTCGAGGCGCGCGTGCGCCACATCACGACCAGCTTCCACACCACGAAGAACGGCGTGCGCGCCAGGTCGACCAGGCCGCGCCAGCCGACGCCGCTGAGCTGCCAGCCGCGCAGCACGTAGAGCGTTAGGCCGAGCGCACAGGCCAGGCCCACGACCAACCCCGCGATGAACTGCGGCCACCACAGCATCGCCAATGCGCTGGCGCCGATCAATGCGACGACGTTGGTCGCGATGTAGGTCAGCGGCAACACCAGCAGGTCGACCGCGAGGTCCAGGCAGACCCGGCCGCCGCGCCGGGTGGCCGCGGCCCTGAGCAGCGGCAGCGTCCGGGAACGGATCAATTGCCAGCGCCCGCTTTCCCAGCGCTGGCGTTGCGTGGCCGCGGCGCGAGCGCCCGAGACCATCGTCGCGTCGACATGCGCCTCGTCAGCGTAGTGCACACGCTCATCCGCCAGGCCGAGGTCGATGCCGTATTCGATGTCTTCGGTGAGCGAGAACGCCCGATACGGCACGCGCCGCAGCAGATCGTGCGTGACGCACCAGCCGTTGCCGCGAATGCCGCAGGATAGCGCCAGTCGCTCGCGACCACGCGAACGCACGCGGTGAAACGCCGCCATCGCGATCGCCATCAGACGCGTGCGCCACGACGCCTGGGCGTTGCGCACGCCATAGTGGGCCTGCACGGCGTGGGCGCCGATTTGCAGGCGCGCCGAGAACGCGTGCAGCAAATTGCTCGAGACCTCGGTATCCGCATCGACCACGACCACTGCGTCGGCCCAGCCAAGTTCCCGGCTCGCGTCGAAAGCGAACGCGAGGGCATGGCCCTTGCCGCGATGTTGCGTGTCGTGGCGTTCCAGCACGTTTGCTCCGGCGGCACGCGCGAGTGCCGCGGTGGCATCGGTGCAGTTGTCGGCGACGACCACGATGCGCCATGAATCGGCGCGCCAGTCGAGCTGGCGCAGGTTCGCGATCACGCCTGCGATCGCCGGCGCTTCGTTGTGCGCTGGCACGATCACATCAAAGCGCATGCGCCACCGTGGAGGCGACGCCCGCCCGGTTGAGCCCGACAGCAGCGTCAGCACGAGCAGGTACAGGCTCGCCGCCGTGGCTGGTACGGCGAGCAGCCACAGAAAGATTTCAACAAGAGTGATCATGCGACTTTCCCGTCGTACTCGCGGTAGTGCCAGCCAAACAAACTCGACATCTGCCCGAGGTTGGCGCACGCCTTGAGCAGCCAGTAGACGGCGCGATGCCGCCCGCGCGGCCAAGCCAGGAGCGCGAGGCCGGCCGCGGCGAAGGATTGCGCGAGGGCGCGCAAGAACAGCACGATCCGATCGCCGGGTGCGACGTCGCCGTAGCGCCCCATGAGCCGATGCCGCGCATAGTCCTGGCCGCCGCGCAGCGAGCGCAACATCAGCCAGCGCAGCGACAGCCGCGACGCTTCCACCGGCTCGTGCACGATGGCCTCGTCGCACCAGACGATGCACGCACCGTGATGCGCCAGGCGCGCGAGCAGGTCGCCGTCTTCGCCGCCGGTCAGGCCGTACGCCGGATCGAAGGGTGGCGCGGCGCCGCGCAACAGCCCGCCCTGCAACAGCACGTTGCCGAAGCGCAGTTTGTTCGGCGGTACGACGCTGCCGGTTCGCATGCGCGCCCAATCGTAAAAGCTGCCGTGGCGGATCCAGGCCGGGGCGCTGGCGGGCACGATCGGCTCCACCGGGCCGAGCACACCGCTGGCGGCATAGCGCGTCGCGGCGTGCACGAGCAGCTTCAGCCAGGCCGCGGGAGCGCGCTCGTCGTCGTCGATGAACGCGAGCCAGTCGCCGCTCGCCATCTCGACGGTGCGATTGCGCGTCAGCGAGATATTCTTGATTGGCTGGATGTCGTAGTGGATCGGGAACGGCGTGCCGCGCTTAAGGAGCAGCTCGACGATCACGCGGGCACTGCCCGCCGGGTCGTTGTCGACGACCACGATCTCATGCGGCCGATGCTCTTGCAGAACCAGGTCGTCGAGCAGCGCGCTCAGTCGCTCCGCGCGCTGGTAGGTCGCGATGCATACGCTGACGTTCATGGCAGGGGGGCCCTTTCATTGCGATCCAGCCGCGACGCCGCGGACAGTGCGAACGCGAGTTCCTGGCGCGCGCGGAACAGGTTCCAGGCCAGCAGCGCCAACGCGGTGCTGCTCCAGAACGAATCGAAGCCGTGCGCGACGCCCAGCAACAGCGCCAGGACGACGAAGAACATGAGCCGGATCAGATGGAATGGCGCTTCGGGCCACTCCTTGCCGCCGAGCCGGTAGGCGTGGTACGGCACCCATTTGGCGAGCACATGCGCGCCCAACGCGACCGCGCCGATCGCGCCGATCGGCACCAGCGCCACGAAGGCGGCGCTGCGGGCAATCTGCAGGCCGGTGAACATCCAGACCCGGCTCGCCTTGTCGAAGCGGTTGTAGAGCCAGAACCAGCCGTGCGTGGCAAGGAGCACGCCACACCAGGCCAGCGCATCCAGCGCCACCGGCTGCCCTGGCCAGCGCAACGCAAAGACACCGATCGCGCCGCTACCGACCGCCCAGAGCCACGGCTGCCAGCGCGGTGTGGCGACGCTGGATTCGGCGAACTCGGCGCTGAGTTTCGGATTCGCCTCGAAACGCGCGGCGACCAGGTCGTTGTCGACATAGCCGCGTTCATAGATCGACCAGAACGAGACGAGCAGGAACAGCAGGCCGACGATGTGCGTGATGGGCATGGCCGCGAGCGCCACCGAACAGAGCACCCACAAGGCGAAGTCTTCCTGCAGGATGCCGCGCACGATGTAGCGCGCGCCGGGGCGCTTCACTTGCGACAGGTACTGACCTGGCAGGTACACGCCGTGCAAGGCGTGGCGAAAGCGCGCTTCCGGCCACACCACACGCAGCGGCCGCGCGCAGGCGTCGAGCAGCGCCGCGTCCTGCACCGAGTCCGTCAACACGAGTGCGCCGCGAACCGACTCCAGGCCGAGTGCGCCGACCGCGAGCTGCAACTTGCCGTCGCGGCGGTCGGCGAATGTCGTGAGCCGCGCCGCGACGATGCGCACCTGCGGCAGGCCCAGCGCCGCGACGAGCGGTGCGACGATCGGGTGGAAGCCCACCGTCGTGATGATCGATGTCGTACCGGGCACTTGCAGCGCAGCCACGAGGCGCCGGTTCGTGAAGCGCCGCGCCAGCTCGGCGACGCGGTTCTTCCAGAGCCGTGCGGTCCACGGAAGGAACGCGCCGATCAGGCGCACGCGCCACACGTCGCGCGTCGCTTCGCCGCCGGTCCAGCGCCAGGGCTTGATGACATCGAGCACGCGCATCAGCACCAGCGCCACCAGGCCCGGGCGCGCCGAATCGATGAAATCCTCGGTGGAGTTGCGCAGGTACAGCGTCTCGTCCAGGTCGAGCAGGATGGTGCCGCGATGTCCGGAGATCGCGTGCAGCGCGGCTTCCGGCGATGCGTCGTGTGGCGTCACGGCGGCATGCCCGTTCATCGCGCACCCGCGGGCATCAGCTCCGGCGCCGGGTGCGCGGTGACGGCCGCACCATGCAAACGCCGGCGCAGCCGCGCCACCGGCTGCTCGATCCAGCGCCGCATCGCTTCGGCGAACCCGAGCGTCAGCAGCGCACCGACCGTGGTGAGCAGCAACGGGTGCCACGCCGGCCAGTGTTTGATGAGCCCGAGCAGGATCACATGGTGCGACAGGTACACCGTGTAGGAGATCGATCCGATGTAGACGAGCACCGGCGCGCTGAGCCAGCGAAACGGCCAGCGGTCGGCGCGCGCCACGGCAAGGTACAGCAGCGCCGTGATCGCCAGGCCTTGCAGCGTGTAGCGCAGCGTCACGCGGAACACCTCGTCGCGGTAGACGAAGGTCACAAGCAGCACCACGATGCAGAGCAGCGCCAGCGTCCCTTCACGCGCGGCGTTCAACGGCGCGACGCGGTCGAGCCAGGGGTTGCGCGCGAGCGCCATCAGGCAGCCGAACAGGATCGCGTCGACGCGCGTGTCGCTGGCCATCATCACGTAGTCGGTGGACGCGCCGTTCGCGACAAGCACGCAGCGCCAGGCCAGGACGAACGCGCACAGCACGCCGAGCAGCGCCGCGCCACGCCCGATGCGGCGCATGCGCAGCAGCAGCAGCGCGAGCGGCGGATAGAGCAGGTAATAGTGCTCCTCGATCGCCAGCGACCACACCACGCCCAGGCCGGCGGGCACGCCCCTGAAGTCGTGCGCGATCATGTGGTAGTTGCCGTAGTAGAGCAACGTCGCCGACAGGCCGGCCCAGGTGAAGCCGCGGTCGACGAGCGACGCGGCCGCGAGCAACCCCGCCGCGGTCACGACGACGAGCAGCGGCGGCATGAGCCGCAGCAGGCGGCGCAGGTAGAAGCTGCGCAAGTCGATGTTGCCGCTGCGCGCATGTTCAACCCGCATCAGCGTCGTGATGAGGAAGCCGCTGAGCACGAAGAAGATCGTCACGCCCAGGCCGCCGGGAACAAGGTGATCGAACCCGCTGTGGGCGACGAACACCAGCAGCACCGCGACGGCGCGAATGCCGTCCAGCGAGGGAATCGCGCCGGTCGGTTGCGCGAGGGTTGGGCCGGGATGCGTCATGCGGTAAAGCCTCTCCTGCTCTCCTGATTAGCGACCATGTTCAGGCGTGCCAGGCATCGCCCCCTCACCCCAGCCCTCTCCCCCGAGTACTGGGGAGAGGGAGCCGGTTCTTCTCCCTTGTATGTCATCCCGGCGAACGCCGGGATCCACCGGGCCTTGCGCCAACCCCGGTTCGCCGAAGTGGGCGCGCAGGCGAACTTCCAGCAGGCTGCGCGCCAGCCCGGTGCTGGCCAGCGTCATGAAGACGAAGTCGACGCTGAGCACGCTGAACCAGCGGCTTTCCGACAAGTTGGAGACGAGCTGCAGCAACAGCGGGGCGAGGTAGAGCGCGCCCTGGCCCCAGTTGCTGCGCATCAGGCGAAGCGACTGGCGGACATGTGTCGCCGCATAGGCCAGCAGGCCGAGCAGGCCGACCCAGCCGAGGTCGTTCAGGATGTCGAAGTAGCCGTTGTGCGCCGTGCCGGGGTAAAACGCGCCCATCCGGGTCATGAAGACGTAGGATTCGGTGCCCGGAATCGGCGCGCCGGTCCAGTACGCGGCGTAGCCGCTGCCCAGCAACGGACGCAAGCTGATGTGCTCGGCGAGGATCCACCAGATTTCGGTGCGCCCGGTGAGCGTGCTGTCTTTTTCGGACAGCACCGAGATCGGCGCCGTCAGGATGCTGCGCCCGGGAATCAGGCCGAGCAGGCTGAAGGCGTAGAACATCAGCAGCCCGACCAGCACCGCGATCAGGATCGGCAGGTAAGGCCGCAGCGCCCGGCCCGAGCGCAGCGTCAGCAGCATCACCGCGATCACGAACACGGCGGTGGCCATCGAGGTCGAGCTGCGCGAGAGCATCAGACAGGCCGCGGCGATGGCGCTGCCCGTGACAGCCGCGAGCCACTTGACCTCGCGCGTGAGCCCGGCGTGGACCCACAGGATCAGGCCCAGGCAGGCGAGCGCTCCGAGGCCATTCTTGTGATTGGTCAGGCCGCGCCAGGCGCCCGCCAGTTCGGCTGAAGCCTGGTCATGGATGGCCAGCGCGGGAAATGCCAGGCCGAAGGCCAGCGATCCGAGCAGCATCAGCGTGACGATCGGGCGCACCACGTTCTGATAGCGCCGTGCATGCCAGCCCATCAGCACGAATGCCACGCAGGCGAGCGCGATCGTTGCCATGCGCAGCAGGCGCCGCGCCGTCATGCCGGCGTCGATCGACCAGGCCAGGCTGGCCAGCGCGAGCACAACCAGCACGAGCAGGAACGGATTGAGCGTGCGCACGAGCAAGCCCGCCAGCGCCCGGCGCCGCAGGATGATCCACAGACTGATCGCCAGCACCGCGAGCCACAGCACGCGACTCACCACACCACCCGTGGGTGCCGTGACGCCGGTCAGCATGGCCTGGTAGTCCAGGCCCTCCGGCACGATCATCAACACGATCAGCACCCACATCATCGCGCCGACGAGTCCGCTGTGGGCGTCGTCGCGCGCCCAGCTGCGGTCCGGGGCGCGGTTGGCTTGCGCGGTGGCGAGGTTCATGAAAATCGCGTTGAGACTGCGTGCACATCGATCGGTGTGGAGTCAAAAATGACTGATCACCGCGCCCAGAATGCGCGAGCGTGTGGCGCCGAGGCGGCGCAGCATGTCTTGCATGTCGCGGTACGGCGTGTGCTGGGCGCGGCTCAGCGCGAGCACGCGGCCGACCAGACTCGCCACTGCCAGGCCGTCGGAAAAACTTCCGACGGGCGCGGTGTCGATGACGACGAACTCGTAAGCGCTGCTCCAGTCTTCGATCATCGACGCGAAACGTCGGCTCGACAGCAGCTCCAGCGGATCTTTCGGAATCACGCCGGCCGTCAACACCGACAGACACGGCACCCCCCCCACATTGTGGACGAGCGGCCGTTCGCCATTGGCGATCGCCTGCGACAGGCCCTGGTGGTTCGGCGCGCCGAACAGCAGGTGCTGCCGCGGCCGGCGCAGGTCGGCGTCGACGAGCAGCGTCGGGTGGTCGGTCTGGGCAAAAGCGATCGCGAGTTCCGCGGCGAGCAGCGATCGCCCCTCGCCGGCACAGGGGCTCAGCAGCGCGACGATGTCGGCCCGCTCCAGCGATTCGCGGCGCAGCAGCAGCTCAGTGCGCAACGAGCGGATCTGCTCGCAGCGCGGATCGCGCGGGTCGTGCGCCATGATCAGGCGCTTGTCGGGCACGCTCACGTGCTCGACCGGCTGGATGTCGCTGTGCGACCAGGGGCCGCGGGCGACCTCGGCCTGCGGCGCGCGCCGGGCCTCGCGGCCGCCGCGCAGAGCGGACAGTGCGGACAGGGCGTTCATGCCGCGGCCCTCATCGGCAGCCGGCCGAACTCGACCAATACCGGAATGCCGTACTGGCGCTGCACGTCGTCGCGGCAGCGCACGCGTCGATTCAACAGCTCGTATCCAAGCGGCAGGCCCAGTCCGAGCAGCAGCGCCGCGATTGCGCCGAGCGCCAGGCCGGTCAGAACCCGCGGCTTGGCGGCGCGCACCGGGGGTGCGGCGCGGCTCACCAGCCCGACATTGGTGGATCGGGCGTTGGTGGCGAACATCACCTGGTCATAACCTTCGAGTGCGCGTTTGTAGATGTCTTGCGCCGACGCGAGCTCCAACGCATATTTCGCGGCCTCGTCCTGCAACTGGCCTTTCGCCAGCACCTTCGCGCGCTGCCCGCCCACGGCACGCTGCATGCTTTGCTCAATCGTTTGTTCGACGTTGAGCGTCGCCGCCGCGTTGTCGGAGTAGGTCTTCAGGGCTGACTTGAGGGCCTGGCGCGTCGTCTCGATCTGCAATTGCGTTTCGATCACGTCGGGGTACGCGGGCAGGTAGACGCGGTTGAGTTGCACCAGCCGCAACTCCTGCGCGGCGAGCTGCAGCTTCAGCACCTGGGTATGGTTCGAGGCCAGCACCTGGTTGCTGACGGCCTGGTCTTCCGACGCCCTCGCCTGCGCTGCGCGGCGCGCGTTCTGCGCTTCGACCAGACGCCCTTCCAGCGTTCCGAGCAGCGTCACGTCAACGTTCGTCTTGCCGCCTTCGTCGAGCAGGCCGTTGCGCCGATGAAACGAGGTGACCTGCTTTTGCGCCTGATCGACCTTGGCGGCGAGTTCCTTCAGTTGTTGCGTATAGCGCCGGATGCGTTCGTCAGGCGGCCCGGCAGAACGCAGGGTGTCCTGTTCCTTGTAGACATCGGCGATGCTGTTTGCTACCTGCGCGGCCTCCTTGGGGTTGCTCGCCGAGTACGTGACATAGATGATCTGCCCGCCGCCCGGGCTTTGGCTCACCACCAGGCTCTTGCTCATCTTGTTGCCCGCCCATTCGCGCAACGTTCCCGAGTCCGCGGTATGGCCACGCGCATAGTCGGCGACCTCGGTCAGGCCGAGCCTGTCCACCACCGTGAGCAACACCTCGGGGGTCTGCATCAGTTCGATCTGGGTCGCGATATAGCTGCCGACCTGCCCGACCGGCAGCTCCTTGCCGTTCACCGGGTCGTTGATCTCGTAGTTCACCATCAGCGCCGCGCTGGCGGTATAGGTGCGAGGCCAGAGCGCCATCGCGAGCACCGTCAGCGACACCACGAGCAACACGATCAGCAGGCTCGACTTTCGATACGCCCACAGGATCGAGCCGATCTGCGCCAGCGACAGGCCGGGCTGCACGAAGTCCAGCGGTATTGACGACACCGCCGGGGACATGGGGTAGTCGCGACTCACGAGCGGAAGGTCATTCATGTCAGGCTCCTAAGCTTGTGTTTTTAGCGCTGCGCCGGGTGCATCGTCTGTTCGATGCCGTACAAAGACCCGGAGTCGCGGGGTCGTCGCCGCCTGTGGCCGCAGCCGCTCCCAAAGTCGCGCGACCCAGCCGCGCTCCGACCAGGGCCTGCGTACCAGTTCCTGAACGAGCGCGGGTTCGCCCCACGGCACGTCGTGGTGCGCCGCCGACAAGTGCGGGCTCGCTGCGTCGCGGCGCCATTCGCCGGGGAAAAGCGCGACGGTGTCGTTGTCGATGCGCGCGCCGCTGGCAATCGGCACCAGCCCGGTGAGGCACGCGAGCAATGCCGCGGGAAGGTTCTGTCGGTCACGCGCGACGAGATGCGTGATGGGCGTGGCGCGCGGGTTCATTTCGATCAGATGCGCCGCGCCGCTCTCATCCAGCATGAAGTCCACGCCCCAGAACCCGGAAAGCCCGAGGCGGCGCACCAGGCGCGCGACGCCATCGGCCATTTCCGGGTTGTCGATGATTCGAACCACCGTCGCGGGCCCGGTGGCGTGCTGCGTGTGCAGCGCCATCACGCTGATCCCCGCCAGCACCCGCCCCCGCCAGCACGCCACCGCACGATTTGCCGGCGTGCCGACGATGAACTCCTGCAGCGTCACGCCACGCCGGCCTTGCCTGAGTGCACTCAACAGGCTGGACGCGTCGCGATCCAGCAGCAGGCGCACCAGCGCATTGGCCAGGGAAGGTCGCGCGGCCATGTTGACGAGTGCGCGCTGCGCTTGCTCGACATCGGCCACCACTGCCACGCCGAGTCCGCCCCAGGAGCCGTCGGTCTTGAGCACGGCCGGAAAGCCGCACAGCGCGCCCCAGGCGCTGACCTGCGCCAGCGTATTCAGCCGCGTCGTCGGCGCGACGCGCACGCCCTCGGCGACGGCCAGCGCGATCAGCGCACCGCGCTCGGCGGCGATCGCGCACGCTTCGGGCGCGCCCAGCGATCGCTCGATGAGCTCACGCAGCGCGGCGTCGCGCGGCCCGGCCTGCGCATGCAGCTGTTGCAGGTGCAGCGCCGCGTTGTCGTCGCAGGGGATCACGAAATCGGGTCGGCTCGCCGCGATCGCCGCGCGCAGCGCTGCGAGCGGTTGCAGCGGTGAATAGGCGTGCAGCCCATGAACCACGCGCGTCCGGCGCGCCGGATGATGACTCGGGCAGGCGATATGGACCGTGGCGCCGAGCTTGGCGAACGCCATCGCCAGACGCGCAGCGATGGGCCAGCGCAGCGTCGCCGTCAGCAGCAGGGTAGGTCGTTCTCGCAGGTGCATGGCATTCGCGCGGTGGCCGGCCGGGCGGCCGTTTCAATGCCTGAAGAGTGACGCCGCCATGCCACGAAGTCTGTGCGGCAGCAGACAGAGTCTGGCACCGCACAGACGATGCGGGAGCGCCTGCCTAGTCTCGGCTGCATGAACCCAAATCCAGACACTGTGGGCACAGCAAACGCCCCACCCCGAGCGCAGCGCGTGACAGGCAACCGCACTGCATTGGTCAGCGACCTGCTGCCCCTGAGCGACGCGCTGAGCGTGGTTGCGGCGACGAGCCTCGCGACGCTGCTGCAACCGGTCGGGCCCGCTGCGCCGGACCTCACCTGGGCCGTGCTCACCGCCGCGATGTTCGCGTCGTTCCTTCTGTACGACAAAGGCTTCGGCGCGCTGGCGGTGCG
>JANNKM010000184.1:0-13627 GCA_031396305.1 Rhizobacter sp.
ATCAAGGACCCGACGCAGAACATCGTCTGGGTCACGCCCGAAGGCGGCGGCGGGCCAAACTACAGCGGCATGTAAATCCGCGCCGGCGCAGCGCTCACATGCGCCCCTTCCACGGCACCACACGGCGCTCGACCCAGCGCATCAGCAGATCGAACAGGTACGCCACGACGCCGATCACGATGATGCCCATGATCACGATGTCGGTGCGCAAGAAGTTCGACGCATTCAGCACCATCTGCCCAAGGCCCACGTTGGCCGCGACCATTTCCGCAGCGACGAGCGTCGTCCAGCCAAAGCCGATGGCGATTCGCATGCCCACCAGGATTTCCGGCAAGGCGCTGGGCAGGATCACATGGCGGATCACCTGGTGGTAGCTCGCACCCATCGAATACGCGGCGTTGATCTGCTCCTGCGTCGCGCTCTTCATGCCTGAGCGCGCGGCCAGCGCCAGCGGCGCGAAACACGACAGAAAGATGAGGAACACCTTCGGAAACTCGTCGATACCGAACCAGATGATGATGAGCGGCAGGTATGCCAGCGGCGGCAGCGGCCGATAGAACTCGATCGGCGGATCGAAGATGCCGCGCGCGATGCGGCTCATGCCCATCGCAATGCCCACCGGCACCGCCGTCACGCAGGCCAGCGCAAAGGCCGAGAACACACGGAACAGGCTCGCGATGAAGTGTTCCCACAGCGGTTTGTCGTTCGCCGCGCCAGTGAGGTATTCGACGAACTGCTGAAACACGGCCTGCGGCTTGGGCAGGAACAGTGGCTTGATCCAGCCCATCTGCGTGACGAGGAACCACAGCGCAAACAGCAACGTGACGGTGACGACGCTGATCGCCGCGCTCTTGCCCTCGCCGGGAACCTTGAAGCGGCTCGTCTTCAGCGTGACCGGCTTGGCCGCTGCCGCGCCGCTAGTGGGCTCAGGCATGAACACCTTCCCGTTGGTGCACGATGGCCAATACTTCTTCGCGCAGGCGAATGAACTCCGGGTCGCTTTTCACCCGGCGCGCGTCGCCATGTTCGAGGAACTGGCGCGAGAACGGCACCGTATCGTAGACATGCGTGATGCGCCCGGGGCTCGGGCTCATCACGATCAGGCGTGTCGCGAGGAACAGGGCCTCCTCCACCGAATGCGTGATGAAGAACACCATCTTGTTCGATCGCGCCCAGGCGCGCAGCAAAATCTCCTGCACCTGTTCGCGCGTGAAGGCGTCCAGCGCCCCCATCGGTTCGTCCATCAGCAGCACGGCCGGGTCGCTGGCCAGAGCGCGCGCGATCCCCACGCGCTGCTGCATACCGCCCGAAAGTTCATGCACGGCGTGGCCGGCGAACTTCTCCAAGCCGACCAGCGCGAGTTTGTCGTCGGCGCTTTTCGCACGCGTCGCCGCATCCACGCCGCGCATGCGCAAGCCGAGCGACACGTTGTCGCGCACATTGAGCCAAGGCATCAGCGCGTGCTTCTGGAACACCACGCCGCGGTCGGCGCCCGGGCCGACCACCGGCTGGCCGTCGAGCAGAATGCGGCCCGTAGACGGGGGCAAGAAGCCGGCGATGCAGTTCAGCAGCGTCGTCTTGCCGCAGCCCGACGCGCCGAGGGCGACGACGAAGTCGCCCTCGATCATCGTCAGGTTCACGGCAGCCAGCGCCTGCAGGGTACCGCCCTGCACGGCGTAGTTGACCGTGAGATCCTGAATGTCGAGCGTCGGCATGGCTTTTGGACACCAAACGGGGCGGCGCTGGCGCGCCGCCCCGATCGGCGGTCTTGTTCGAACCGCCTACTTCATCGCTTTTTGCAGGTAGGTCGTCGTGACGAACGCCTTGTAGTCGGCCTTGACTTCCTGAATCCGGCCCTGCTCCTTGAGAAACTCCGCCGTGCTCGTCATCGCCTTGACCGCGGCGCCGCCCAGCCACTTCGGCCCCAGCTGCTCGGCCATCGTCGGAAATGTATAGAGCGCCATCGAAGGCGGCACGTCCTTGGCATCAGCCTTGGTCCATTTGGCGACGGCCTTCACCTCGGGTGAATCCACGGTCCACTTGGCCTTGTTGCCCATGTAAGCCGCGTCAGCCTTGGCCAGCGCCTTGACCAGCGCGACCATGAAGCCTTCGTGCTCCGCCGCCCACTTGGCGTTGACGATCAGTCCGTCAAACGTGGGAAAGCCCTTGGCGCCGATCGTCTTGGACGACTCGATCACCTTGCCGTTGCCCTTGATCTTGGTGAGCACCGGGTCCCAGATGAACGCGGCGTCGATGTCGCCGCGCTCCCACGCCGCGGCGATTTCCGGCGGACGCATGTTCATCACGTTCACGCCCTTGGCGTCAACGCCGTCGACCTTCATCACCGCCATCAACTGATAGTGCGCGGTGCTGACGAAAGGCGTGGCAACCTTCTTGCCCTTCAGGTCCTTGACGGTGTTGATGCCAGAGCCGTTGCGCACGATCAGTGCTTCGGCATCCGCAATGTCGTCGAGGATCCAGAACAGCTTGATGTCCTGGCCCTGGCTGGCTGCCGCGACGATCGGGCTGGAGCCGGCTTCGCCGATCTGCACGTCGCCCGACGCCATGGCCTTGATCACGTCGCCGCCGCCGCCGAACATGCGCCAGTTGATCTTGTAGCCGGTGGCCTTCTCCAGCTCACCCGACTCCATGACGGTGCGGAACGGCACCAGCATGTCTTGGTGGGCGAAGGTTACTTCCTTCTTGGGCTGGGCAAAGGCATTGCCCCCCGCGGCGAGGGTCAGCGCCGCGACCCAAAGCAGTTCGCGCTTGTTCAACTTCATGAAATCTCCTGTGATACGAATGAGTGGAACCGGATTGGAAGTTGCCCGCTTGAGCACGTGATCCGAGCCCGGGCACAAGTGTCGAAAGGCGCGAGCATCGGCCATGGCCAGACGCTGTCGCACCCGGAATTACCCTTGCTATCGAAGCCTGGAGAGCGGATACGCCGGGTCGTTATAACCAGGCGTCGACGGGTGGCCGGGCCGTACCAGCGAGTCGACCAGCGAGTCATCTTCGGCCGTGATGGTGCAGTCAAGCGCACCAAAGTAATCTTGCCATTGCGCCAGGGTGCGCGGCCCGGCAATCACCGACGACACCGCCGTGCTGGCCAACACCCAGGCAGTGGCAAAATGTGCGAGCGCCACACCGCGCTTGGCGCAATGGCGTTGCAGCGTTTGCGCAATTGCCAGAGACTCTTCGCGAAATTCGGTTTCCATGATGCGCTTGTCGCCACGTGCGGCGCGCGTGCCTTCAGCAGGCTTGGCTCCCGGCGAATATTTGCCGGAGAGCACGCCTCGCGCGATCGGGCTGTAGGGCACGACGCCGATGCCGTGTGCGGCGCACGCGGGCAGAACTTCCACCTCGGGCTGGCGGTTCAGCAGGTTGTAGTAGGGCTGGCACACCACTGGTGCCGGCATGTTCAATGCGCGCGCCAGGTGCACCACTTCGGCGATGCGCCAGCCGCGAAAGTTGGACACGCCCCAATAGCGGATCTTGCCGGCGCGAAACAGCGCGTCAAGCGCGCGCAGCGGCTCTTCCAGATCCATGCCGTTGAAGTCGCGGTGCAGGTAGTAGATGTCGATGTAGTCCGTGCCCAGGCGCTTCAGGCTCGCCTCGCAGGCGCGCAGCATCCAGCTGCGCGAGTAGTGCGATTCGTTCGGCACTTCCGACATCTTGTTGCCGACCTTGGTGGCCATCACCCACGCATTGCGGTTCGCGGCGAGCAATTCGCCGACCATCGCCTCAGACTTGCCGGTCGTATACACATCGGCCGTGTCGATGAAGTTCACGCCGTGCTCCGCCGCGTGCGCGACGATGTTGCGCGCTTCGGCCAGATCGGTCTGGTCGCCGAACATCATCGTGCCCAGGCAAAGCGCCGACACTTTGAGGTGGCTGCGGCCGAGATTGCGGTACTGCATGGGCATGGGGCGAAAAGTAGCAACAAACGGGCCTGTTCTAGCGGGATGATAGGCGCAGCACGCACCAGCCTCGCCCCCCCACAAACCCTTCCGCACCCATGCCACACAAGCGGTATGCGCGGCAAGGTCAAGGCCGCAAGACGGCAGCTCCCGCACAATCGCATGCAAACGAGGAGAGCGATGGCTTCGTGGGGCACGAATAGCATGGCGCTGACACCGGACGACCTTCGCCGCATCACGACCCGCACACTGGCGCACTACGACCGCAGCGCGCACGAGTTCTGGGAAGGCACGCGCGATCACGACGTGAGCCAGAACATCGCGGCGATGCTGGCACACATTCAAACCCCGCCGCCATTCAACCTGCTGGATTTCGGCTGCGGGCCGGGACGCGACCTGATCACATTCAAGACGCTGGGCCACCACGCCATCGGCCTGGAGGGCTCGCCGCGTCTGGCGGCGATGGCGCGGGCCCTCAGCGGCTGCGAAGTGCTTGAGCAGAGTTTTCTTGCGCTGGACCTGCCGAACCATCACTTCGACGGCATGTTCGCCAACGCCGTGCTGTTCCACGTGCCGCAGCAGGAGCTGCCGCAGGTGCTCGGCGAATTGCGCCAGGCGCTCAAGCCCGGCGGCGTCCTGTTCAGCTCGAACCCGCGTGGTGACGGGCGGGAGGGTTGGAGCGGCGAGCGTTACGGCTGTTTTCACGACTGGTCGAGTTGGCGCGCAACGATGCTCGCTGCGGGCTTCACCGAGTTGGATCACTACTACCGACCCAGCGGCGTGCCGTTTGAGCAGCAGGCCTGGCTGGCCAGCGTGTGGAGGAATCCGGTCCGGCTCACCGCGCCGTGACCGCCCGCACCGTACCCAGCCGGGCCACGGGCCACATCCGGGAATCCGCGACCTCTGCGCCGATCAGGATTTGCATACACTTGAACACCGCGCCAAAGTAGCGTGGGCGAATAATCACGGGTCATCCGCGGTAGGGACAGGGAATTCAAATGTTGCAATCGTTGTTCGGCGATCTTGGTCTTGGCACCGACCCGACGGCGAAAAAGCGCCGATCCGACGCCGAACCCGACCAGGGGTTTGCCGCCACGGCGATCCTGGAAACTGTTGCAAAGGAGCTCACGGCCCAAGGCCAGATCGTCGACCGGCACGTGCGGGACCTGATGGTGACGGGCTCGCCCGCCCAGGCGATCCGCGAGCACTTCAAGGCCACGCGCGCCGACCTCGACACTGCGAGCCACCTGATCACCCTGCTCGATCCCGTGCGGGTGTGGGCCACGTCGGTCATCAAGGCGGTGTCGGATGCCGGTGGGCAACCGATCGAAAAGCTGCACTTGCGTGAGCAGTCGACGCTGCGCACGCTGGCGATGATTGAACGCACGACCCTGGTGCGGCGCGCCGACGACACGCTGAAGATCTACCACGCCGACGTGCGCGCCCCCGGCACGGAGAACACCGACATACCGCTGGCGCTGATGGAGCGCAGCCAGCTGACAACGGTGATCGTCGGCCCGATGGAAGCGCACGCCATCGATGGTTTGTTGAAATGGTTGAATGAAGCCACGGCGCAGTCCACCTGGCGTTGCCCGCACCTGCTGTTCATGCTGCCACCCAGCGCCGTGTGGATCGCGAACAAGGTCAACGCGATGCCGTGGCCGCCGATGCTCCATGTGCACGTGCTCAACGAGTCGCTGACGAGCGCGTCATCGGTGTGGAACGCGATGCTGGGCATGTGGAACCACTTGAAGGCACAGCCAGGCTGGGAACCTTCGATCAGCGACGCCGCGGAGTTCGCGGTGGAAGTCACCGACATCACATTGCCCGATCCGGAGCCGCCGACGCCGGGCCGCGCTGCCAGCGCCGCGCCCGCCGCGATGCCGGACCTGCGCCGCCCTGCGCCCGCCCCGGCGCGGCGTGCGCGCAACATGCTCGATCATGCGCATGCCAGACGCCAACTCGCCGAAATGGCCACGTTGGATGGCATGCTCGGCTGCGCGATCGTCGACGCCGGCAATGGGCTGATCCTGGCGCGTGACGCGCCCGAAGACACTGGCCTGGATCTGGACATCGCCGCCGCAGCCTGTACCCAGACGCTGAAGGCGCACAAGGCGGCGGCACGCAACATGGGCATGCCCGAGCCCGTGGAGGAGATCATGACGAGCGCCGGCAACCGGCACCAGGTGCTGCGCCAACTCTCGCAGTACCCGGATTTGTTTCTATTCGTTCTGCTCGACCGGCAACGCACCAATCTTGCTCTTGCGCGCTACAAGCTGATGGAAGTTGAGCGCGAGCTTGTCTGACCGCGGCGCTCATGAGGAAACGCACGGCCGCCCGAAGTTTCCTCGTCCCCAAGGGCCACGACGGGGCCCCTTCGTGGCCCTTGGGGCGGACGACGTATGTCGTCGGCCTGGGGGCGCTCTCAGGCCGTCACCGTCTCTTGCACCAGCGTCGTATCGGCGCCGGGAACCTTGCGGCGCGCAAAAAGCGTGTACATCGTCGGCACGACGAAGATCGTCAGCAACGTTCCGAGCGACATGCCGCCGACGATGACCCAGCCGATCTGATGCCGGCTCTCCGCGCCCGCGCCTGTGGCCAGCGCCAGGGGCAAGGCGCCCAGCACCATGGCGCCAGTCGTCATCAGAATCGGGCGCAAGCGCAGCGTCGCCGCTTCCACCACCGCTTCGCGCATCGCCTTGCCTTGCTCGCGCAACTGGTTCGAGAACTCGACGATCAGGATGCCGTGCTTCGTGATCAGGCCCACCAGCGTGATCAGGCCGATCTGCGAATACACATTCAAGGTCCCGCCTGAAAGGTGCAGCGCCGCAAGCGCACCGACCATCGACAGCGGCACGCTGAGCATGATGACGAAGGGGTCGACAAAGCTCTCGAACTGCGCTGACAGCACGAGAAAGATGAACAACAAGGCGAGCCCAAACACCAGGCCCAACGCCCCGCTGGACGACTTGAATTCGCGCGAGACGCCGTTCAGCTCCGTGGCATAACCCGGCTTGAGCACCTTGGCGGCGCTCGCCTCCATGAACTGCAGCGCTTCGCCCAGCGAGTATCCTGGCGCCAGGTTCGCCGTGATCGACACCGAGCGGCGCTGATTGAAGTGGTTCAGCTCGCGCGGACTGACGGATTCCTTGACGGTAACGAGCGAGGACAAGGGAATCATTGCCTCCACGCCGTTTTTCTGGCCGCGCACAAAGAGCTTGTCGATGTGCTCGGGCGTCGTGCGGCCGCTTGCCTGCGTCTGCACGATCACGTCGTACTGTTCTGCGTCGCGCTTGTAGCGCGTCACGTTGCGCCCGCCGAGCATGGTCTCGATGGCGCGTGCCACCTGATCCACCGCCACACCGGCGTCGTGGGCGCGATCGCGGTCGACCTTGATGAACAGTTCGGGCTTGTTCAGGCGCAGATCGCTGTCGGGTTGCACGATGCCCGGGTTGCGCGCCATCTCATTGAGCATCTGTTGCGCCACGCCGGCCAGGTTCTCGTACGAGTCGGAGCTGACGATGACGAAATTGATCGAGCGTTCGCGAAAACCCTGGCCGAGCGACGGCGGCGTCACCGGAAATGCCGTGACGCCGGGCAAGGCGGCGAACTTTGGCTGCAGCTCACGTGCCAGTTGCAGCGTTGAGCGCTTGCGCTCGGACCAATCGACAGTGCGCATGAAACTGATGCCTTGCGATACCGTGGGGTTGCCGGTGACGACGAAGACCCGATCGAACTCGGCGTACGACATGCCGATTTTTTCGATTTCCAGCATGTAGCGCTGGGTATAGGCCATCGTCGCCCCGTCGGGCGCGTTGATCGTGGCCAGGATCACGCCGCGGTCTTCCAGCGGCGACAGTTCGCTCTTGGCGGTGCTGAAGAGCCACCAACTGCCCGCTGCGGCAGCCGCCATCACGAGCAGCACGATCCAGCGCTGCCCCAGGGTCCAACGCAGCGCGCGTCCGTAGCCACGCGTCACGCCCACCAGCAGCCGCTCCATGCCACGGTCGAAAAAGTTCGGGTTTGGGTTGTGGCGCAGCAGTTTGCTGCACATCATGGGCGTGAGTGTCAATGCGACAAAGCCCGAGACGAGCACGGCGCCCGCCAGCGTCAAGGCAAACTCGGTGAACAGGCGCCCGGTGCGCCCCGGGGCGAATGCCAGCGGCGCGTACACCGCAGTCAATGTCAGCGTCATCGCGACGATGGCGAAGCCCACCTCCTTGGCGCCGCGCAACGCCGCCTGGAACGGCGCCTGCCCTTCTTCGATGTGGCGATAGATGTTCTCCAGCATCACGATCGCGTCATCGACGACCAGTCCGATCGCCAGCACCAGGGCGAGCAGCGTCAGCGTATTGATCGTGAAGCCGGCGACCGCCATGATTCCGAACACACCGATCAAGCTGACCGGAATCGTCACCAGCGGAATGATCGACGCGCGCAGCGTGCGCAGGAACACGAATACGACCAGGGCGACGAGCGCCACCGCTTCGGCAATCGTGCGGTACACCGATTGGATCGAACGGTCGATGAACACCGAGTTGTCGTTCGCGACGCGCGCCGTCACCCCCGCGGGCAGATCTTGCTGGACGCGCGGCAGGACGTCGCGAACACCCGCCGCCACTTGGAGCGGGTTGGCCGTCGCCTGTCGGATCACGCCGATCGAGACCGCCGGTACACCATTCAGCCTCACGCTGGAGCGCTCGCTGGCGCTCGCCTGCTCGACACGCGCCACGTCTCGAATCCGCACCGTGTAGCCGTTTACGCTGCGCAACGCGACGTCGGCGAACTGCGCGGCCGTGCCCAGATCGGTCTGCGCCGTGACGCTGAACTCGCGCTGCACGCTCTCGATCCGACCCGCCGGAACCTCCAGGTTCTGCTTGCGCAAAGCGTCTTCGACATCCTGCACCGTGAGCCGGTACGCGGCGAGCTTGTCCGGATCGACCCAGATGCGCATCGAATACTTGCGGTCGCCGCGAACCCAGACGTCGGCCACGCCCGACACGGTTTGCAAGCGCGGCCGTACCACGCGTTCGATCAGGCCCGTGACTTCCAGCGCCGAGAGCGTCTCGCTGCTGAATGAGATCCAGATCGTCGGCGTTGCGTCGGCCTCGACCTTGGCGACGACGGGTTCGTCCACGCTTGCCGGAAGACGTGCGCGCACCCGCGACACCCGGTCGCGCACGTCGGCGGCTCCGGCCTCGGGGTTCTTGCTGAGCTTGAAGCGCACCGTGATCTGGCTCTCTTCCGAGCGCGACACCGAGGTCACGATGTCCACGCCTTCGATGCCGGAGATCGAGTCTTCAAGTGGCTTGGTCACTTGCGACTCGATGACTTCCGACGACGCGCCCGCGAGCCGGGTACTGACATTCACCACGGGTTCGTCGATGCGCGGGTATTCGCGCAGCTCCAGGCGCGAGAACGTCACCGCGCCCACGAGCACGAGCAGCAGCGACATGACCGTGGCGAGAACCGGCCGGCGGATCGAGGTTTCGGAAAACTTCATTGACTAGGAGCCTGTCCGGCTCAACGCTGCTACACCGGCGCGGCCGCGGTGGCCGCACCGGGCCCGGACGCTGCGGGTGCGGCAGGCTGCGCCTTGGCCTCACTGGGGGCGCGTACCGGTGCGGGTTCGCCGACCTGAACCACGCGAAGCGCAATCCCGTCGTCGCGCATCAGCCGCGCATGGCCGGCGGTGACGACGCTGTCGCCCGGCGCCAGCCCTTCGAGAATTTCTACTTTTCCGGGAACGCGCAGCCCCATGCGCGCTTCGATGCGCTGCGAGATCTTGCCGTTGGGGCCGTCGATCACCTTGATCAGGTATTGTTTTGCGCCCTGTGGGACCAGCGCTTCTTCCGGAACGACGAGAGCGCGCGGCCGGTCCTCGAACACGATGCGCGCCCGTGCGAACATGCCCGAGCGCAGCACTCCGCTTGAATTGTCCAGGCGCGCCCGAACCAGCAGCGAGCGGCCGTTGGCGTCGAGCTGGGAGTCCATCGCTTCAACTCGCGCCTTGAATTTGCGGCCCGGCAGCCCGTCCAGGCTCACGTCGACGGCCTGGTTCAGGCGCAGGCGCGAGATCACCGCTTCGGGCAGGCGAAAGTCCACCGTCATCGCGCTGATGTCCTCAACGCTCACCAGGTCCGCGCCTTCCTTGACGTAGTCGCCCACGTTGACCGATCGAATCCCGGTCATGCCGTCGAACGGCGCGAGCATCGCCATGCGCGCGAGCTGTGCCTGGGCCACTGCAACCTGGGCCTCGGCAACCTCAAGCGCGGCGGCGGTCTGATCTGCCGCGCTTTGGCTGACGAAGTTCTGCGCAACCAGCTCCCGGTTGCGCTGCAAGTTCGTGCGGGCGATGCTCGCCTGCGCCTTGGCCTGCAGCAACTGCGCCTGCTGCAAAGTGTCATCGAGCTGCACGAGCAGCTGGCCGCGGGTGACTCGCTGTCCGTCGGCAAAGCCGAGCTCGGCAATCCGGCCTCCGACCTCGGGCCGGAGAATCACGCCTTGGCGCGAGCGCAGGCTGCCCACGGCCTGCGTCTCGTCTTGAAGGCTCATCACCTCGACCTTGCCGACCTCTACCCCGACGGGCGCGCCTTGCATCGCCCCTGATGCAACCGCACCACGTCGGCCGTCCTGGCCCGCTTGGGCAGCCGTTGCAGAGAACTTCAGCCCGGTTGTGGTGGCCGCACTGTCGGGCCGATTCTGAACCCAGTACGCGGCGCCACCGGCCGCGCTGATACCGACAATACAAACCAGGGTATGCAGGGTTTTCATCGCTTCGAGTTCGGACGCCAGTCCGGACTCTAGCGGTTTCGCGAAGGCCCCGCGCCGGTGTCGGCCGGCAATCCGCAGCGGCGCCGCGGGATCACGCCTGCGCGGTTCAGAATCCCCGCACGCCCAGCTTGAGCAGGAGGCGCAGGTATTCGAGCCTGGCGTGCAGTTCGGTCAGTTCAGCGAGCAGATCCTGCCAGGCCGCCGCCGTCGAGTCGGTCGCATCGGCAGGCGGCTGGTTGGAATCGGAGGGGTTCTGGTTTTCCATGCGATGCACCGGTTGGCCGCGAATGGAAGCCATCGTCACAGAGCGGGCCATCGCCAACAATCCCGCATCTCCGGGTGGCGCCCCCGCTAAAGGGGGGCGGGCCGGTCACCGTGACCTTGGACCTCGAGTGCAATGTTGGCAAGGACATCGGCACGCTCGTTGTACTTGTCACCGTTGTGGCCACGCACCCAGCGTGTGGTGACCTTTCGTGCATCGGCCAGCGCGAACAGGCGTTTCCACAGCGCCAGGTTAGCCACCGGGTCGCCCTTCGAGTTCTTGTATCCCTTGCGTTCCCAACCCATGCGCCACTCCGACAGGCCCTTGAGCACATACTGGCTGTCGCTGACCAGTTCCACCGCAGCCCCAGCCGGAACCCGCGTCAGACCTTCAATCGCGGCCGTCAGCTCCGCGATCTGATTCGTTCCCGGGCCGATGAAACCGTAGTGCTCGGTGGCCACCTGGCCGGAGGGTGGCAACAGCACCGCGCCCCACCCTGCGGGACCGGGATTGCTCGGGGCGCAGGCGCCGTCGGTGTAGGCCAGCCACTTCGTGATCGGTTCAGTCATGCAGTTCGGCTTCGGCAAGGGTTCGCTTCACGGTCTCGGCTTCGAAGCCACGATGATTCACTGCCATTGCGGGTGCTGTTTGGCCGAGGCGCCGCATCGTACGCACCAGCCCCACCAGGCGCATGCCGCGCACGCGCTTGACGGCAACCACGCAATACACTGCGCCGAACACTGGCCACCAGCGCTCGCCGACGCGCTCCATCCAGGAAAAGCGCGACAGCCACTTCTGCGAAACGAGTGGTGGGAGGTAGCAGCCAAAGCGCCCGGCTTCGACCTCGAAGCTCAGCAGGCGCAGCCAATCGCGCAGGCGCCTGTAGCCGAAGAACTCGCCCTCGCTGGGCATGAACGGCGGGCCTGACGTGCGTGGCAACAGGCGCCTGCGCATGCTGCCCAGCCGCTGGCGCACTCCCCACAGGCTGGCCGGGTTGAAGCCGACGATCACCACCCGCCCTTCCGGAACGAGCACGCGCTCGACTTCACGCAACGCGAGGTGCGGATCGTTCGTCACTTCCAGCGTATGCGGCAACACCACCAGATCCAGGCTCTGGCTGTCGAACGGCAAGGCGTCGAAGCTGCAATGCAGCGTGGCCGCGGCACGCGGCCGGTCGTCGCCGTTTGGAAGCGACTCGGTCGCGATCCATCGATGCGGCATGCGATTGGCGCGCAGCGCGTCGATCTGGTTCAAGCCCAACTGCAAAGCGTGAAATCCGAACAGATCGGCAACGACTTGATCGAGATAACGCTGCTCCCAGTCGAGAAGGTAGCGGCCGGAGGGCGTCTCCAGCCAGCGCCCCAAACCTATAATGCCGCCGCTCATGCTCATCGAACCGTACGCCCCCGTGTCTCTGGTGAACCCATTCGGGAACCCGCAGATTCTAGAGACCCGCATCGTTGGCAGGTCAACGTCTCAGCCGCAATGCGATTGAGCACCGGCCTCACGCTGCCGGCAGACCCGCAGGGAAACGGGTGGCGGATCGTTTGTAGCGCCCTCGCGGCGCTTTGCCTGGCCGCATGTGCGGTGGGGCCGCAGCCAGCGACAGACTTGCTCGACCGCGCTGCGGTCGCCGACCCGCCAGCGCCCGCGCCGTTGGAGCCGGCGGCACCGCCCGTGACACCACCTGTCGCTCAAGCTGGGGTTGCAGCTCCCGTTGAAGCGCCTGCCAAAGTGTCAATTGCTTCCAGCGCGACAGCCGCCGAACCCACGCTCCCCGCACCGACACCCGAGCCTGCGATACCGGTGCTGATTGACCCGCTGCAGCCCAATGTGCGAATCGATCCGAACGAAGATGTCGAAACGATCGACCTGTGGACGCGTGTGCGCCAGGGTTTCGGCTTTCCCGAGCTCGAGGGAAATCTGGTTCGCGCCCAGGAGCAGTGGTACGCGAGCCGGCCCGACTACGTGCAGCGCATGACAGAGCGCGGCGGGCGCTACCTGTTCCACATCGTCCAGGAAGTCGAGCGGCGCGGCTTGCCCACCGAGCTCGCCTTGCTGCCCTTCATCGAAAGTGCATTCAACCCGGAGGCAATGTCGTCGGCGCGGGCCTCGGGAATGTGGCAGTTCATGCCCGCGACCGGCCGCGTGTTCGATCTCAAGCAGAACGTGTTTCGCGACGACCGGCGCGACGTGCTCGCCTCCACCCGCGCCGCGCTGGACTACCTGGAAAAGCTGTACGGCATGTTCGGCGACTGGCACCTCGCGCTGGCGGCCTACAACTGGGGTGAAGGCAGCGTCGGCCGCGCCATCGCGAAGAACCGCGCCGCCGGCAGACCGACCGACTACGCCAGCCTCAGGATGCCCAACGAGACCCGCCACTACGTGCCCAAGCTGCAGGCGGTGAAGAACATCATTGCCCGGCCTGAGGGCTTTGGTCTGGTCTTGCCCGAACTGGACAACCATCCGTTTTTCTTGAGCGTGCCGATCGATCGCGATATCGACGTCGACGTCGCGGCGCGGTTGTCCGGCCTGAGCGTTGAGGACTTCCGAGCTCTGAACCCGCAGATGAACAAGCCGGTCATCCTGGCCGCGGGCACACCGCAGGTGCTGCTGCCCTACGACAACGCGAATCGTTTCGTGCAGGAACTTCCTGAGTATCGCGGCCGCC
>JANNKM010000187.1:0-5126 GCA_031396305.1 Rhizobacter sp.
GGGAGCAACTGTCATCCCGGCGAATGCCGGGATCCAGGACGGTGGAGATCGGCAGAGGGTGGATCCCGGCGTTCGCCGGGATGACATACATGGGATCATTGTAGGCAGCGCAGGCGGCCGCGCAGGCAGCTTCAACGGCTACGGTCTCTGCAGGCGCTCCAGCAGTTCAAGCGTGGGGTATCCGTCTGCGGCGACGCCGATGCTGCGCTGGTAGCGACGCAGGCCGTTGCGCGTGGCCAGGCCCACCATGCCGTCGGCCTGCCCACCGTCAAAGCCGCGATCGTTCAAGGCCTTCTGCAGCGCGAGCACCTGGCCGCGCGTGAGCGCAGCCAGGTCGCGCGGCCAGGCCGCCTGCACGGCGGGGCCGTTCGTCAGGCGTTGTGCCAGCAGACCCACCGCAAGCGCGTAGCTGTTGGAGTTGTTGTAGCGCAGGATGGCACGGAAGTTCGGGCCCACCAGAAAGGCCGGCCCGCGCGCCCCCGCGGGCAGCAGGATCGCCGCGTCGGCAAACTCCGGCAGCGGCGCAGCGTCGACGCTGCGCACGCCGTCGGCCGCCCACTGCGCGGTGGGTCGCCGCAGCGCGGGGTCGGCGCGGCCGACGTCAAACCCGGCTGGCAACCGAACTTCAGTGCCCCAAGGCTGATCGGCCTGCCACCCCGAGCGCGCCAGAAATTTCGCCGTCGAGGTCATCACGTCGGCGACGCTGCCCCAGATGTCGCGCCGGCCGTCACCATCAGCATCCACCGCATAGGCCAGAAAGCTCGACGGCAGAAACTGCGTCTGCCCCATCGCGCCCGCCCACGAGCCGACCATGTTCGCTCGGGTGATGTCTCCGCTTTGCAGGATCTTCAACGCCGCGAGCAACTGGCCGCGCGCCCACGCTTCGCGCCGGCCCTCGAAGCCCAGTGTCGCCAGCGCGTCGATCGTGGGTGTGTTGCCGACGTGCTCGCCATACTTGCTCTCCAGGCCCCAGATCGCGACGACGATACCGGGCGAGACGCCATGGCGCGCGGCCGCGGCGTCGGCCTGGGCCCGAAACTGCAGCAGCTTGTCCTGGCCTTGCGCCACGCGCTGCGGCGACACGGCGCTGTCGAGATAGTCCCAGACCGTGCGCGTGAGCTCGGGTTGGGTGCGATCGAGTTCAACCACGCGCGGCAGGTAGCGCACGTCGTCGAACGCCATGCGCAGCGTCGCCTCGTCGATTCCGGCCGCCTTGGCGCCGATTCGATAGGCTGCGACCCAGCGCGCAAAATCCTGTTGGAGCGCCGCGTCGTCGGCAGGGGCCGGGGCTGGGGCGCTGGCGGCAGCAGGGGTGGACGCATCGGGCGTTGCCGCTGCGCTCCACGTGCAGACCACCAGCGCCGCGAGCGCCAGCAGTTGGCCGGCAAAGCGAGTGCGGCGCAGCGTCGAAGCGAGGGGCTCATGCATCGCCGTCGATTCTCACCCCACGCGTGACGTCGTTGCGTAGAAAGTCGGGCTGATCGGCGTCGGGTTCCATCGTGGAATGTGACTGTCTGTTTCGGCGAGGATTCGATGACCCCAGCCCGTCTGCTCGACCGGCACATCGGTACCGAGCGGCCGTCGTTGCGATCGGATGACGAAGCTGGCGATACTGCGGCACCCGGGAGAACGCATGGACTCGATCATCCGCCGCCAGACCCTCGCCGACCTGCTGCGCCGCAGCGCCCGACGCAGCCCGGCCAAGACGGCCATCGTGTGCGGGAACACGCGCTGGAGTTATGCCGAATTCGATGCGCTGTGCACGCGCCTGGCTGCGGGCCTGAGCGGCTTGGGGCTGGTCAAAGGAGACCGCGTTGCCGTGCTGGCACGCAACTCGCACGCCTTTGCCGCATTGCGCTTCGCGCTGGCGCGCCTCGGCGCAGTGCTCGTGCCGATCAACTTCATGCTCAAGGCCGACGAAGTGGCGTACATCCTGCGCCACGCCGGCGCGCGCACGCTCGCCACCGACAGCGGCCTGGCCGAACTGGCGCGCGCCGCCGCGGCGCTCGACACCGCGGTGCGCGAATTCATCGGGTTGCCTTCGGAAGAGAGCAGCGCGCCGCTTCCGGGAATGCACGCGTTCGATGCGCTCGCCGCGTGCGACGCGCCGGCGCCGGTGGTGGAGCTCGCCGGGACCGACCTCGCGCAAATCGTCTACACGAGCGGCACCGAGTCGTCCCCGAAGGGCGCGATGTTGACGCACGACGCGATCATCTGGCAGTACGTGAGCTGCGTCGTCGACGCCGGCATCGCGGCCGACGACCTCGCGCTGCATGCGCTGCCGCTGTACCACTGCGCCCAGCTCGACGTGTTTCTGGGGCCCTCGATCTACGTCGGTGCGAGCAACGTGATCACCGCCAAACCGACGCCCGAAAACCTGCTGCCGCTGCTCGCGCGGCACCGCATCAGCTCGTTCTTCGCACCGCCCACGGTATGGATCGCGTTGTTGCGCTCACCGCTGTTCGACGTGACCGACCTGAGCCACCTGCGCAAGGGCTACTACGGCGCGTCGATCATGCCGGTGGAGGTGCTGCGCGAGCTGGCGGCGCGCTTGCCGCAGGTGCGTCTGTGGAACCTCTACGGCCAGACCGAGATCGCGCCGCTCGCCACGATGCTCGGCCCCGACGACCAGTTGCGCAAGCCCGGCTCGTGCGGGCGCGCCGTGCTCAACGTCGAGACGCGTGTCGTCGACGAACAGCTGCACGACGTGGCGCCCGGCGAAGTCGGCGAAATCGTGCACCGCTCGCCGCACCTGATGCTCGGCTACTTCCACGACGACGAACGCACACGCGGCGCATTCGAGGGCGGCTGGTTCCATTCGGGCGATCTCGGCACGATCGACGCCGAGGGCTACATCAGCGTCGTCGACCGCAAGAAAGACATGATCAAGACGGGCGGCGAGAACGTCGCCAGCCGCAAGGTCGAGGAGACGATCTACCGGCTGCCGCAGGTCTCGGAGGTCGCGGTGGTCGGCGTGCCGCACCCGCGCTGGGTCGAGGCGGTCGTCGCCGTCGTCGTCGTCAAGGCCGGCCAATCGCTCGACGAAGCACAGGTGCTGGCGTTTTGCGGCCAGCACATCGCCTCGTTCAAGACACCCAAGCGCGCCGTGTTCGTCGACAGCCTGCCGAAGAACCCGAGCGGCAAGCTGCTCAAGCGCGAACTGCGCACGACCTTCGCTCGGTTGTTCGCTCAAACCTGAACCATCCGCGCAGCGGCGCGTCAGCCCGCCGCTGAACACCGTGCGGTCGAGCTGCATGCCGTGCGCGTCGATGGCGCGGACGCGCGCCACGCATTCGGTCAGATGCGAATCCTCGCGAAACAGCGCCTCGGTGGGCTGCACAACAGAATCGTCAATCGTCGGGCCTGGGTCAGAACCGTTCAACCCAGGGGCGCAGCTCGATCTCCCAGGTCCACGCATTGCGCGGCTGCGTCAGCAGATGCAGGTAGCTCGCGGCGATGGCGTCCGGGTCGAGCCGATCGTCCTTGGCGTCGGCGCCTGCGTCGCCGGGCGGGCGAATGCCACCATCGACGACGACGTGGCCGACGTGGATGCCCAGGGGCGACAACTCGCGCGCCAGACTTTGGGCGAGGCCGCGCAGCGCGAACTTGCCCATCGCGAAGGCGGCCGACTGCGCAAAGCCCTTCACGCCCGCCGACGCCCCGGTGAAGAGGATCGCGCCGCGCCCGCCCGGCAACATGCCGCGCGCGGCCCGCTGCGCGACCAAAAAAGCACCGAACGCCGTGATCCGCACCGCCTGCTCCACCGCCGCCGCGTCGACGTCGACAAACGCGCCGCGCACGCGCCGGCTCGCGTTGTAGACCACCACCTGCGGCGGCGCACCGAAGTGCGCGTGCGCGGCGTCGAACAGCGCGGCCACCGATGCTGCGTCGGTCGCCTCACACGTCGCCACGCCCGCACCGGTTTCACGCGCGATCGCCTCCAGCGCCTCGCGCCGCCGCGCCGCGACCATCACGCGCATGCCGCCGTCGCGGGTAAAGACGCGCGCGAGGCTGGCGCCGAGGCCCGGGCCGGCGCCGACGATGAGGGCAGTGGGGTAGGGGGGTGTGGGCATGGGGGTGAGCGTTGGCGAAGGGGTTGCGCGATTCTGCGCTGGTTGAGGTTGCGAGCGCTTGTCTCTGCAGGGCCTGAAGGTCGGCAACGGCGACAAAGGGAACACTGAGCCCCTGCACGCGAGCGTTCCCTGCAAGCACATTGCTGACTGTCGAATCAGCGCGCCGAACGTCTGCTAGCGATCGTAGGGAGAGACCAGGTACGCGAACTTTCCGTCGACGCAGCCACTAGGAACCAATCGAGGTGGCCCCATGACGCCCGGCGACATGGCCGTGATCGACCGCCCACCGCGAGACGGCGAGCGCCGTCTGATGCGGCCGGCGGGAAGTGCGGACATCTGCGGCCATCCTGTGTGTGTGCGCGTGCGATCGGTGTGGGCGACACGCTCTGACCCCATGGTCGCCGTACCATCGCTCTATCCACTCACCGGGTACGCATCGATGCTCAGGCCAATCGAACAAATGTGGGAGCGCTATCGCAACGAGAAGGAAGACTCCGACGTGGCAGCGTTCTATGGGTTGATGTACTTTGGCGAACTCCTCACAAAGCTCGTTGCGTGCGCTTTGATCTCCGGAATCCTGGATGATCGTGATCGACACCGCTTTGGTCTTCTTCGGCAGCTTGTTCGAGCAGATGGCATTGGTGAATGGTCCTCGCAATTGGACGCCGCGCTCACTGGCCCAAGCGCGCAGTTCCTAAGGGCTGACCTTCAATCGCATCAACGAGAACTGTCGCAACGCGCTGTCGCAGGCGACTGGCAGCACGAGTCCGTTCGGCTGCTGCACGTCACGTTGGGAGCTCTGCAAGTTGAAGTTCCCGCGCTTCCGAGTCATGTCCCTTTGCGCCAATGGTTTTCTTGGTTCGCCATCTTGCGAAACAAAACTCGAGGTCATGGCGCTCCCCTCGGCCTCGAATGCTCGGCGGCGTTGCACCCATTTGAGGAGTCGATTCGGATCATTACCGAGCGGCTTGGCGTCTTGACCGCCGAGTGGGTCTACCTGCATCGCAATCTATCTGGCAAGTACCGGGTCACTGCGCTGTCGGCAAGCAGCGA
>JANNKM010000200.1:0-2613 GCA_031396305.1 Rhizobacter sp.
CCCAGCACCTTTTCGCAGGCCTTGCGCGCGAGTTCGCCTTGTTTGCCCGGGTCGCCCACACCGACGCCGCTGGCTGCACCTTTCACCGCCGACTGGATGTCCTCCATCGCCTTCTTGAGCAATTCGCCCTGCTTGTTCGCCAGCGCTTGCATGCCTTCATAGATCGCCTGGTTGGCCTGGACCAGTGCGTCGATATCCTTGCGGCGCGCTTCCACAATCTCTTTCGTATCGACGCCCGGCAACTTGAATTGCTCGAGCATCTTCGTCAGGTCTCCGAGGGCATTGGACATGTCCATTGCGGGCTGATTCTTTGTTGCCATGGTCTCTCTCCTTAGGGTTTCGGTTGGGGGAACAGTTCGCTAGACGCGGTTCGTCGAACGGGTTTCGCGGGAGGTGGGCATGACCAGGGCATCGCCTTCGATCACCACCTTGCCTTTGACGGTGCACACCGTGGTGAGCGCCACGCGGCGCTTCTCGGGAAACAACTCCTTGACGGTGACGGTGGCGTGCACGGTGTCGCCAGGACGCACCGGCGCCTTGAAGCGCAGGTTCTGGCCGAGGTAGACCGTGCCGGGCCCGGGCAGCCGTCCGGCAATCGCTGCCGAGATCACGCTCGCCGTCAACATGCCGTGTGCGATGCGGCCTTTGAACTGCGTGGTCTGCGCGAACTCTTCGTTGATGTGCATGGCGTTGTTGTCGCCCGACGCACTGGCGAACAGCACGATGTCGGCCTCGGTGATCGTCTTGGAAAAGGTCGCGCTCATGCCGGCGTTCAGATCTTCGATGTCGTAGCCGTCGAGTTCGTTCATGGTGTCTCTCGCGAAAGGTTTCGGTTCAGGATTCCCGCTCGGCGGGATAGAGCCAGCCGACGAGCAGCCGGACCAACGTGGGCATGACGAGCCAGGTCATCGCGACGACGATCAGGCCGGTGGCGACGAGCACGACCAGCGTCGGGTGAAGCCAGGGTCCGAGCAGCGGCGCGACCGTGTGTGAACTCAGCAGCACCAGCGGGAAGATGCCGGACCAGGTCACCAGGGCCATCTTCCAGCGCGGCGGCGGTGCCTTCGTGGCTGATGCCGGCAGCGCGAACCAGGTCTCCAGGCCGCTCAGCACGCGCAAGGCCGAGTCGCCGTGCGTCACCGCGGCGATCCGCTCCAGCCATTCGTTGCGCTCGGCGCTGCGCGTCCAGGCTTGCAGGTGCGCTTCGTTGTCGAATGCAAAGAGCGTGCGGTAGCAGCCGAGTTCCGGCGCGTCCGGTGGAATGAGGAATCCGCCCATGTGACCCGGAAACCGCGCCGCGGCAGCCTGCATGCCGGACATCAGGCGCTCGAATTCCGCCGCGTGTCCGCGCCGCACCCGCCGCGTGACGATCACGGTCACCGGGGCCGTGGTCGGGTTCGAACTCATCGGCGGACCACCGTTTCACGCCGCCACCTGTGCCGGCGCTGCCTGGCGTTGCGGCGTCGGGTTGCGGAAAGCGTGCTGACGCTGTTCGCGCAGCTGCTTCGCATCCGCAATGCTCTTCTCCTTCACATGGCCGTAGCCGCGGATCTCGTCGGGCACGCTGGCGAGTGCCAAAGCCGCAGCATGGTTGGCCGGGCTGAGCGCGGCGCAGATGCCGTCGAGCTCGCGGATGTAGTCCTCGATCATCTCGCGTTCCTCGTAACGCTCCTCGGTCTTGCCGAACAAGTCAAGTGAACCGCCACGCAGGCCCTTGAACTTCTTCAGCCAGCCGAAGGCACTTCGCATCCAGGGACCGAACTGCTGCTTGATCAGGTGGCCGGTCACCGGGTCGCGCTTGGAGATCGTCGGCGGTGCAAGGTTGTACTAGACCGTGTAGCCATGCTTGAACATCGAGTCGAGCTGGGCCACAAAAGCCGGGTCGGTGTGCAGGCGCGCAACCTCATACTCGTCCTTGTAGGCCATCAGCTTGTAGAGGTAGCGCGCGGCGGCCTCCGCCAGACCGGTCTTGCCAGGAACGGCCTTGGCCTCCGCCGCGACCACACGCTTGACAACGTCGGCGTAGCGTTTCGCGTAGGCCTCGTCCTGATAGTCGATCAAGTCAGGGACACGCACTTCGAGCAGACGCCTCGTCTCACCCTGAGTCCCCACCGCAGCGACCGCATCGACGATGGCGCGCGCAGCGGCCGAGAGCAGGGGCTTGTCGATCTTCGGCGCGTATTTGGCAATCTCGGCCTCGACGAAGGCACGATCGACCACCGTCATGCGACCCCAGCGGAACGCGGCCAGGCTCTGTTCGACGCCGACGCCCGAGTTCTTGATCGCGGTCTCTATCGACTCGGCCTTCAAGGGAATAGTCCCGGCCTGAAAGGCCACGCCGACCATGAAGTTGTTGGTCGCCATCGCGTCGCCGAACAGGCCCTCGGCCATCGCCTGCCCATCGACGAAGACGTTGTGCTCCTTGCGCGTGACCCGGTCTATGCCGGCGGTGAGCGACTGCACGATGGGAAAGAAATTCTTCCGGTTCGAGACCATCTGACCGGTCGGCGTCTGCGTCGTGTTCACCACGGCGATCGTGCGTTCGGGCAGACACTTGTCCAGGTTCTTTGGATCCGTCGCGTTGAGGATGTCGAAGCCCAGGTACAGGTCGGT
>JANNKM010000205.1:0-10548 GCA_031396305.1 Rhizobacter sp.
GCGGACGTCTCACGCTCAACCACGGCGTGGTGCAAACCCCGATCTTCATGCCGGTCGGCACTTACGGCACGGTCAAGGGCGTGATGCCATGCAGCCTGATTGAGATGGGCGCGCAAATCATCCTGGGCAACACGTTTCACCTGTGGTTGCGCCCGGGGCTTGACGTGTTGCGCCAGTTCGGCGGGCTGCATCGCTTCGAGGCCTGGACCCGGCCAATCCTCACCGACAGCGGCGGCTTCCAGGTCTGGTCCCTCGGAGCCATGCGAAAAATCAGCGAAGAGGGCGTGCGCTTCGCCTCGCCGGTGAATGGCGACAAGCTCTTCCTCACGCCGGAGATCAGCATGCAGATCCAGCATTTGCTGAACTCCGACATCGTGATGCAGTTCGACGAGTGCACGCCGTACCAGATCGACGGCCACTTGACGACGCAAGACGAGGCCAGCGAGTCGATGCACTTGAGCCTGCGCTGGGCCAGGCGCTGCCGTGACGAATTCGAGCGCCTCGCGAACCCGAACGCGCTGTTCGGCATCGTTCAAGGCGGCATGTTCGAGGCCTTGCGCGAAGAGTCGCTCAGCGCATTGGCTGAGCTGGACCTGCCCGGCTACGCGATCGGCGGCGTGAGCGTGGGCGAGCCGAAGCAGGAAATGCAACGCACCGTCGCGCATACGCCGCAGCGCCTGCCAATCGATAAACCGCGCTACCTGATGGGCGTGGGCACGCCGGAAGACCTGGTTGACGGCGTCACCGCCGGCGTGGACATGTTCGACTGCGTGATGCCCACGCGCAATGCGCGCAATGGCCACCTGTTCACGCGCTTCGGCGACTTGCGGCTGCGCAATTCGCGCTACAAGGCGGACGAATCGCCCATCGACCCCAGCTGCCGCTGCCATGCCTGCGCCGGCGGCGGCGAGGGCGCGCACAAGACTGGCGGTGTGTCGCGCGCCTACCTGCATCACCTGGAACGCTGCGGCGAAATGCTGGCGCCGATGCTGGCAAGCATCCACAACCTGCACTATTACCTGAACCTGATGCGCGAAATTCGCGAGGCCCTGGACAGCGGAACCTTCGCGGCCTTCACCACGCGCTTCCACGCCGACCGCGCGCGGGGGGTGTGAGCCTGTTCAGGCCTGCGCCATGCTTGCGATCGCCGCGGCGACACCGCTTCGGTGAGGCACGCCCTGCACCTGCAACGCCGCTTCCACGCCGGCGAGCGCCCCGAGGATCATTGCCGGGTTCAGGTCACCCAGGTGGCCGATGCGGAACACGCGCCCCGCCAGCGGCCCCAGACCGCCGGCAACCGCCACCTGAAAGCGCTCGCGCGCCACGCTGCGCAGCGCCTCGACGTCGACGCTGGCAGCCACGGCGACGGCCGTGACCGACGTGGAACGCGCCTGTGGCGATGGCGCGAAGCACCGCAACGCTCCACCTTCGCTCCAGCAAGCCACGGCAGCGTGCACGGCGCGTGCGATGCGCGCGTGGCGCTCCAGTACGGCATCGACGCCTTCCAGAAAAATCAGCCCGAGCGCCGCCTCCAGGCCCAGCAAGAGGCTTTGCGGCGGCGTGCCGCAGAACTTCATGTAAGACAAGTCGCTCTTGCGGCGCGCCCAGTCCCAATAGAAGCGCGGCGCCGGGTTGTCACGCGCCGCCTGCAGCGCCCGCGCGTCGACGCCGATGAAGCCCAGGCCCGGCGGCACCATCAAGCCCTTTTGCGAGGCGCCGACGACGACGTTCGCGCCCAGTTCATCCATCGCGAACGGCGCCGCGCCGAGCGACGCCACGACATCGACGACAAACAGCGCCGGGTGCCGCGCGGCGTCGATCGCTGCGCGCAGCCCCCGCATGTCGCTCGTGACGCTGCTGGCGGTGTCGGTGTGCACAGCAAACACCGCCTTGATGCGGTGCCGCGGGTCGTCGCGCAGGGCCTGCTCGACGGCGCCGGGGTCGATCGGTTCGCCCTCGACCCAGGGGGTGCGGATCGCGGTCGCGCCGAACGCCTCGCATTGAGTCGCCCAGCCGTCGGAGAAGTGCCCGGTGCCCGGCACCAGCACGGCGTCGCCCGGGCCGAGCAGGTTCGCGATCACGCCTTCCCACACACCATGGCCATTGCACGCGAACATCAGGATGCCGGCGTCGCGCGTCTGCAGCAGCCGCTTCAAGCCGGTTTCACACGCAGCGATGGTCTGCGCGACGCGCGGGTCGGCCAGGTCCATCGGCTGACGGCTCATCGCATGCAACACCTCGTCGGGCACGCGCGTCGGTCCCGGGGAGTGCAGGAAGCGGTAACCGGGAATGCGGGGCAAGGTCGGCATGGCGCATCGTCAGGAGGGGTGGGCGATGTTATTCGAGCGCGCCGACCCGAAAATCAGCCGGCTCGGGCCTGCTCAATCGGCGGCGGGTTGAAGCCCTCGCGGCGACCCCATTCGGGCACTGCGCAAGGCACCCATCAGGCGCCTGGCCAAGTTCACCAAGCGCAATGCGTGCGAAGCCGAGGTCTGAGTCGCGACCGACAGCGTGCTGATGGAGCGCCGTGCGAGCCACAGTTTGTTGATCCACGAATCCGGCGAGGCGCCACTGTCGATGTATTCCAGGTCGCCCGCAACCCGGGTCGCATTGCGCATGAACTCGGTCTCGTTGATCTGCGCCGGCGAGGCCGCGCGGTACTGCGGGTTCCAGCCGATCTTGAAGGCGAACCCCACGCGACCGGAGATGAAGTTGCAGCTCGACGATATCGGCACGCCATCCAACGAGACTTCGGTGATCAGGGCGCGCCTGGCTGACGCAAAGCCGGCGATCGCCTCGCGAAAGAACGCCTCATGCGCGGGCGAGGAACGCAACGAAGTGCCTTGCTCACCTTTCCAGCCCATATGCTCGAGGTCCAGCAACGACTGCACGGCGTCTTGCGGAATGCCGGCTTCGCGATGCCAGCGCCAAGTCACCCGGCCCTGCTCTTCAAGGCGACGGTGTTTTCGGTTCAGATCGCGCACCCGCGCCGCCAACACCTTGTCGCGCAAGTTCGCCTCGCACTCGGCGGGTATCAGGATGGCACGCGGAGTCGCCCCCTGCACATGGAGCCGCCCGGTGGTTCGTAGCGCGTCAACTGTTGGGCCATCGGACCAGGCGCCCGCGATCTCGATGCCCTTGAACTGGCGCTGTTCATTGCGAACATATTTCAACAGGGCTTGCAGGGCGAGTGATTGGCATTCGCGGTCGAGCAGCAGTCCGTTCAGCGGCGAGTGCACGGTGCGGTATGACACCAGTCTGGGCAACGGAAACTGGCGTGACGCACGTGCCGGCGTGAACACGCCCAGGCCCACCAGTTTCGGGCCGGTTTCGTCGACCCGTTCTACGAGAAACACCTTGGCCGGAACTCCCGGTGTGAGGTGGCGCAGCGCCGGCAGCACGAAGTAGGGCGAGAGGTAGGCGTTGGGTTCGGCTGCGCGTGACTCCAGCTCGGCCCAGGCCGCGACAACGCGTGCATCAAGCGCGTCGGCGGGCACGGCACGGGTCGAGAATTGAAGCGGTTTGGGCATCACTGCAGCGAAGCTGGGCAATAGTGTTTTCAGTGTAGTGGCGCCTGTCCATGCGCCGTGTGACATCACGACCCCACGTTTGCGGGATCGCCCGGCTCAGAAGGAGGCCAAGTGTTTGCCCCAACTCAGCACGGCGCCGACAGCCCCCACAATGGTGCGCAATCCGCTGGTGCGGCCCTTGCTTGTCTTTCCAGGATTCACGAAAGGTCGGTATGAAACTTGAACGCAGAACATGGATGGCGCTCGCCCTCGCGACTGGCGCAGTGCTGTCGCAGTCGCACGCCCTCGCACAGGAGAAAGTGCTGCGCGTGGTGCCGCACTCGAACCTGGCGATCCTCGACCCGATCTGGACCACCGCCTACATGAGCCGCAACCACGGCTACATGATCTACGACACGCTGTTCGGCACCGACGAGAACGCGAAGATCAAGCCGCAGATGGTGGAGAGCTGGACGGAAAGCGGCGACCATCGCCTGTGGACTTTCAAACTGCGCAAGGGCCTGGCGTTCCACGACGGCGCGCCCGTCACCGGCGAAGATGTGATTGCCTCGCTGCAACGCTGGGGCAAGCGCGACGCGATGGGCAGCGCCCTGATGACGTTCGTGCAGCGCATGGACTCGCCCGCACCCGACACGTTTCGCATCTTCCTGGGCGAGGTCTGCGGCTTCGTGCTCGAGGCGTTGGGCAAGCCGTCGAGCAACGTGCCGTTCATCATGCCCAAGCGCATCGCCGAAACCGACGCGTTCAAGCAGATCGAAGAACACATCGGCTCGGGCCCTTACACCTTCAAGCGCGACGAGTTCAAACCCGGCGACAAGGCGGTGTACCTGAAGAACGCGAAGTACGTGCCGCGCAGCGAAGCGCCGTCGGGAACGACCGGCGGCAAACACGTGTACGTCGATCGGGTCGAGTGGAATCTCGCGCTGCGCGACGCGCAGGCGCAAGTCAATGCGCTGAAGAACGGTGAGGTAGACATCATCGAGGCGCTCGGCTTTGACCACTATGAGACGGTGAAGGCCGACACCACACTGCAACTCGCGGCGTACGCCAACCTCGGCCTGCAGTACATGGCGCGCTTCAACCACCTGCACAAGCCGTTCGACGACGCCAAGGTGCGCCAGGCCGCGATCGCCGCGTTCTCGCAGGAACCCTTCTTGCGCGCCCAGGTCGGCGTGAAGGAGCTGTACAAGACCTGCCCCAGCATGTTCATCTGCGGCACACCCTACGGCAGCGTGGCCGGCAGCGACCTGCAGGCCAAGAGCAACATGAAGAAGGCGCAGGACCTGCTCAAGGCGTCGGGCTACGACGGCACGCCCATCGTCATCATGAAGCCCACCGACCTGGCGTCGATCCAGAAACTGCCCGACGTCGCGGCACAACTGCTGCGCCAGGCCGGCTTCAAGGTCGACCTGCAGGCGATGGACTGGCAGACGCTGGTGGGGCGGCGCGCGAAGAAGGACCCGATCGACAAGGGCGGCTGGCACATGTTCCTGACGGCGTGGAACGTCTTTGACGTGTGGAGCCCGATCGCGAACCCGACGATGGACACGCGCGGTGAAAAGTCAGGCTGGTTCGGCTGGGCCAGCGACGACAAGATGGTCGAAATCCGCAGCGCGTTCATGCGCGCCACCGACGAGCCGACGAAGAAAAAGCTCGCCGACCAGCTGCATGCGCGCGCTTTCGAAGTCGGCACGCATGCGCCGCTGGGCGAGTACAACCAGCCGATGGCGGCGCGCAAGAACATCACCGGGTTCTTCATCACCAACGGCAACATCTACTGGAACTTGAAGAAGTCGTGAGGTTGCTTCATTGGTGATGTCTCAGGCTCCTTCAACCCTGGAAGGAGCAACGAATCCATTGGCCAGTCATCCCGACGAAAGTCGGGATCCACGGCGCGTCGCCATGCGTGGATCCCGGCGTGCGCCGGGATGACGGAAGGCTAGCGTGTTCACCTTCCTCGCACGCCGCCTGCTCGCGACGATCCCCGTCCTGCTGATCGTCTCGCTGCTGGTGTTCCTGATGCTGCGCCTGACGCCAGGCGATCCAGCGGCGGTGATGGCGGGGGACGCGGCGAGCACGGAACAGATCGCGCAGATTCGCACCGGGCTCGGGCTGGACCGCTCGATCCCCGAGCAGTACGCAATCTGGTTCGGCAACCTGCTGCGCGGCGACCTCGGCCAGTCGTTCTATTACAAGACCGGTGTCGCCACGCTCATCGGGCAGCGCCTGGAACCCACGCTGTCGCTCGCCGCCATCACGATCAGCATCGCCGTGCTCGTCGCGGTGCCGCTGGGCGTGCTTGCCGCGTGGCGTTTCGGCGGCTGGCTGGATCGCGGTCTGATGGCGTTTTCGGTGCTGGGCTTTTCGATTCCAATCTTCGTGCTGGCGTACATGCTGATCTGGCTCGTCTCGCTCAAGTTCGGCTGGCTGCCGGTGCAGGGCTACAAGCGCATCGCCGACGGCGTGGGCCCGTGGCTCTACCACCTTACGCTCCCGGCGATCACGCTGTCGGTGATCTACATCGCGCTGATCGCACGCGTCACGCGTGCTTCGGTGCTGGAAACGCTGGGTGAAGACTACATCCGCACCGCGCGCGCCAAGGGCCTTCCCGAGGCCACGGTACTGGTGCGCCACGCGCTCACGAACGCGGCGGTGCCGATCATCACGGTGATCGGCATCGGCATCGCACTGTTGATCGGCGGCGTCGTCGTCACCGAATCGGTGTATGCGATTCCGGGCCTCGGCCGGTTGACGGTGGACGCGGTGCTGGCGCGCGACTTTCCCACGATCCAGGGCGTGATCCTGCTGTTCTCGTTCGCCTACGTCATGGTCAACCTGCTCGTCGACCTCTCGTACGTGTTCTTCGACCCACGCATTCGCTACTGACGCCGCCATGACCCCCGGCACCGATCAGGCCAGGTTCGATGCGCTCTCCGTCGAGGCCGCGACGGTGCGCGCGCAGCCTGGCGGCTGGGCACGCGCCTCGCGGAACTGGTCGGTGCGCATCGGTGCGTTCTTTCTGGCGTTGCTGGTGGCGATCGCGCTGCTCGCGCCGTGGCTCGGCACCGTCGACCCATCGCTGTTCGACCCGGCGAGCCGCGATCTGCTGCCGGGCAAACACGGCGAGATCACGACACTTGAAGGTGCAACGCTGCAACACCGTTTCCCGATGGGCTCCGACAGCTTCGGCCGCGACATCTACAGCCGCGTGATCTACGGCACCCGGGTGTCGCTGATCGTCGGCCTGTTCACGGCCCTTGTCGCGCTCGCGTTCGGCATCGTGTTCGGCTTGTGCGCGGGCTACCTGCGCTGGCTCGACGGCATCCTGATGCGCGTGATGGACGGCGTGATGGCGATTCCGGCGATCCTGATCGCCATTGCGCTGGTGGCGATGTGGCGCGGCAGCCTGATGACGGTCGTGATCGCGATCGCGATTCCCGAAATCCCGCGCGTGACGCGGCTCGTACGCTCCCTCGTGCTGACGATTCGTGAAGAGCCGTACGTCGAAGCTGCGGTGTCGCTGGGCACACCGACCTGGAAAATCATGCTGCGCCACATCCTGCCCAACACGGTGGCGCCGCTTTTGGTGCAGGGCACCTTCATCTGCGCGTCGGGCATCCTGGTCGAGGCGATCCTGTCGTTCCTCGGCGTCGGCCTGCCGCCCGACATCCCCACCTGGGGCAACGTGATGGCCGAAGGCCGCGCGCAATTCAACGAGTACCCGCACAACATCTTCTTCCCCGGAATCTTTCTCGCGGTGACGGTGCTCGCGGTGAACATCCTGGGCGACGGGCTGCGCGACACGCTCGATCCGAAGATGGCGAAACGGGTATGAGCAGCGATCAGCCCATCCTCGAGGTCAAGGGCGTCACGATCGGATTGCCCGCAGGCAGCGACCGCACCACCGCAGTGCGCAACGTCAGCTTCAGCGTCGGCCGCGGCGAGATCCTCTGCCTGGTCGGCGAATCGGGCTCGGGCAAGTCGGTGATCGCACAGGGCGTGATGGGCCTGTTGCCCAAGACGCTGCCGGTGACCAGCGGGCAGATCGTGCTGCAGGGCGAAGACATCACGCATGCCCCGCTGTCGCGCCTGCGCGAGCTGCGCGCGACCCGCATGTCGATGATCTTCCAGGAGCCGATGACGGCGCTGAACCCGGTGATGACATGCGGCGATCAGGTCGACGAAGTGCTGCGCCAGCACACCCCGCTCTCGCCCGCCGAGCGCCGCACCAAAGTGCTCGCGATCCTGCGCGAAGTGCTGCTGCCCGAGCCCGAGCGCATGCTCGCGAGCTACCCGCATCAGCTCTCGGGCGGCCAGCGCCAGCGCATCATGATCGCGATGGCGCTCGTGCTCGACCCGGTGCTGCTGATCGCCGACGAGCCGACGACGGCGCTCGATGTGACAACCCAGGCACAGATCCTCAAGCTCGTGCTCGATCTCCAGGCCCGGCACGGCACCGGGGTGTTGTTCATCACGCACGACTTCGGCGTCGTCGCCGAAGTGGCGCAGCGCGTCGCCGTGCTGCGCCTGGGCGACCTGGTGGAACTCGGGCCGAAGCAAGACGTGTTGCGCCGGCCGCGCCATGACTACACGCGCATGCTGATGGCCGCGGTGCCGACGCTGCAACTGAAAGAGCGGCCGTGCGATGCCGGCGCGCCGATCGTGCTGCAAGTGAAGTCGCTGGAAAAGACCTACGACGACAAGAGCTGGTTCGGCAAGCGCCGCACGGTTCGCGCCGCTCAAGACGTGAACCTCGAGATCCGGCGCGGCCAGACGTTGGGCATCGTCGGCGAATCGGGCTCGGGAAAATCGACGGTGGCGCGCTGCATCGTGCGTCTGATCGACCCGAGCGGCGGCTCGGTGATGCTCGGCGGCCCGGGCGGATCGGATATCGCGATGATGCGCGCCGGCGCGTTGCGCCCGTTGCGCAAGCGCGTGCAGATCGTGTTCCAGGACCCGTACCGCTCGCTGAACCCGCGCCGCAACGTCGCCGAGGCGCTGATCGAAGGGCCGGTGAACTACGGCATGGCTCGCGACGCCGCACTGGCCAAGGCGCTCGACCTGCTCAAGCTCGTGCGCATGGACGCCAGTGCGATGGAGCGCTACCCGCACCAGTTCTCCGGCGGCCAGCGCCAGCGCATCTGCATCGCGCGCGCGCTGATGATGGAGCCCGAACTGCTGATCGCCGACGAAGCCGTGTCGGCGCTCGACGTCTCGGTGCAGGCCCAGGTGCTGCAGCTCTTCGAAGAGATCCGCTCGCGGCTGAACCTGGCGATGCTCTTCATCACGCACGACCTGCGCGTCGCGTCGCAGGTGTGCGACCATCTCGCCGTGATGTCGCAAGGGCGGGTCGTCGAGTACGGGCCCGCGCACCGCGTGTTCGGTGCGCCGCAGCACGAGTACACCCAGGCCCTGTTTGCCGCCGCGCCGGGGCGCGATTTTGCGTTTGGAGCCATGCCATGATGAAGACCCGCCGCCACACTTTGATCCTCGGCGCATCGGCCGCCGCCGGGCTCGCGCTGCCCCTGCTCGCCCGCGCCCAGACCTTTCCCACCAGGCCGATCCGCTACATCTGCCCGTGGCCGGCCGGCGGCTCCACCGACGCCGTGATTCGCGCACTCGCCGAAAGTGCGGCCAAGACGCTGGGCCAAACCATCATCGTCGACAACAAACCCGGCGCTGGCGGAATGCTGGGCGCGAACGAACTCGTCAACGCCAAGCCCGATGGCTACACGTTGTCGCAGTTGCCGCATGGCGTGTTCCGCATTCCGCACATGCAGAAGGTGCAGTTCGATACCCTCAAGGATTTCACCTGGATCGCCTGCCTCACCGGCTACACCTTCGGGCTGGTCGTCCCCGCCGACTCGCCCATCAAGAGCATCAAGGACCTGATCGACTTCGCGAAGGCGAATCCGGAGAAGCTCACCTATGGCTCCACCGGCATCGGCACCAGCCCGCACCTGGCGGTGGAAGAATTCGCGCAGCGCGCCGGCATCAAGCTCACCCACATTCCATTCAAGGGCAACGCCGACAACATGCAGGCGATCCTGGGCGGGCATGTGATGGCCGCGAGCGACGCCACCGGCTGGGCGCCGCATGTCGAGGCCGGCAAACTGCGTCTGCTCGCCACCTACGGCAGCAAGCGCACGAAGCGCTGGCCGCAGATTCCCACGCTGAATGAACTGGGGTACCAGACGGTGTCGGATTCACCGTTCGGCGTGTGCGGCCCGAAGGGCATGGACCCGGCGGTGACGCGCACGCTGCACGACGCGTTCAAGAAGACGCTGGACGACCCGGCGGTGCTCGCCACCTTTGAAAAGTACGACCAGTCGGTGATCTACATGAACACCGAGGCCTACACCCAGTTCGCGCGCGACGCCTTCGTCGCCGAGAAGGCGACGATCGAGCGCCTGGGTCTGGCGGGCAAGGGCTGACGCGGCGCGTGGTGCGCGAGAGTTCGCAATCATGTGCCGCTGGCGGCGGCCAAATCTGCAGCAATCAAGCGAAACTGCTCCAGCGCAGCTTCCAGGTCGTCGACGATTTCTTGCGCAATGACGTCCGGCGGCGGCAGGTTGTCGCTGTCGGCGAGCGTCTCGTCGCGCAGCCAGAAGATGTCGAGGCTCGCCTTGTCGCGCGCCATGAGCTCGCCCACTTCGTAGCCGCGCCATCGGCCATCCGGGTTCTCAGCGCTCCACGTCGGCGCGCGGTCAAAGCGATTCGCCGGGTGATACAAGCGCACGAATTCGTCGAGGTCTGCACGCGATAAGGGGTTGGTTTTCAGCGTGAAGTGCTTGTTCGTGCGCAAGTCGTAGATCCACAACTTCTTCGTCCACGAGGTCTCGCTGGCCGGCTTCCTGTCGAAGAACAGCACGTTGGCCTTCACGCCCTGGGCATAGAACAGGCCGGTGGGCAGGCGCAGCAGCGTGTGAATCTGCGGCCAGCGCTTCGTGCGCTTGCTGCCGTAGGTGGCGAGCAGACGCAGTTTGCCGGCCTCGACATGCGGCGCCCAGCCGGTGGC
>JANNKM010000206.1:0-11162 GCA_031396305.1 Rhizobacter sp.
GAAAAAACCGGGTCTGGGCGTCGAGCTCGACATGGCCGAAGTCGAGAAAGCGCATCAGCTCTACAAACAGCATGGCCTCGGCTCGCGTGACGACGCCATGGCCATGCAAAGCTTGATCCCCGGCTGGAAGTTCGACCCGAAGCGGCCAGCGTTTGATCGCTAAGGGCACAACACCATGAGCGCACCGCAATCGTTCAACGACAGTATCACCAGCGTCAAGCTGTCGTCGTGCTACCTGCCGCTTGCTAACCCGATCAGCGACGCGAAGGTGCTGACGGGCAGGCAGAAGCCGATGACGGAGATCGCCATCCTGTTCGCGCAGGTGCACACGCAAGGCGGCGACGAAGGGCTGGGCTTCAGCTACGCCAAACGCGCCGGTGGGCCGGGCCAGTTTGCCCACGCGAAGGAAATCGCACCGGCACTGATCGGCGAAGATCCGAACGACATCGCGCGCCTGTGGGACAAGCTGTGCTGGGCCGGCGCGTCGGTCGGTCGCAGCGGCTTAGGCACGCAGGCGATCGGTGCCTTCGACGTTGCGCTGTGGGACATGAAAGCCAAACGTGCCGGGCTGTCGCTCGCCAAGTTGCTCGGCGCACATCGCGATTCGGTACGCTGCTACAACACGTCAGGCGGTTTTCTGCACACCCCCATCGAGCAACTGCTCGTGAACGCCGCGGCGTCTCGCGAGCGCGGCATCGGCGGCATCAAGCTCAAGGTGGGGCAGCCGGACCGGGCGCTGGACATCCAGCGCGTCGAGGCGGTGCGCAAGCATCTCGGCGACGCGATGCCGCTGATGGTCGACGCAAATCAGCAATGGGACCGGCCGACCGCGCAGCGGATGTGCAGAGTCTTTGAATCATTCAACCTGGTGTGGATCGAAGAGCCGCTGGATGCCTACGACTTTGAGGGCCACGCGGCGCTCGCGGCGCAGTTCGACACGCCCATTGCCACCGGCGAGATGCTCACGAGTGCGGCTGAACACGCAGACCTGATCCGGCACCGCGCCGCCGACTACCTGATGCCCGACGCGCCGCGCGTCGGCGGCATCACACCGTTCCTGAAAGTGGCGGCGCTCGCAGACCACGCCGGCCTCATGCTCGCGCCGCACTTCGCGATGGAACTGCACATTCACCTGGCTGCGGCATACCCGCGCGAGCCGTGGGTCGAGCACTTCGAGTGGCTGGAGCCGCTGTTCAACGAGCGCATTCAGATCCAGAACGGGCGCATGCTGGTGCCGACGCGACCGGGCCTGGGCCTCACCCTGAGCGAACAGAGCAAGGGCTGGACCCGCGACACGGCGGAATTCGGCGCGCGCAGATGAGCGCCATCACGCCTGCTCACACGTCATCGCGGCGCGAGCGGGGATGACAATTTTGTCCATGCCGCTGGCGCCGCTGACGATCCGCATGCACGAGCGCGACAACGTCGCGATCGTCGCCAACGACGGTGGCTTGCCGGCCGGCACCGCGTTGCCCGGCGGGCCCATGCTTCGCGACCGCGTGCCGCAGGGGCACAAGGTGGCGTTGACTGACATCGCCACGGGTGCGGCCGTGTTGCGCTACGGCGTCGCGATCGGCGAAGCCTTGAAAGACATCGCTGCAGGCAGCTGGGTGCACGAACGCCTGTTGAAGATGCCCGACGCGCGCAGCCTGACCGACTTGCCCCTCGCGACGATCAAACCCGCGCCGCCGGCGCCGCTCGAGGGCTACACCTTCGAGGGCTACCGCAACGCCGATGGGTCGGTGGGCACGCGCAACATCCTCGCCGTCACACAGACGGTGCAGTGCGTGGCGGCGGTCACCGACTTCGCCGTGCAGCGCATCCGGGCCGAGCTGCTGCCGAAGTTTCCGAACGTCGACGATGTGGTGGCGCTGGAGCACGCTTATGGCTGCGGCGTCGCGATCGACGCGCCCGATGCCGCGGTGCCGATCCGCACGCTGCGCAACATCAGCCTGAACCCGAACTTCGGCGGCGAGGTGATGGTGGTGAGCCTGGGTTGCGAGAAGTTGCAACCCGAACGCCTGATGCCGCCGGGCAGCTTCGCAATCGTCGATGAACGAAACGCCGAAGCGCACGCAGACGGCGCACCACTGGACGTCGTGCGCCTTCAGGACGATCAGCATGTCGGCTTCATGAGCATGGTCGAGTCGATCATGCGCCAGGCCGAGCAGCACCTGATGCGCCTGAACGCGCGGCGCCGCGAAACGGTTCCCGCAGCCGAACTCGTGGTCGGCGTGCAATGCGGCGGCAGCGACGCATTCTCGGGCGTCACGGCCAACCCCGCGGTCGGCTACTGCACCGACCTGCTGGTGCGCGCTGGCGCCAGCGTCATGTTCTCCGAGACGACGGAAGTGCGCGACGGCATCGCCCAGCTCACGTCACGCGCCACGACGCCGGCAATTGCGCAGGCGCTGATCCGCGAGATGGGATGGTTCGACGCCTACCTGCAGCGCGGTAGCGTCGACCGCAGCGCAAACACGACGCCGGGCAACAAGGCGGGTGGCTTGTCGAACATCGTGGAAAAGGCGATGGGCTCGATCGTCAAGTCGGGCACGGCGCCAATCTCGGGCGTGCTCGCCCCGGGCGAAAAGCTCCGACAGAAGGGCCTGACCTACGCCGCCACACCAGCGAGCGACTTCATCTGCGGTACGCTGCAGCTCGCGGCGGGAATGAACCTGCACGTCTTCACCACCGGCCGTGGCACGCCTTACGGCCTGGCCGCCGTGCCCGTCATCAAGGTCGCGACGCGCAGCCATCTGGCGCGGCGCTGGCATGACCTGATGGACGTGAACGCCGGCACCATCGCCGAAGGCAAGGCGAGCATCGAAGACGTGGGCTGGGAGCTGTTCCGCCTGATGCTGGACGTGGCGAGCGGGCGCAAGAAGACCTGGGCCGAGCATTGGAAGTTGCACAACTCGTTGGTGTTATTCAATCCGGCGCCGGTGACTTGAACGGCGTGGATACGTCATGCCCCTGCTTGGCTCGGCAGCAATGCTGCTGTCGTTCGACGTTGAAGCCGACGCCATCGAGGAACACGATCGCTGGCACACCCACGAGCATCTACCGGAGCGTCTGTCGATTCCCGGCTTCCGTCGAGGCACGCGCTGGACGGCCACCGAGGGAGGGCCTCGATACATGGTCCTCTACGAGGTCGAGAGCCTCGCAACGCTCACGTCGCAGGCCTACCTGGCGGAGCTATTCGCTTGCGAGCGCTGAAGCCGACACCTGACCATTCGGTCAAGCCAACCCGCAGCCCGCGGCGCAGGCGGCGGCCGAGTTCATGCGTCGCGTGGCGCGCAGCGACATCGAATGCTGCCCGCATTGCCACGCCCGCCGGCAGGTGGTGCAAGACCGCACCTGCCGAACCCGGGCACCTTGCAGGCCAGGCCCGGGCGGTGACGTCGCGCGGTGCGAAGTGGGAATCAAACCACCGTCAATGCCACGTCGATGTTGCCGCGCGTCGCGTTCGAGTACGGGCAGACTTCGTGCGCCTTGGCGACGAGCTGTTCGGCGGCGGCACGGTCCATGCCAGGCACGCTGATGGCCATGACCACGGCAATGCCGAAAGCGCCTGGCTTGCCGGTCATCGGGCCGATGCTCACTTCGGCCTTGATCGAGACCTCGGATGTCAGCGCGATCTTCTCGCGCGCGGCGACGGCCTTCATCGCGCCGATGAAGCACGCCGAATAGCCGGCGGCGAAAAGCTGCTCGGGGTTCGTGCCCGCGCCGCCGGTGCCGCCCAGTTCCTTCGGCGTGACGAGGGCGAGCTTGATCGCGCCGTCTGACGATTGGGTGCTGCCGGTGCGCCCGCCGGTGGAGGCTGCGTGGGCGGTGTAGAGGGCTTTGTCGATGGCCATGTAGGACTCCGGTGAAGTTGAAAAAACGACCGCGATTGTGCTTGCAAAGCGCGTCATCGCACCGCACTACATCGACAACGACCCCTCGCGAAACTCGGTCTTGTCGAGCCACACGTTGACCAGCACCGGCTTGCCGCCGCGCGCCAGTTCACGTGCGCGCGCCAGCGCCTGCGGCACTTCGGCCATCGTCTTGACGAGCAGGCCCTCGGCGCCGAAGCCGGTCGCGACGGCGTGGTAGTCGGTGCGTGCCAGCACGGTCGCGACGTCGTCGTGCAGCATCTTCACCTGCTCGCGCGCGATCTGCGTCCAGCCCGCGTCGTTGCCGACGAGCGCGATCACCGGGACGCCGTGGCGGACGAAGCTGTCCAACTCGGTCAGGCCGTAGCCGCACGCGCCGTCACCGAAGATCACCCAGACCTCGCTGCCCGGGCGCGCGAGCGCGGCGCCGAGCGCGAAGCCGGCGCCCACACCCAGCGTGCCGAACGCACCCGGGTCGAGCCAGGTCAAGGGCCCTCGCGGGTGCAACACGTAGGCCGCAGTGGAGACAAAGTCGCCGCCGTCAGCAACGAAGATGGCGTTCGCGCCGGCCTCGCGCTCCACCGCACGCAGCAAGGCAATCGGGTTCACGAATTCGCCAGGGACGAGAGCCTGCTGCGTGATGTCGGCTTCGCGCTCCGCATCGCGCCGGCGCAATTGCTCAATCCAGCCCGACCAGCTTGCGCCTGCACGGGCGGGCGCGGCTTGCGCGAGCGCTTGCAGGAAGCGGCCCGCGTCACCGATCGCGGCAATGTCGGGGCGCCGATTCAGGCGCGCTTGCCTGGCGCTGCGATTCGCCGCGATCAGCGTTGCGCTGCGCCGCACATGTTTGCCGTAATCGAGCCTGAAGTCGCACGGCACCCCGGCGAGCAGCACGCAATCGGCCTCGCGCAATGCCTGACGGCGCTGGTGGCGCATCTGCAGGTCGTGGTCGCGCCCAAGCAGGCCACGCGCCATGCCTGACAGATAGACGGGCATGCCCAGCCGCGCCACCGCATCGGCAAGCCCGGCGGCGGCGGCAACCGCATCGCCATCATTGGCCAGGGCCTGACTGCCGATGATCGCCACCGGCCGTTTCGCCTGGCCCAGTGCCGCCCAGGCCGCCTGCACGCTGCGCGCTCCGGCAAGCGGCACGTCAACGCTGCGCGGTGCCGCCGCGGCGGTGCCGTGCGCGCCGTCGAACATGCGCCGCACATGCCGATTCAGGTAGAAGCGCAGAAGCCGGTCGGCGAGCGCCGTTCCTTTGCCCGCAGCGTCGGCATACCACTGGCGGATCAATGTCTCGTCGTACAACAGGTCGACCGGGCATTCGACGAACACCGGCCCGGGCACGCCCGAGCGCGCCACCGCCAGTGCGTCAAACACCGCGGGGCCGAGGTCACGCACCCGGCGGACCTTCGTGAACAGCTTGACGTGGGGTTCGACGAGCGGGCGCTGGTCGATGTCCTGCAGCGCGCCGCGCCCCTGCAGTGCGGTGGGCGCGGCGCCGCCGATGAGCAGCAGCGGCACTTCCGCGAGCTGCGCGTTCTTCAGCGCGGTGATCGTGTTCGTGATGCCGGGCCCTGCGGTGACCGCGGCGACGCCGGTCAGGCCGGTGAGACGAACGCTGGCGTCTGCCGCGAAGACGGCTGTGGCTTCGTCACGCACGTCGACGATGCGCATGCCGCGCGCCTTCGCCGCGCTCAGGATCGGCGAGATGTGTCCGCCGCAAAGCGTGAACACGCAGCGCACGCCGTGGGCCTGCAGCGCCTGGGCGACGCGGTCGCCGCCATGCGTCGTGCCGGGGGCCGGCGGCGGCAACATCCGCGGGGTCTCAGCGCCTGTCAGGCCCAGACCACGTGGCCCTTGCCCGCGTACCAGGCGTCGACTTGCGGTGCAACCATGGCCTCGATGCTGCTGCGGCGGATCTTCATCGTCGGTGTGAGACAGCGGTTCTCGATCGTCCAGGGCTCGCGCGCGATCACGATCATGCGCAGTTGTTCGTACTCCGCAAGCTCACGGTTCACGTCTTGCAGCAACCGCGCGAGTTCGGTGTCGACCTGCGCGCGCACCGCGGGCTCGGCCACGCGCGGGCGCAGCGTCTCGGCGAGCACGACGACGGCGTAGGCCGCGCTCTGCCCGACGCCCGAGACCATCGACAGCTCGATCATGCTGTTGGCGTTGATGCGGTTCTCGATCGGCGCGGGCGCGACGTACTTGCCCTTGGCGGTCTTGAACTGCTCCTTGGCGCGGCCGGTCAGCTTGAGCAGGCCGTTTGGTTTTCGCTCGCCGAGGTCGCCCGTGCGAAAGAAACCGTCGTCGGTGAAGCACTGCGCTGTCAGTTCGGGCTGTTTGTAGTAGCCGCTGAATTGGCCTGGCGACTTGATCAGGATCTCGCCCTGTTCGCTCAAGCGCACTTGCACGCCGGGCAGCGGCACGCCTACGTAGCCGGGCTCGCTGGCCTGGTCGTTGGAAGTGTGCGAGTACGACGAATCCTCCGTCATGCCATACCCTTCCATGAGCTTCAGGCCGAGGCGCCGGTACCAGGCGATCAGTTCGGCCGGAATCGGCGCCGAGCCGCTGCCGGCGACCTTCACATGGTTCAGCCCCAGGCCGGCGAGCACCTTGCGCGCAACGATGCGTCCGAGGATCGGAATTCGCAGCAGCCGCTCCAGCTTGGCCTGCGGCATCTTCGCGAACACGCCCTGCTGGAACTTGAGCCACAGGCGCGGTACCGAGATGAACATCGTCGGGCGCGCGCGCTTGAGGTCTTGAACGAAGGTCTCGAGCGACTCGGCGAAGTACAGGTGTGTCGTGCCCGATACCAGCGACGCGGCCTCGACCCAGGAGCGCTCGAAACTGTGCGCCAGCGGCAGGTACGACAACATGCGGTTCTCGTCCTCACCGCCGGTCTGTTGCCGCACGTCATCGACGATGCCTTGCGCAGCGCGCGTGATCGCGTTGAACGTCACCATCGCGCCCTTGGGCTGGCCGGTCGAGCCCGAGGTGTAGATGAGCATCGCCAGTTCGTCGGCGCGGCGGTCCGGGCCGCCAAGGAGCGGTGGCGTCGCGGCGACGATGTCGTCCCACTTCGGGTAGTTGGTGCGCGGCGCGAGCGGCAATGCGATGCGCGGCATTTGCGTGGGCACACCCCTTTCCTGCTTGTCCCACAGATCGAGCTTGCCGACGAACAGCAGGCTCGCCTCGCTGTGCTCGAGCACGAATCGCACGGTGTCGGCGGTTTCGGTGGGGAAGATCGCCACCGTGGTGTAGCCGGCGAACCAGACGCCCAACTCGGCGGTGATGAAATGCGCGCAGTTCTTCGACAGGATCGCGATCTTCGCGCCACGGGGAAAGCCGTGGCTGCGCAGGTGTGTGGCCATGCGCCGCGCCTCGTCGAGCACCTGGCCCCAGGTGAAGTCGGCGTGCCTGTCGCCGCCCAGCGGCTGCGTCATGAAGACCTGGCTGGCGCGTTGCGCTTCGTGCTCGCAGACGTAGTCGAGAATGAGTTTGGTTTCGGCCATCACGTCTCACTTCGGGGCTGGATACGCGTACTGTGCCGCCCGGGCGCCGCGGGCGCGACAGGGATATTCCCTGGGTCGCGCCGGGGCGCCTGCGGCGCGAACACCAGCCGTTCACCTGCCCTTGAACTGCGCGTCGCGCCGCTCGCGGAACGCCGTCGTGCCCTCAGCCAGATCTTCCGTCAGGCCGACGTCGTGGAACGAGCGCGATTCAAGCCGCAGCGCTTCGTCTTGTGGCAACCCCACCGCCCGTTTCATCACCTCCTTGGCGAACCGGTGCGACAGCGGCGAGCGCTGCGCAAGCATTTGCGCATAGTCCATGCTGCGCTCCAGCAGCTCGGCCTGCGGCCAGATGCGGTTCACCAGGCCGATGCGGTAGGCGTGCTCGGCGCCCACGCGTTCACCCGACAACACGATCTCCATCGCGTGCCCCATGCCGACGATCTGCGGCAGGCGGATCAGCCCGCCGTCGCAGGCGTGGAAGCCCCACTTCGCGTCTTGCAGCGCGAACTCGGCGTTGGGCGAACAAAAGCGCAGATCGCAGGCCAGCGCCAGTTCGAAGCCGCCGGAAATCGCATAGCCGTTCACCGCCGCGACGATGGGTTTGAAGATGTCGAAGTTGCGCGTGATTCCGCCAAAGCCCGGGCCGTTGGTGAAGCGGCTGCGGAACTCGGGGGCGGCACGGCGCGCGAAGTCCATCGTGTAGGTCTTCAGGTCCGCGCCGGCACAGAAAGCCTGTGCACCGGCGCCGGTGATGACGGCAACGAATGCGTCGTCGTCAGCGTCGAACTCGCGCCACACGGCAACGAGCCGGTCGTTCGCCGCGAAGTCCAGCGAGTTCATCTTCGCCGGCCGGTCGATCGTGATCAGGCGCACCCGGCCGTGGCTCTCGATGCGGATGTCGGCGTCATGCATCGCTACGGTTCCTTGTTCAGTTGCTCGCGCAATTCAGTCTTCAACACCTTGCCGTAGTGGTTCTTCGGCAGCGCCGCCAGCCGAATGTACTGGCGTGGGCGCTTGAAGCGGGCGATATGGGCCAGGCACAAAGCGTCGAGTTCCTCGTCGTTCGGCGCTTGCCCGGGCCGTGGCACGACGAAGGCGACGACGGCTTCGCCCCACTCGGGATGCGGCCGCCCGACCACCGAACACTCCAGCACGCCGGGATGGCGCAGCAGGCACTCTTCAATTTCGCGCGGGTAGATGTTGCTGCCGCCGGAGATGATCATGTCTTTCGAGCGATCGCGCAGCGTCAGGTAGCCGCGCTCGTCGAGTGAGCCGATGTCGCCGGTCCACAGCCAGGCGTCGCGCAGCGCCGCGGCGTTGGCCGCTGGATTGTTGTGGTAGCCCATCATCACCGCATCGCTGCACGTGATCACCTCGCCGGACTCGCCCAGCGCCACGTCGCGACCCGCGGCGTCGACGACGCGCACCATCACGCCGGTGCGCGGCAGGCCGCACGACGCGAGGCGCGCCAGGTGGTCCGGCCCGCCGTCGCCCAGATGATCGGCCTTGGACAGCCCGGTGATCGTCATCGGGCTCTCGCCCTGCCCGTAGAGCTGCCAGAGGATGGGTCCGAAGGTCGCGAGCGCGCGCCGCAGATCGCTCACGTACATAGGCCCGCCTCCGTAGTACAGCGTGCGCAGGCCCGATCGGTGCTCGCGCCCGCCGAGCGCGTTCACGAGCCGCGTGACCATCGTCGGCGCAGCAAACAGGGTCACATCGGGATAGCGCGCGCAGGCGGCGAGCACGTCGTCGGCGTCGAAGCCGGGCAGCACGATCTGATGGCCGCCGCCGAACAGGTGCGGCAGGCTGTAAATGCCCGAGGCGTGCGACAGCGGCGCCGCATGCAGCTTGGTGGCGCCGGGCTCGACGCGTTCGATGTCGGCGTAGTACGCCAGGCTCATGAACATCAGGTTGCGGTGCGAGAGCATCGCGCCTTTTGGGCGGCCGGTGGTGCCGCTGGTGTAGAAGATCCAGGCGATGTCGGTGGGCTCGCAGCGCGCGCAAGCCATGGGTGGCGCTGCGAGCGCGCGCGCGTACGCGGCGCTGCCCGCGACGGTGAGCGCCGGGCTCGGCAAGCCATCTTCGCTGAGCTCCGCGACGATTGCCGGTACGAGCGAATCGCTGGTGAGCACCGCCCGCGCAGCGCTGTTGCGCACGATGTGCGCCACTTCGCGCGCATGCAATTTCGCATTGGTCGGCACTGCCACCAGCCCGGCAATCCAGCAAGCGAACAGGCACTCGAGAAATTCCGGGCGGTTCTCCATGCACAGCATGACACGGTCCCCCGCGGCCAGGCCATGCGCCGCGCGCAGGCCAGCGCCCAGGCGCGACGCCCGGTCGACGAATTCGCCAAAGGTCCAGCTGCGCGCGCCGAACGTGACGGCGGGCAATGCCGCATGGCTGCGTGCGCGCTGGACGAGGGGAGCAGCGATGTTCATGAGAGGGAGCCTGGTGTGGTGCGCCACACAAGCATCGACCCGGACCATTCTGACGTGCAATCGCGCACTTGAAAACTGGGGCTGATCCTGCTCGGCCCGCGTCTTCCCGACACGCTATGCTCAAGCGCATCGCCACCCTGTCAGCAGCCATGCGCGCCTTCGAGTCGATCAGCTTTACCGCGCCTGTGCCAGGCCCGCGCCTCATCGTCACCGGCGCCGTGCACGGCAACGAGACCTGCGGCAGCTTTGCGATCCGCCGCGTGTTGCACGACATCGAGCAAGGGCAGCTCGGAATCGTCAGCGGCTGCGTCACCTTCGTGCCGGTGACGAACCCGCTGGCTCACGCGAAGCGCGCGCGCGAAGGCGACCGCAACCTGAACCGCGGGCTCGCGCCCACCATTGAGCCTCGCGAATTCGAAGACCATGTCGCGAACTGGTTGTGCCCGCTGCTGGCGCGCCACGACGTGCTGCTCGATCTGCACTCGTTTCGCACACCCGGCGAGCCGTTTGCGATGGTCGGCCCGCCGGACAACCAGGGCGCGCTGGAACCGTTCGGCCACGCGGCGCGCGAAGAAGCGCTGGCGCTGCGGCTGGGCGTGCACCGCGTCGTCGACGGCTGGCTCGACACTTACGCCACCGGCGTCGCGCAGCGCCGGGCGCAGCGGCTGCGCGAGGGCCGCTCGGACCACGACCTGCACGCCGACTACGGCGTGGGCACGACCGAGTACATGCGACGCCGTGGCGGCTGGGCCATCACGCTCGAGTGTGGCCAGCACGACGACCCGCGGGCGCAGGAGGTGGCGTACCGCGCGATCGTCAACACCTTGGCGCATCTGCGTCTGATCGATGCGCCTGATCCGCCTGCCGCCGCCGGCCTGGAGGCGCTGCGCCTGTTCCAGGTGGTCGACAGGCACCATCCTGAGGACCTCTTCAGCCGTGCCTGGGCAAGCTTCGACGCAGTGCGTGCCGGTGACGTGATCGCCCATCGGAACGACGGCGCGCCGCTGCTCGCGCCAACCGACGGGCGCATCGTCTTCCCCAGCCCGTCAGCCGAACCGGGCAAGGAGTGGTTCTACCTGGCACGCCCGCATGGGCGGTTCGGGGCGTGAACCCGCTCTCAAGCAAATGGGGCTTTGCCACTTTGCTTGCACCCCCACGGGGGGCGGGCCGGGCTGGCCCGGCCCTGGGGGCGCCCAGCAGGGTCAGTGGCTCAGCGCCGCCGCGCCCGCGACAGGCACGTTGCCGCGCGCCCGCGACCAGCGTTGGAAGTCGGCCTGGCACATCGGCTTGGCGATGAAATAGCCCTGCGCAGCGTCGCAGCCGGCGTC
>JANNKM010000208.1:0-29167 GCA_031396305.1 Rhizobacter sp.
GGTAGGACAACTGTCGGGGCAAGCGCCGCTCGTCGTCCGTCATCCCGGCGCAGAAGTCTGTCATCCCGGCGCACGCCGGGATCCCCTTCGTGAAAGGTTTGTCGTCTACAAAGAATGGATGCCGGCCCCGTATCGAGTACGGGGTGGCACTTGCGCCGGTATGACAACTGTAGGGGCAAGAGCCGCTCGTCGTCCGTCATCCCGGCGCAGAAGTCTGTCATCCCGGCGCACGCCGGGATCCATTCTTTGCGTGCCACCAACTCACCGCAGTGGATGCCGGCGTGCGCCGGCACGACAGGCGCGTACAAGCGATGCCGGCGTGCGTCGGCACGACAGGCGCGTGCAAGCGATGCCGGGGTGCGCCGGCATGACAGGCGCATGCAAGAATATCGGCGACCAAGGACACGCCATGCTCAAGCTCGACTTCCACGCTGCCGGCCGGCACTTCCTGCAAATCCCCGGGCCCAGCCCGGTGCCCGACCGCATCTTGCGCGCAATGAGCCTGCCCACGATCGACCATCGCGGGCCGGAGTTCGGGGCGCTCGGTTTGAAGGTGCTCGCGGGAATCCGCGAGGTCTTCCAGACGCGCCATCCGGTGGCGATTTACCCTGCGTCCGGCACGGGTGCGTGGGAGGCTGCGCTTGTCAACACGCTGAGCCCGGGCGACACCGTGTTGATGTACGAGACCGGCCACTTCGCCGCGCTTTGGCACAAGCTCGCGACGCGCCTGGGGCTCACCTGCGAGGTGCTTGCCCTCGGAGGAAGCGACGACGTCTTGCCGCAGGCGCCGAGCTGGCGCCGCGGCGTGCAGGCCGACATGATCGAAACGCGGTTGCGCAAGGACACGGCAAAGAAGATCAAGGCGGTGTGTGTCGTGCACAACGAAACATCCACCGGCGTCACGTCCGACATCGCCGCGGTGCGCAAGGCGATCGACGCCGCCGGCCACCCGGCGCTGTTGATGGTCGACACGATCTCAGGCCTGGCCTGTGCCGACTACCGCCACGACGAATGGGGTGTCGATGTCAGCATCAGCGGCTCGCAAAAAGGGCTGATGCTGCCGCCGGGAATCAGCTTCAACGCGCTGTCGCCGCGCGCGCTGGACGCCGCGAAAACCGCGAAGCTGCCGCGTTCGTTCTTTGCGTGGGACGAAATCGTCGAGATGAACAAAGGCGGCTACTGGCCGTACACGCCGAACACCAACTTGCTGTACGGCCTGCACGAGGCGCTGGACATGATCCGCACTGAGACCCTGCCTAAGGTCTTCGCCCGCCACCAGCGCTGGGCGACCGGCGTGCGCGCCGCCGTCACGGCCTGGGGCTTGCCGATTCAATGCGCCGACCCGGCTGTGTATTCGCCGGTTCTCACCGGCGTCGTCATGCCCCAGGGCGTCGACGCCGACGCGGTGCGCAGCCTGATCTACGAGCGCTTCGACATGTCGCTCGGCACGGGCCTGGGCAAGGTCAAAGGCAGGATGTTCCGCATCGGCCACCTGGGCGACAGCAATGACTTGACGCTGCTGGGCACGCTGGCCGGCGTCGAGATGGGGCTCAAGCTGGCGGGCGTGAAGCTCGCCGGCAGCGGCGTGCAGGCGGCGATGGAACACTTCGCCAAGCCCGCAGCGACTCAGGCGCTGCAGCAGGCAGCCTGAAGCACGCGATCAACACCGCAATCGAGGAGGCGAACATGCAACGAAGAACTCTCATCCAGGCCGCCGGCGCCGCCGTGGCCAGCCTAGGCGTGCCGCATCTGATGGCTCAGGAATGGCCGAACGCGCCGGTGCGCATCGTCGTGGGCTTTCCGCCCGGCGGCGGCACCGATGCGCTGGCGCGCGTCGTGGGTGCCAAGCTCGGCGAGATGTGGAAGCAGCAGGTCATCGTCGAAACCAAGGCGGGTGTGGCGGGTGTGCTGGCGGCCGAGTACATGTCGCAGCAACCGGCGGACGGCAGCAGCTTGCTGATGGCGCACATCAACAGCCACGGCCTGGCGCCGAGCCTGCAGCCCAAGCTGCGCTACAACGTCGAGCGCGACTTCACGCCGATCGTGATGGTGGGCGTGACGCCGAACCTGCTGATCTGCAATACGAGCCAACCGGCGAAGACGGTCAGGGAGATCGTCGCCTTGTGCAAGGCGCAGCCGGGCAAGGTGAGCTTCGGCTCGGCCGGCCAGGGCTCGGCGCAACACCTGACGCTCGAGATGTTCAAGCTGCGCGCCGGCATCGACGCGCTGCACATCCCCTACAAGGGCAGCGGCCCGATGTTGACCGACCTGATCGGCGGCCAGATCCAATACAGCTTCGATACCATGACGGCGGCCACGCCGCATGTGAAGGGCGGCCGCGCGTTGGCTCTTGCGCAGACGCGTCTTAAACGCGCCAAGGGCCACCCCACGGTGCCGACGATGCACGAAGAGGGGTTCAACGGCTTCGAGGCCACCACCTGGTACGGCCTGGCCGGGCCGGGCAAGTTGCCCGCGAACATCGTGCAGAAAGTGAATCGCGACGTCAACACCGTGCTCGCGCTGCCCGACGTGCAGGCGCAGCTCGACACCTATGGCGCGGAAGACGGTGGCGGATCGGCCGAGAAGTTCGCCCAGTTCATCCGCGACGAGATCGCAAAGTGGGCGAAGGTGGTGAAAGACGGGAACGTGAAAGTCGACAGCTGAGCGACTGTCATCCCGGCGGCAGCCGCTGTCATCCCGGCGCACGCCGGGATCCACTCGTCAAAGGTTCAGGACATCCCAACGGTGGATCCCGGCGTACGCCGGGATGACGGGGGAGGATCCCGGCGTACGCCGGGACCCACTCGTCAAAGGTTGAGGAATGCCAACGGTGGATCCCGGCGTACGCCGGGACGACATGGGACGTTGCGCGGCTTAGCTGCGCGCGGGCGCGGCTGCTGCGGTGGGAACGACGGCCGGAGCTCTGACGACGCGCGTCTTGCCACCCGTGGTGATCAGGATCACCGGCTCGCCAACGGCGAAGAGCTCCCCGCCCTTGGCCTGCACCAGCGTCCGACGCTCGCCGTTCTTCAGCTGCAGCAAGATTTCCACGGCGTCTTCCTTGGTCGCGGCACGTTCGACCGCGTTGCCGATCACGGAACCGACCACCGCTGCGAGCACGCCCACGATTTGCGCTTCACGCCGGCCGCCCACCGTGCTGCCGGCGATGCCACCGGTCACGCCGCCGGCCACGGCGCCAACGCCGCTTTGATTGCCGTCCACCACGACGGGCCGTACCGACAGCACGGTGGCGTCTTGCACTTGAGACAGGCGCTGCGCGTCGCCTTTCTGGATGACGTCAGGGTTCGTGGTGGTGCAGGCGGCAAGGGCCAGCGCGGCAATGGCAATGAGCAGGGACTTCATGGTCAGTTCTCCAGCAGGTTGATGCCCGACGCGATGGCTCGCGAAGGCGATGCGTAATCTTACGACGCGGGTCCGGGTGCAGTTCCCGCACCGCGGTGTAAATAAGACCTGATTAGCGACATGGTTCCCCTCTTGCACGTCATCCCGGCGAACGCCGGGATGACAGTTGCTCGGGGCTCATCCCCCCTTGCACGTCATCCCGGCGAACGCCGGGATCCACCCTTTGCCGCGTTCCACCGTCCTGGATCCGGGCCCCCGTGTCGCGGCACGGGGCAACGTTTCGCCGGGATGACAGTTGCTTGGGGGCGCTCTCAGATGTGCAACCGGCTGTTCCGCGGCACACTGGCGAGCAGGAACTCCATCTGGTCGGCCAGGATGCGCCGGCCGCGCAGGATCATGTCTTCGTGCAGGCTCGGCACGTAGGGCAGGTAGAGCAGCGACATGCGCGCTTCTTCGGGCAGGCGGTTGCCCTTGCGCCCGTTGCACGGGCGGCACGCGGTGATGCAATTCATCCACGTGTCACCGCCGCCGCGCGAGGTGGGCACGATGTGTTCACGCGTCAGATCGTCCCAATGCGTCTGGCAGCCGCAATAGGCGCAGACCTGGCGGTCGCGGGAAAACAACTTCGGGTTGCTGAGCGCTGGCGTCTGGCGCCAGGCGCGGCTCGGTACCGCGCCGCGCACCGCGATGATGGGGTGCACTTCGATGCGCGACTGCAAACCCGTGCGGCGTTGCGTACCGCCGCGCAGCACATAGTGCGCGTCACCGAGCGTCCAGGCCACACCATCGCTGGCGTAGATTACGGCCGCTTCCTTGGCCGAAATCCAGGCCTGCGGGCGGCCGGACATGTCGAGTTGCAGAACTTCCACAATGGGCGAAGCGTAATCCATTCCTGGGGCTGCGCTCAAGACCCGGTGCCAAAGCCTCGCCCGGACATCGATCTCCAAGTCAGGCGCGCGACCCAAAGCCCGACAGGCTCCTAGACGTGCTTCTGGGGACAAATGCCTAAAAAATGCGCACTGTCCGGCGTCGCGGGCTCGCGGATGTCTGCAAAATAGCACGATCGTTCGATTCACTGTGCCCCGATGCCAGAGACTTCCGCAACCCTGCGCCGCCCCGACCCAGCCACTGCGCGTGCGTCAAGAGCCATGCTCAAAGGGCAGCAGACGCGCGCCGCGATCCTCGATGCGGCGCTGAGCCTGGCGGCGCGCAAAGGCCTGGAGGGCTTGTCGATCGGCGCAATCGCCGACACGATGGGCATGAGCAAGTCCGGCGTCTTCTCGCATTTCGGGTCGCGCGAGGATCTTCAGATTGCAGTGCTGCGCGAGTACCACGCCCGCTTCGAAGACGAGGTGTTCACGCCGGCGCTCGCCGTGGCGCGGGGGGTGCCGCGGCTGCGCGCGTTGATCGACCGGTGGTTGCGGCGAGTTTCCGTAGAAATCGACTCGGGCTGCATCTACATCAGCGGCGCCGTCGAATTTGACGACCGCCCTGGCCCGGTGCGCGACGCGCTGGTCGCGATGGTTCAGACCTGGCAGCGTGCGCTGGAACGCGCGATCCGTCTGGGCGTCCGGGCGGGGCACCTGCGGGCCGACACGGACCCGGCGCAAGTGCTGTTCGACATTCACGGATTGATCCTCGCGTTGCACCACGACGCCAGGTTCCTGCGTTCGCCCGATGCGGTGCAAAGGGCGCGTGCCGCGTTTGAACGGGTCCTAGCCCACTATGCCGCCACGCCGGCAGCCCCTGCTTCGGCGAAGCCGCGCAAGCGCGCCACCTGACAAATCGTCGAAACCGCCCCACAAAACCGATTCACTCGACTGAAAGCCACAAGACCATGCCCCACTACACCCCACCGCTGCGCGACATGAAGTTCGTGCTGCATGAGCTGCTGAACGTCACCGACGAACTCAAGGCGCTGCCCGCGCATGCCGAGATCGACGCCGACACGATCAACGCCGTTCTCGAAGAAGCAGGCAAGTTCGCCGCGGAAGTGGTGGCGCCGCTCAACGCCAGTGGCGACGCCCAGGGCTGCACGCTCGACGCCACCACGCACGCGGTGCGCGCGCCCGATGGTTTCAAGCAGGCCTACGCCAAGTTTGTCGAAGGCGGCTGGCCGGCGTTGAGCGCGGACCCGGCATTCGGCGGCCAGGGCCTGCCGCATGTGCTGAACCAGTGCTTCTATGAAATGCTGAACTCGGCGAACCAGGCCTGGGCGATGTACCCGGGCCTGTCGCATGGCGCCTATGAGGCGCTGCATCAGCACGGCTCTGACGCGCAGAAGCAGATGTACTTGTCCAAACTCACGAGCGGCCAGTGGACCGGCACGATGTGCCTGACGGAAGCGCACTGCGGCACCGATCTGGGCATGCTGCGCAGCAAGGCCGAACCGCAGGCCGACGGCAGCTACAAGATCAGCGGCACGAAGATCTTCATCTCGGCCGGTGAACACGATCTGGCGGAAAACATCGTGCACCTCGTGCTCGCGCGCCTGCCTGATGCCCCGGCGGGCTCGAAGGGAATCTCGCTGTTCGTCGTGCCGAAGTTCCTGCCCAACGCCGACGGCAGCCTGGGCGCGCGCAATGGCATCTATTGCGGCGGCCTCGAACACAAGATGGGCATTCACGGCAACGCGACCGCGCAGTTGGTTCTGGACGGCGCCATCGGCACGCTGGTGGGCCAGCCCAACAAGGGCCTGGCGGCAATGTTCGTGATGATGAACGCGGCGCGCCTGGGCGTGGGCATGCAGGGCCTGGGGCTGACCGAAGTGGCGTACCAGAACGCGGTGATCTACGCGAAAGACCGGATCCAGATGCGATCCCTGTCGGGACCGAAAAACCCCGACAAGCCCGCCGACGCGATCATCCACCACCCCGACGTACGCAAGATGCTGCTCACGGCGCGCGCCTACGCCGAGGCGGGGCGGGCCTTCGCGATGTGGACGACGCTCGCGATCGACAAGGAACTGGGCAGCAGTGACGCCATTGAGCGCGCCGAATGCGCCGACCTGGTGGCGCTGCTGACGCCGATTTTCAAGGCCTTTCTCACCGACAACGCGTGGATCGCCACGTCGCACTGCATGCAGGTGTTCGGCGGCCACGGCTATATCAAGGAATGGGGCATGGAGCAGTTCGTTCGCGACTCGCGAATCAACATGATTTACGAAGGCACGAACACGATACAGTCGCTCGACCTGCTGGGCCGCAAAGTGCTTGCCGACAACGGCAAGAAGCTGAAGAAATTCGGCAGACTCGTCGCCGAGTTCATCGAAGAAGAAGGCGTGAATGAGGCGATGCAGGAGTTCGTGAATCCGCTGGCCGACCTCGGCGACAAGGTGACCAAGCTGACCACGGAGCTGGGCATGAAGGCGTTCCAGAACGCCGATGAAGTGGGTGCCGCGTCGGTGGACTATCTGCGCGTGTGCGGTCACCTTGTGTTCGCCTACTTCTGGGCGCGCATGGCCAAGGTGGCGCTGGCAAAGCTGGACAGTGGTGACCCGTTCTACAAAGCCAAACTGGCGACGGCGCGCTTTTACTTTGCCAAGTTGCTGCCCGAGACGGCGGGCCTGATCCGCAGCGCACGCGCGGGCCTTGCGCCGCTGATGGAAATGGAAGAAGCGTTGTTCTAGCACCCAAGGAGACCGACGATGTTGAAGTTCACAATCGCCGCCGTGGCATGTGTTGCGCTGCACGGCACCGCCTTCGCCCAAGCCACGCCGCTCGGGCTGTGGAAGACGATCGACGACGAGACCAAGCAAGAGAAGTCGCTGGTTCGCATCAGCGAAGCGGGCGGCACCCTGACCGGCAAGGTAGAAAAGATCGCCGACCCGGCCAAGCAGGATTCGAAGTGCGAAAAGTGCAGCGACGAGCGCAAGGACAAGCCGGTGTTGGGCATGACGATCGTGCGCAATGCCAAGCAAAGCGCCGACGACAAGGACACCTGGGACGGCGGCGAGATCCTCGACCCGAACAACGGCAAGGTCTACAGGCTGCGCCTGAAACCGCTCGACGGCGGCAAGGTGCTCGAGGTGCGCGGCTACATCGGCCCGTTTTTCCGCAACCAGACCTGGCTGCGCGTGGAGTGAACATGAATCGATTTCAAGTGCGCAAGGTCGCGGTGCTCGGCGCCGGTGTGATGGGCGCGCAGATCGCTGCGCACCTGGTCAACTGCAAGGTGCCGGTCGTGCTGTTCGATCTGCCGGCGGCCTCCAAGGACGGGGCTTCCACCTCGAAGAATCTGATCGTCGCCAAAGCCGTCGACGGGCTGAAGAAACTCAAGCCTGCGCCGCTCGGGATTGCCGAAGACGCCGGCCTCATCGAGCAGGCGAACTACGAAGAGCACCTCGACAAGCTGCGCGAGTGCGACCTGATCATCGAGGCCATCGCCGAACGCATGGACTGGAAGCTGGAGCTGTACAAGCGCATCGCACCGGCGCTTGCGCCGCACGCGATCGTTGCGAGCAACACCTCGGGCCTGTCGATCACGAAGCTTTCCGAAGTGCTGCCCGAAGCGATCAAACCGCGCTTTTGCGGCATCCACTTCTTCAACCCGCCGCGCTACATGCAGCTGGTCGAGCTGATCGCCACGCCGACGACGCAGCCCGAAATCCTCGACCAGCTCGAGACCTTCGTCACCACCAGCCTCGGCAAAGGCGTCGTGCGCGCGCTGGACACGCCGAATTTCATCGCGAACCGCGTCGGCACCGCCGGCATGCTCGCGACGATCAAGGAAGCGCAGACGTACGGCTTGACGTATGACGTCGTCGACGACCTGACGGGCAAGAAGCTCGGCCGCGCGGGCAGCGGAACGTTTCGCACCGCCGACATAGTGGGCCTGGACACGCTGTCGCACGTCATCAAGACGTTGCAAGACAACTTGCAGGCCGACCCGTTCTACCCGAGCTTCACCACGCCACCGGCGCTCGCCGCATTGATCGCTCAGGGGGCGCTCGGCCAAAAGACAGGAGCAGGGTTCTATAAGAAAGTGGGCAAGGACATCCTGCGACTTGACCCCGCCAAGGGCGAATACGTTGCGGCAGGCGCCAAGGCGGAAGCCATCGTCGAGCGCATGCTCAAGAAAGCCCCGGCCGAACGGTTGAAACTGCTGCGCGAATCGACGCATCCGCAGGCGCAGTTCCTGTGGGCCATCCTGCGCGACAGCTTCCACTACTGCGCCGTGCACCTGGCCGACATTGCCGACACGGCGCGCGACGTGGACCAGGCGATGCGCTGGGGCTTCGGCACATCGCAGGGCCCGTTCGAGCTGTGGCAGCAGGCCGGCTGGACCCAACTGGCGCAATGGGTGAAGGCCGACATCGACGCCGGCAAGGCGTTGTCGAAGGCGCCGCTGCCGGCGTGGGTGTTCGACGGCCCGGTCGCGATGGGTCAAGCCGTGCACACGCTTGAGGGTTCATGGAGCCCCAAGCTCGGCAAGTTTGTCGCGCCGCGCTCGCTGCCGGTTTACCAGCGCCAACTGTTCCGCGAGAACGTCAGCGGCTGCGGCGCGGTCGAACCGCTGAAAAGCGGCACCGAGGAATTCAAGAACGCCGAGATCCGCGTCTGGTCGCTCGACGGCGAAGTGCTGATCGCCAGCATCACGGCCAAGCTGCACCTCATCAGCCCGGACGTGACCGAAGGTCTGCTCAAGGCAGTGGAGATCGCAGAAGCCAAGTACAAAGGCCTCGTGATCTGGTCGCCCGACGATGTGTTCTCGGCCGGGGCGAACCTCGAATCGCTGATGCCGGTGTTCATGAAGAGCGGCGCCAAGGGCATCGCGCCCGAAGAGAAGAAGCTGCAGGACGCGATGCTGCGCATCCGCTACGCGGGGGTGCCGGTGGTGTCTGCCATTCGCGGCCTGGCGCTGGGTGGTGGCTGCGAGCTGGCGGTCTATTCGGCTCGGCGCGTTGCGGCGATGGAAAGCTACATCGGCCTGGTGGAAGTAGGCGTGGGCCTGATCCCCGGCGGCGGCGGCCTTGCCTATGTGGCACGCCGCGCCGCCGAGATGGCCTCTTTTGCAAGTTCGGCCGGCAACGCCAACGCCGACATCTTCAAGTTCGTCACCGACGGCTTCACGAGTGCGGCGATGGCCAAGGTGGGAACGAGCGCGATCGAGTCGCGCAAGCTCGGCTATCTGCTGTGGAGCGACGTGATCGTGCCGCACAAGGACGAATTGCTGTTCGTCGCGACGCAGCAGGCCAAGGCGATGTTCGACAGCGGTTATCGGCCGCCGGTGAAGTCGTTGATTCCGGTGGCGGGCCGTTCGGGGATCGCGACGATCAAGGTCCAGCTCGCCAACATGCGCGACGGCGGCTTCATCAGCGCGCACGACTTCCACATCTCATCGCTGATAGCCGACGTGGTGTGCGGCGGCGAAGTCGACGCCGGTTCGCTCGTGACCGAGGAGTACCTGATGGCGCTGGAGCGCAAACACTTCTGCGGATTGCTCGATCATCCGAAGACGCAGGAGCGCATCATGGGCATGCTGCAGACGGGCAAGCCGGTTCGCAATTGAAGTGTCATCCCGGCGAAAGCCGGGATCCATCGCTGGCCGATGCACGGTCATGGCGCAGTGGATCCCGGCTTTCGCCGGGATGACGCGATGCAAGGGAAGAGAAGCCTTCGCGAAGGAACAATCATGACCAAACAAGTTCAAGACGCCTACATCGTTGCCGCGACGCGCACGCCGATCGGTAAATCCGGGCGTGGCTATTTCAAGAACACTCGGCCCGACGACCTGCTCGTCGCCGCAGTTCGCAGTGCATTGACGCAGGTGCCGTCGCTCGACCCGAAAGCGATCGAGGACGCGATCATCGGCTGCTCGTTCCCCGAGGCAGAGCAGGGCGCGAACATGGCGCGTGTGGCGATGGTGCTCGCCGGGCTGCCGCATTCGGTGGGTGGCGTGACGGTGAATCGGTTCTGCGCGTCGGGATTGACGGCAGTGCAGATGGCCGCCGACCGGATTCGCATCGGCGAGGCCGACGTGATGATCGCCGGCGGCGCCGAATCGATGAGCATGGTGCCGATGGGGGGCAACAAGCCGTCGTTCAACCTCGACGTATTCGCAAAGGACGAGAACGTCGGCATCGCCTATGGCATGGGTCTGACGGCGGAAAAGGTCGCCACGCAGTGGAAGGTGTCGCGCGAGGCGCAGGACGCGTTTGCCCTCGCCTCGCACCAGAAGGCGCTGAAGGCGTTCGCCGCGGGTGAGTTCGCCGCCGAGATGACACCCATCGAGATCATCGAGCGCTTTCCGAACCTGGTGACGGGTGAAGTGGGCATGAAGACGCGCACCGTGAACCTCGACGAAGGCGCGCGCCCTGACACCTCGCTCGAAGGTTTGGCCAAATTGAAGCCCGTGTTCGCCGCGAAGGGCTCGGTGACCGCGGGCAACAGCTCACAGACGAGCGACGGTGCCGGCGCGCTGATCCTCGCTTCCGAGAAGGCGATCAAACAGTTCAACCTGAAGCCGCTGGCGCGATTCGTCAGCTTCGCCGTGCGCGGCGTGCCGCCCGAGATCATGGGCATCGGACCGATCGAGGCGATTCCCGTGGCGCTGCGTCATGCCGGACTGAAGCTGCAGGACATCGGCTGGTTCGAGCTCAACGAGGCCTTCGCCGCGCAGGCGCTGGCGGTCATCAACACCGTCGGCATGGACCCGGGCAAGGTGAATCCGGTGGGCGGCGCCATCGCGCTCGGCCATCCGCTCGGTGCAACCGGTGCGATTCGCTCCGCGACCGTCGTGCATGCCTTGCACCGCCACAACCTGAAGTACGGCATGGTGACGATGTGCGTCGGCATGGGGCAGGGCGCGGCCGGGATCTTCGAGCGGATTTGAACTGGCCGCGGCGTGCGCCGGGATGACGGCCGCTTGTGGCCCCCGTGTCGCGGCACGGGGCAACGTTTCGCCGGTATGACGGCGGGTGGCAGGAGAGGGGACGATGAGCATTCGAAACGCAACGATCAACGGTGTCGCGACGATCGAGATCGCGCGCCCGGAGAAGAAGAACGCACTGACCGGCGCGATGTACAAGGCGATGGCCGATGCATTGACTGCGGCACAAGCCGACGCCGCAGTGCGTGCCGTGCTGATCACCGGGCAGCCCGGCGTGTTCACGTCGGGCAATGACGTCGAGGACTTCGTCACGCGGGGAGCGAGCGGCAGTGTCGACGAGTCTCCCGCGTTTGCGTTCATGCGCGCACTGATCGGCATCGACAAGCCGGTGGTCGCTGCCGTCACCGGCGCGGCCATCGGCATCGGCACGACGATGTTGTTGCATTGCGACCTGGTGTATGTGTCCGACGAAGCGCGCCTGGCGATGCCGTTCGTCGGCCTGGGTCTGGTGCCGGAGTTCGGCTCCAGCCTGGTGCTGCCACGTCTGATGGGTAACGTGAGAGCGGCCGAGAAGCTGCTGCTGGGCGACCCGTTTACCGGCGCCGATGCGGTGGAGGCGGGAATTGCCAACGCCGTGCTGCCGGCGGGGGAAGTGCTGAACCACGCGCGGCGCATCGCCGAACGCTTCAACGCGCTGCCGCCGGGGGCCGTGCGCGAAACGAAGAAGCTGCTGCGCCGCGTGGGCATGGACGAAGTGTTCAAGGCGATCACCTTGGAGGGCGAAGTGTTCGCGCAACGCCTGCGCAGCGCGGAAGCCAAAGAAGCGTTCCAGGCGTTCTTGCAGAAGCGCAAGCCCGATTTTTCGAAGTTCACATGAAGACAGGAGACTGCACGATGAACCTCAAAGGCAAGACACTCTTCATCAGCGGCGCGTCGCGCGGCATCGGTCTGGCGATCGCCAAACGCGCTGCGCGCGACGGCGCCAACATCATCATCGCCGCCAAGACCGCCGAGACCAATCCGAAGCTGCCGGGAACAATCTACAGCGCCGCAGCCGAAATCGAAGCGGCGGGCGGCCAGGCCTTGCCGGTGCAGACCGACATTCGCGAAGAGGCCAGCGTGATCGCCGCGGTCGAGCAAGGTGTGGCGCGGTTCGGCGGCATCGACATCCTGGTGAACAACGCCAGCGCGATCAGCTTGACGACGACAGCCGCGACACCGATCAAGCGCTTCGACCTGATGTTCGGCGTGAACGTGCGCGGCACCTATCTGTGCACGCAAATCTGTCTGCCGCATCTCACCCAGTCGGCAAAGGCCGGGCGCAACCCGCATGTGCTGAACATGTCGCCGCCGCTGTCGATGCGCGAGCACTGGTTCAGCCCGCATGTGGCGTACACGATGGCCAAGTACGGCATGAGCGAATGCACGCTGGGCCACGCGGGCGAATTCCGGCCGCTGGGAATTGGCGTGAACAGCCTGTGGCCGAGAACCGTGATCAATACCGCGGCGCTGCAAATGATTCCGGGCATCGACATCGCGAAATGCCGCACTCCAGAGATCCTGGCTGACGCGGCATATCTGATCTTCACGAGCGACGCCAAGACAACCACGGGAAACTTCTTCATCGACGACACACTGCTCGGGCAGCATGGCGTGACCGATTTCGACCGCTACAGCGTCACCCCGGGGAACCAGAAGTTCCTGCCCGACTTCTTTGTTGACTAGGAGCCTGTCGGACTTTGCGTCGGGTCCGCGCCGCGAGGGACTTGTTCAGCGTTGCCACAATTCGCGCTCACGGCGTAGGCAGTGGCCGAGGTTGCCCGCTCGCGTCGATCGCGACGTAGGTCAGGTTGGCCTCGGTCACCTTGACCACCTGCAGATCCGCCGGGTTGCGCTCGGCGTAGACCTCGACATGCACCGTCACCGAAGTGCGCCCGGTATGCCGCACTTCGGCATAGAAGCTCAGCAGGTCGCCGATCGACACCGGCTGCTTGAAGATGAACTGGTTCACCGCGACGGTCACGATCCGGCCCTTGGCGATGCGCGACGGCAGCACGGCGCCGGCCAGGTCGACCTGGGCCATGATCCAGCCGCCGAAGATGTCGCCGTTGCTGTTGGCGTCGGCGGGCATCGGCATGACACGCAGCACCAGCTGCCGATCTTCGGGCAATCTGAGCGCCCCCAGCGCCGGGTCAGCCCGGCCCGCCCCCCGTGGGGGTTCAAGCAAAGTGGCAGAGCCACATTTGCTTGAGAGCGGTGCCGGGTTCGACGCTGCTTGTTCGACGGTGGAAACGGCGGGCCTTGAAATCTCGGGCATATTGCTGCACCTGCGGCGTTGGCTTGTCCGCATTCTCATTCAACTTCCCACTTTGCCCCATGCGCCGAACTGGTGTCGCCCTGCCCCTTCCTTCGACGCCGCTGCCAGGGGAGTCTCGCTCGAACTGGAGGACGATCAAGCGGCTCGGCCCGTACGTCTGGCAATGGCGCTGGCGGGTGTTGATCGCGCTTGGCTTTCTGGTGGGCGCGAAGCTCGCCAATGTCGGCGTGCCCCTGGTGTTGAAGGATCTCGTCGATTCGCTCGACCTGAAGCCCGGCGACCCGCGCACCTTGCTGGCGGTTCCGGTGGCGCTGTTGCTCGCCTACGGCGCGTTGCGATTGAGCGTGACGCTGTTCACCGAGCTGCGCGAGTTCCTGTTCTACCCCGTCGCGGCGCGCATCGTGCGGCGCGTGTCGCTCGAAACCTTCGACCACCTGCTGTCATTGAGTCTGCGTTTCCATCTGGAGCGCCAGACGGGTGGCGTGTCACGCGACATCGAACGCGGCTCGCGCGCGATCCACTCGCTGCTCAACTACACGATCTACAACATCCTGCCCACGCTGGTGGAAATGGCGCTCGTGATCACCCTGCTGGCGGCCAAGTTCGACGGCTGGTTCGCGGTGATCACGCTCGGTGCGCTGATCAGCTACGTCACGTTCACCGTCACGGTCACGGAGTGGCGCACGCAGTTCCGGCGCATCATGAACGAGCAGGACAGCAAGGCCAACACCAAGGCGGTGGATGCGCTCATCAACTACGAGACCGTGAAGTACTTCGGCAACGAAGGCTTCGAGCAGGCGCGTTACGACGAGAACCTGCAACGCCTGGAAAAGGCGTCGATCAAGTCGCAGACCTCGCTGTCGTTTCTCAATCTGGGACAGAGCAGCATCATCTCTATCGCCGTCGTGTGGCTGGTGTGGCGCGCGACGGTCGGCGTGGTCGAAGGCACGATGACGCTGGGCGACCTGGTGCTGGTGAACGCGCTGATGATCCAGCTCTACATCCCGCTCAACTTCCTCGGCGTGCTGTACCGCGAGATCAAGCTGTCGATGATCGACATGGAGAAGATGTTCGCGCTGCTCGGCCAGCACCGCGAGATCGCTGATGCACCCGGCGCCGTGCCTCTGGTGAACCGCGGCGGCGCGGTGCGCTTCGAGAACGTGCGCTTCGGCTACGACCCGGACCGCACCATTCTTCACGACGTGAGCTTCGAGATTCCGGCCGGCAAGACGCTTGCCGTCGTCGGCCCGTCGGGCGCGGGCAAGAGCACGCTGGCGCGGCTGATGTTCCGCTTCTACGAGGTGAGCGCCGGGCGCATCGTCATCGACGGCCAGGACATTCGCAGCGTCACGCAGAAGAGCCTGCGCGCGGCGCTGGGCATCGTGCCGCAGGACACGGTGCTGTTCAACGACACGGTGCAGTACAACATCGGCTACGGCCAGACTTCGGCGAGCCGCGAGGAGATCGAAGGCGCGGCGAAGGCGGCGCACATTCACGACTTCATCGCCTCCACGCCGAAGGGCTACGACACGATGGTCGGCGAGCGCGGCCTCAAGCTGTCGGGTGGCGAAAAACAGCGTGTCGCGATCGCGCGAACACTGCTGAAGAACCCGCCGATCCTGATCTTCGACGAGGCCACTTCGGCGCTCGATTCCGCCAACGAACGCGCGATCCAGGCCGAACTGCAAAGCGCGGCGCGCAACAAGACGGCGCTGGTGATCGCGCACAGGCTGTCGACAGTCGTCGACGCGCACCAGATCCTGGTGATGGAGCAGGGCCGCATCGTCGAGCGCGGCACGCATGGTGGGCTGCTGGCACTGGATGGGCGCTACGCCGAAATGTGGCGACTGCAGCAGTCCGGTGAGGAGGAAGCTCCCTTGGCAAGCTCGACAGGCTCATGAGCAAATGTGGCTCTGCCACTTTGCTCATTCCCCCTCGGGGGGCGGACGACGTAGTCGTCGGCCTGGGGGCACTCTCAGCCCAACGTTTCGCTTTAGACTGAAAAGAAATTCTCGACACGAACCGGGAGATCGGCATGGCACGTCACGCCAGCGGCATGGAACACCTCGACGAAGCGCGCGCGTTGATGCTGCACGCCAAGACGGCGGATGAATTGCGTACTGCGCAAGCGGTGTTGCTGCCGTTGGTGCTCGGGCTGAGTCTGGAGCAAACGGCGCTGGCGATCGGCCGCTCGCCCAGCGCGGCGTGCGCGATGCGCATGCGCTTTTGCCGCATCGCCGAAGGCTCGATCCAGCCGCCGCGCAGCAAGCGTGAATTGCGCAACCGCGCCCACGCCACGCTGGAGCAGGAACATCGATTGCTCATCGCCGTGTGCGGGCGCTCGCGCAAGTCCGGCTCGGCGATGGTGGGTCGCCTCAAGGTGGCGATGGAAGAGCAGCATGGAGGTCCTGTCTCGCTGTCCAGCGTCTACCGACTCTTGCAGCGCCATGGCTGGCACCGCGTCGCCCCGGACGCAGGCACGCTGGCCGCGGGCGCGACCGAGCGCCGCGCGAAGGTACGGCCGCATTGGGAGAAGATTTGACGCATGGTTTCATCCCCGGACGCTTGACAGGGCAGCTCTCGGCCCGATGCGAGAATGCGGGCCATGGTTCTGCGAATCACGCGCCCCGACGACTGGCACCTGCATGTTCGAGATGGCGCGGCGATGGCTGCGGTGGTGCCGCACAGTGCGCGCCAGTTCGGCCGTGCCGTGATCATGCCCAATCTCAGGCCACCCATCACGACGACGCAGCAGGCCTTGGCCTACCGCGAACGCATCCGTCGCGCGGTGCCCGAGGGCGTGGCGTTCGAGCCGTTGATGACGCTGTACCTGACCGATCGTCTGCCGCCCGATGAGATCCGGCGCGCGCGTGACGCCGGCATCGTGGCTGTGAAGCTCTACCCGGCGGGCGCGACGACGAACAGCGACGCAGGTGTCACCGACCTGCGCAAGGTTCACGCGACACTCGACGCGATGCAGCGCGAAGGCCTGTTGTTGCTGGTGCACGGCGAAGTCACCGACCCCGAAATCGACCTGTTCGATCGCGAGAAGGTATTCATCGACACGCATCTCATGTCGTTGCGGCGCGACTTCCCGGAACTGCGTATCGTCGTCGAGCACATCACGACGCACGAAGCGGTGCAGTACGTCGCGCAGGCGGGGCCGCACACCGCGGCGACGATCACCGCGCACCACCTGCTGTTCAACCGCAATGCGATTTTCACCGGCGGCATACGACCACATTACTACTGCCTGCCCGTGCTCAAGCGCGAAGTGCACCGCCGCGCGCTGGTCGCGGCGGCGACGTCGGGCAGCCCCAGGTTCTTTCTCGGCACCGACAGCGCGCCGCATGCCACGCACCTCAAGGAACACGCAGTGGGGTGTGCGGGCTGTTATACGGCGCTGTCGGCTCTGGAGCTCTACACCGAGGCGTTTGACGCTGCGGGTGCGCTCGATCGACTGGAGGGGTTCGCCAGCCAGCATGGCGCCGATTTCTATGGCCTGCCGCGCAACACCAGCACGGTGACGCTGCGCCGTGAAGCCTGGACCCTGCCCGAATCGCTGCCGTTCGGTGACACGACGCTCAAGCCGCTGCGCGGCGGGGAACAACTGACCTGGAGACTTGGATGACGATGGAACGCAAGCCGCGCGTCGCACTCTTGATCGACGCCGACAACTCGCCGGCGAAAAAGATCGACCTGATCCTCAATGAGTTGTCGACGTTCGGCGAGACGAGCATCCGCCGTGCCTACGGCAACTGGAAGAAGGCCGAACTCAGGGGTTGGGAAGAAGTGCTGCACGAGCACGCGATCCGGCCGATGCAGCAGTTCGACTACAGCAAGGGCAAGAACGCCAGCGACATGGCGATGGTGATCGACGCACTATCGCTGCTCTACAACGACAGGCCTGACGCCTTTGGCATCGTCTCGAGCGACGCCGATTTCACGCCGCTCGTGATGCACCTGCGCGAGAAGGGCGCGGCGGTTTACGGCTTCGGTGGCCAGAAGACGCCCGAGCCGTTTGTGAACGCGTGTTCGCGCTTCCTGTTTCTCGACAAGCTCGGCGCGAGTGTCGCTGCGGACTCAGGCGACGGAACGAGTGACGACACACCGGCCGTGCCGCTGCGCGTTCCCGGCGCGCAGCTCAAGCGCGACGCGAAACTGGTGGCTCTGTTGCGCAACGCAGTGCAAGCCGCTGCCGACGACGAGGGCTGGGCGCGCGTGGGTGCGCTGGGCCAGCAAATCGCCAATCAGGCCTCGTTCGACCCGCGCAACTATGGCTACGCCACGTTGAGCAAATTGCTCAAGGCGAGCCAGTTGTTCGAATGGGCGAATGAGGGCAAGTCCGACGTGGCGGTGCGCGACAACCGCACCGCAAAGCCTTCGAGGAACTGAGCAAATGTCATCCCGGCGCAAGCCGGGATCCAGGACCTTCGCGCACAACCAATGGTGGATCCCGGCATTCGCCGGGATGACATCGAAGGGGCTGCCCTTGTTGCCGGCCATCGATTGGCAGCAGCCGTGGTTCGCACCCTATTGCGATCTCGGCCAGGCGGTGGCCGGGCAAGTCGCTCGGGGCGACAGTCTGGCGGTGGCGTTGAATGCGCATTGCGCCGTGGTGGATCTGCAATTCGTCGCGCCTCAGGCGCAAGGCAATGAGGCCTACGAGGCTTTCGTCGCACGCACCGGCTGCGTGCCGACGCGCGACAACGCGCACGATTTCTTCAACGGTCTGGTCTGGCTGCGCTGGCCCGTGTTGAAGCGCCGCATCAACTTGCTGCACGCCGGGGAAATCGCGCGCCAGGGTGGCGGCGCGACTCGCGGTGCGGTTCGGGATCGCCTGACATTGTTCGACGAAAACGGCGCGCTGCTCGCCGCGCCGAGCCCACTGCAATCGGCCCTGCAGCGGCGCGACTGGCAAGACCTGTTCATCGCCCAGCGCGCCCTGTGGCACGACGCGCGACTGACCATCGTCGGCCATGCCTTGCTGGAAAAGCTCGTCCAGCCACGCAAGGCAATCACGGCGCATGTGTGGCTGGGCGACGCGGCGCATGCGTCAGGCGAGTCCGCGCCGATTGAACCGCCCTTCGCGCCCTTGCCGGTGCTCGGTGTTCCCGGCTGGTGGCCGGGCAATGAGCGCCCCCAGGCCGACGACATACGTCGTCCGCCCCCCGCGGGGGGCAAGGAAACTCCGGGCGGCCGTGCGTTTCCTTGTGAGGATCGCGAGTTCTACGCCGATGTGACGGTGTTCAGGCCGGCAAGAAGCCCTCGATCGACAGATAGCGCTCACCCGTGTCGTAGTTGAAGCCGAGCACGGTCGCGCCCTGGGCCAGCTCGGGCAACTTTTGCGCGATCGCCGCCAAGGTCGCCCCCGACGAAATGCCGACGAGCACGCCTTCTTCGCGCGCGCAACGCCGTGCCATTTCGCGCGCCGCCTCGGCCTCGACCTGGATCACGCCGTCCAGCAGCTGGGTGTGCAGGTTCTTCGGGATGAAGCCCGCGCCGATGCCTTGTATCGGGTGCGGCGAGGGCTGTCCACCGCTGATGACGGGCGACGCCGTGGGCTCGACGGCGAAAACCTTCAGCTTCGGCCACTTCGCCTTGAGCACCTGCGCACAGCCGGTGATGTGGCCGCCGGTGCCCACGCCGGTGATCAGTGCGTCCAGTCCCTGGGAGAAGTCGGCGGCGATTTCCTGCGCTGTGGTGCGCGCATGCACTTCGATGTTCGCCGCATTCTCGAACTGCTGCGGCATCCAGGCGCCGGGGGTGGCAGCAACGATTTCCTGCGCTCGCGCGATCGAACCCTTCATGCCTTTCTCGCGTGGTGTCAATTCGAACGTCGCTCCATACGCCAACATCAGCCGGCGCCGCTCGATGCTCATGCTGTCGGGCATGACGAGCACCAGTTTGTAGCCCTTCACGGCGGCCACCATGGCCAGGCCGATTCCCGTATTGCCGGAAGTCGGCTCGACGATCGTGCCTCCGTGCTTCAGTGCCCCGCTGCGCTCGGCGTCTTCCACCATCGACAACGCAATGCGGTCCTTGATCGACCCCCCGGGATTGGCGCGCTCCGACTTGATCCACACCTGCGCCGGCCCAAACAACCGGTTGACGCGAATGTGCGGCGTGTTGCCGATGCTTTGCAGGACGTTCTCGAATTTCATGGGGTGCTCCTCGTGCGGTTGGATTGCGAATGATGCCGCAATGCGCGCGACTGCCGAGGCGCATGGGACAATCGTCCCGTGAAGCAAGCCAGACCGCCGCTGGTGCAAGGCTCGAAAGGGCGCACTGGAGGAAGGTCCGGACTGCAAAGGGCGGCGTAGCAGCTAACGGCTGTCCACCGTGAGGTGAGGATCAGAGCAACAGAGACGAGTCGGTTCGGCGGGGCAACCCGTTGGGCCGGGTGAAACGGGCAATCTCTACGCGCAGCAACACCAAATAGGCCGGCGTGAACGGTGCGGATTCGTCTGCATCGTTTGGAAGTGTGGCTCCGCACAAGCCGGCGGGTAGGTGGCACCGAGCTGTGCAGCGATGCACGGCCCAGAGGAATGGCGGTCACGCCCGTGCGGCTGCAAGGCCGCGCGGGTGCACAGAATCCGGCCTATCGGCTCGCTTCACACTATTACGCCAAGGTGAAGCCGTGTGCGACGCGACGCCGACGCCGGACTGCCGGTGTTCTCAAGCTGCTGCCGAATCGGCCGATATCCGGGCCTGACGCCCAGCCCTGCGGGTGTCCCTCGAAACCCCGACGCACCATGCACGCCAACGCCGCCACGAATGTCCTGAAGTCGCGAACCCGTTGCATCACGCTGGCCTGCGCATGGGTGCTGGCATTGTTCGCTTCCGCGGCGGGCGCGGAAAGCTCGATCGCCGCTGACGCGAAACCGCCGGTTGTGAAGAAATCACGCGCGGCCAAACCGACCGAGGCGGCGCAGGCGCCTGCCGCCCAGGAGCTTTCCAGGCCGGCCGGACCGCAGTCCGCCAAACCACCCAAGGAAACGACCGAGGCTGCTGAGCCGCGTGCAGCCGTTCGGGAACCGGCCAGTGCGCCGAACCCACGCGCAACGAAGGAACGCCGGGTGTTGCAAGACCCGCTGGACATGCTGCGCGAACGCCTGGCACAGCGGCTCGGTGCGACCAAGACGACCGACGGCCAGGCGCTGCGCGTGGCCGCGCATTCGCCGACGCCCTCCGCGGCGTCACAGGCGGCCAAGGACAGCACTGCTGCCGGCTCAGCGAAGAAGCGTGTGGCCAAGGCGCAGCCGCCGCGCCCGGCGGGGCCCTGGGCGTATGAAGGCGATTCAGGTCCGCAGAATTGGGGTCGCCTCAAACCTGAGTTCAGCAAGTGCTCGAGCGGCGAGAGACAAAGCCCGATCGACATTCGCGATGGCATGAAGCTGCAACTCGACCCGGTGCAGATTGAATACCGGCCCAGCAACTTTCGTGTCATCGACAACGGCCACACGGTGCAGGTCAACGTGGCCGGAGGCAACTCGATTGAAGTGATGGGGCGGCGCTACAGCCTGGTCCAGTTTCACTTTCACCGCCCCTCGGAAGAACGCATCGACGGCCGCCAGTTCGACATGGTGGCGCACCTCGTGCACAAGGACATGGACGGCCGCCTGGCCGTGATCGCGGTGCTGCTCGACCAAGGCAGCGCGCACCCCATCGTGCAAACGGTGTGGAACAACCTGCCGCTCGAAAAGGGCGAAGAGGTTGCCGCCAGGGCGACCCTCGATCTGAACGCCCTGTTGCCCGCCGAGCGCAGCTATTTCACCTACATGGGCTCGATGACCACGCCACCATGCAACGAAGGTGTGTTGTGGATGGTGATGAAGCAACCGGTGGAAATCTCGGGCGATCAGATTCGCATCTTCGCGCGCCTGTACCCGATGAATGCGCGGCCGGTTCAATCTGCCGCCGGGCGTCTGATCAAAGAGTCGAACTGAGCGGCGCGCGCACGGCGTGACGCTGCGCTGTGCCCAAAGCGGGGTGGTCCTCGACGCGCCACGGGTGTGCGTATCATCGCGGCCACTCGTGGCGAAGGTGCGAAGCTGGCGCCGATCGCGTTCTCCCCCGACTCAACAGGGCCAGGTTGAATGGAACAACTCAAACAGGGCAGCGATGCCCTTTTCATCTTGCTCGGCGCGATCATGGTGCTGGCCATGCACTCGGGCTTTGCCTTCCTCGAACTGGGCACGGTGCGCAAGAAGAACCAGGTGAACGCGTTGGTGAAGATCCTGGTCGATTTCAGCGTGTCGACGATCGCCTACTTCTTCATCGGCTACTCGGTGGCGTATGGCGTGCAATTCTTCAGTGGCGCGGAAACCCTGGCAGCAAAGAATGGCTACGACCTCGTCAAGTTCTTCTTCCTGTTGACTTTCGCCGCGGCAGTGCCGGCGATCATCTCCGGTGGCATCGCGGAACGCGCGCGCTTCGGGCCGCAGTTGATCGCCACCGCGGTCATCGTCGGTCTGGTCTATCCGCTGTTCGAAGGCGTGGCGTGGAATGGGGCGTTCGGCGTGCAGGCCTGGCTGAAAGCGACAACCGGCGCTGAATTGCACGACTTCGCGGGTTCGATCGTCGTGCATGCCATCGGTGGCTGGCTGGCTTTGCCGGCAGTGCTGTTGCTCGGCGCGCGCAGCAACCGCTACCGCAAGGACGGTGCGATCTCGGCGCACCCGCCGTCGAGCATTCCATTCCTTGCGCTCGGTGCCTGGGTGCTCGCAGTGGGTTGGTTCGGCTTCAATGTGATGAGCGCGCAGACGATCGACAAGATCTCGGGGCTGGTCGCCGTGAATTGGCTGATGGCGTTTGTGGGCGGCACACTGGTCGCGGCTCTGCTCGGCCGCAACGACCCGGGCTTCGTCTACAACGGGCCGCTGGCCGGCCTGGTGGCGGTGTGCGCGGGGTCGGACCTGATGCATCCGATCGGCGCGCTGGCGACCGGCGGCGTGGCCGGGGCGATCTTCGTCACGATGTTCACGCTGACGCAGAACAAGTGGAAGATCGATGACGTGCCCGGCGTGTGGCCACTGCACGGCCTGTGCGGCGCCTGGGGCGGCATTGCCTGCGGCATCTTCGGCAGCACCGCGTTTGCCGGGCTGGGTGGCGTGACCTTCTTGAGCCAGCTCGTCGGCACGCTGCTCGGCGTGGCGTGGGCGCTCGTCGCGGGCTTCGTCGTCTATGGCACTTTGAAGGCGGTGATGGGACTGCGCCTCACGCAGGAAGAAGAATTCGACGGCGCCGATCTGTCGATCCACCGCATCAGCGCAACGCCGGAGCGCGAAGCGAACTGGTGAAGGCGCACCAGGCTCTGCCGGTGAGCAGAGTCCGAAGCGCGCGTCGCCCTAAACTCGGCACGCCTGATCCGGGCGCATGAGAGCGCCCCCAGGCCGACGACATACGTCGTCCGCCCCAAGGGCCACGAAGGGGCCCCTTCGTGGCCCTTGGGGTCAAGTAAACTTCGGGCGGCCGTGCCTTTCCTTGTGGGAGTATGTCGTGACCCTGCTCATCGTCGGCCTGGTGTTGTTCTTCGGCATCCATTCGGTCTCCATCATCGCGCCCGCGTGGCGCGACGCCCAGCTCGCCCAGCGCGGTTAGGCAGCGTGGAAAGGCATGTACTCGGTCGTCGCGGGCGTCGGCCTGGTGTTGATGATCTACGGCTACGGCGTTGCACGCCTGGCGCCGGTGGTGTTGTTCCTGCCGCCCCCTGCGCTGCGCCACGTCGCGCTGTTGCTGCTGCTGCCGGTGTTCGTGCTGCTGCTGGCGGTTTACTTGCCGGGCCGAGTCAAGACGGCGACGAAACACCCCATGTTGCTCGCGACCAAGCTGTGGGCGCTTGCACACTTGCTCGTCAACGGCACGCTGGCCGACGTGCTGCTATTTGGCAGTTTCTTGGCGTGGGCGGTTGCGGACCGCATCTCGCTCAAGCGCCGTCCTGTTCGCACCGTCCCGGCGCTGCCGCAACGACCGGCGAATGATGTCATTGCCGTCGTCGGCGGATTGCTGCTCTACGCAGTGTTCATTTTGTGGGTGCACGCCTGGGCGTTCGGCGTGGCGCCGCTCTTGTGAACTCAGGCTCTTGATCGCCTGAGAGCTTGAGAGTTTTTCTGCTGCGGCAGGTATTGCTCCCTCGCCCCTTCGGGGAGAGGGAGTCAAGCCCACAAACTCTGGTCTCTGAGTCTTTACACCGTCGCCGGCCCTGCCGCGAGGCAGGAATTGCATTTGCCCAACCCGGGAATGCGCGCGTCGGGCTTGCCGTTGCCGGTCTTGAAATTGGCCTGGCAGCGGCGGCAGACGTACATCTTCGAACTCGACATCATCGGCTTGATACCCGCCTGGCTGATCGGGCGCGCCGCTGTGTATTCCGCCTGGGTCTGGCGCAACTTGAGTCCGGCTTCGGCAGTGCTGCTTGGAGGAGTTGGGCGTGTGGACATGGTCTCGTTTGGCAGTCGCGAGGCAAGAAGACCGTGAACGTTTTCACGGCATGACGAAGTGGCGATTGTCTCTTTATTCGCTGCGCCGCGCAGTGTGGGGCTGTGAATAATCTCACCCAATGCTTTCAGTCATTCATCTAAGTCGTTATTTCGAAAGGAATTTCCGCTCCTTGAAGTTACATTTAGTTCCAAAGCTAAGTCTTTGATTTGATTGATTTTTCGACGCAGTCGAATTGACCCCCCTGGGGTGATGCGCTAAAGTGGCGAACAGTGCACTTTAGTGGGGGTTTGTGGCAAACGTCGTGTTTCAAGGCCCTTCGGCCTTGACGTTGGACAACAAGGGGCGGCTCTCCATGCCGGCGCGCCATCGCGAACAGCTGTCCGCGATGGGCGTGAACCAGTTGACCGTGACCAAGCACCCCGTGGGTTCGCTGATGCTCTTCCCGCGCCCGGCGTGGGAGGTGTTTCGCGACCGCGTTGCCGCACTGCCGATGGACGCGAGCGGCTGGAAGCGCGTGTTCCTCGGCAACGCGATGGACGTGGAAATCGACGCCTCGTCGCGCGTCCTGATCTCGCCTGAGTTGCGCGCTGCCGCGAAACTCGAGCGCGACGTGATGCTGATCGGCATGGGCAGCCACTTCGAGCTGTGGGATGCGAAAGCGCACGCCGAGCACGAAGCGCAAGTCATGCAGTCTGACATGCCCGAGTCGCTGAAGAGCTTCAGCTTTTGATGCCTGCCCCGGACCCATGGCCACACACCACCGTGATGCGAGACGAGGCGATCGATGCCCTCGTCACGTCGCCGGACGGCGTGTACCTGGACGCGACTTTCGGGCGCGGCGGCCACACCCGTGCGCTGCTGGCGCGGCTGTCGGCGCGCGCGCGGGTGCTGGCGATCGACCGCGATCCACGCGCGGTGGACGCAGCGCTGCAAGGCGCACAGCGCATCGACGATCCGCGCTTCTCCGTGCACCACGCGCGCTTCTCGCAGATGGCGCCAACGCTGCAGGCGGCCGGTGTGCTGCGACTGGACGGTGTGCTGTTCGACTTGGGCGTGTCTTCGCCGCAGATCGACGACCCGAGCCGCGGTTTCAGCTTTCGCTTCGACGCTCCACTGGACATGCGCATGGACACCAGTTCCGGTGAAACGGCGGCGCAATTCCTCGCGCGCGCCGACGAGCGCGGCCTGGCCGAGGTGATACGCGACTACGGCGAAGAGCGCTTCGCGGCACGCATCGCCAAGGCGGTCGTGGCGAGCCGCGACGCCGGCCAGCCGGTGCGGACGACGGGTGAACTGGCGAAACTCGTCGCTCGCTGTGTGAAAACGCGCGAGGGCGCGCAACACCCGGCGACGCGCACCTTCCAGGCGCTGCGCATCGCCGTGAATGCCGAGCTCGACGAGATTGCGAGCGGATTGCGCACCACGCTCGACCTGCTCACGCCGGGTGGGCGCCTGGCGGCGATCAGCTTTCACTCGCTCGAAGACCGCATCGTCAAGACCTTCATCGCCACGGAAAGCCGCGACGTCGTCGACCGGCGCGCGCCGTTTGCGCCGGCCTTGCCGCACCGGCTGCGCGCCATTGCCCGCATCAAACCCTCGCCTGCGGAAATCCAGGCGAATCCGCGTGCGCGTTCGGCGGTGCTGCGCGTCGCGGAACGAACGATGGTGTCGCGGTGAACCGGGTCAACGTCGTGCTCCTCATCATGTTGCTCGCCAGCAGCGTCTACCTCGTGCGCGTGTCGTATCAGTCGCGTCAGCTGTTTGCCGAGTTGGACCGTGCGCACGCCGAGGAGCGCGCGTTGACGAATGATCAACAGCGCCTGCTCGCCGAAAAGCAGGCGCAGGCGACACCGTTGCGCGTCGAAAAAATGGCGCGCGACAAGCTTGCGATGCGCAACGCCACGCCGGCCGTCACGCTCTACGTCAGTGTGCCGAAGGCGGGTGGGTCGACGCCGGCGTCAAGCGTCGCCGGAGCGGCCCGATGAAGGCGCTGAGCGCGGTCAGGCGCAAGGCCCCGCGCGGCGCCGTGCCCAAGTCGCACCGCGTGATGTACGCGTCGAGCCCGTTGCTCGCGTCGAAGACGCCGCCGTGGCGCTCCAAGTTCCTGGTGCTGCTGGTCGCGCTGGGCTCGGCGCTTCTGCTCGGCCGCGCGGTCTATGTGCAGTGGATCGACGCGGCGTTCTTCCAGAAGCAAGGCGAAATCCGCTACGCGCGCACGCTTGAGTTGCAGGCCAGTCGCGGCAAGATCGTCGATCGCAATGGCCTGATCCTGGCCTCCAGCGTTCCCGCCGCGTCGCTGTGGGCGATTCCGAAAGACGTGGTCGCCGACAAGACGCAGCGTCGGCGTCTTGCGAAATTGTTGGAGATGACCGCGCAGGAACTCGAAGACCGGCTCGACAGCAACCCCAGTTTCGTTTGGTTGCGGCGCCAGGTCGATGACCCGGTCGCTGCCGATGTGCTGGCCCTCGGACTGAAGGGCGTGCACCAGGTGCGCGAGTACAAGCGCAAGTACCCGGAGGGCGAGGCGTTGGCCCAGGTGGTGGGGTTCACGAATCTGGAGCAGCAGGGCCAGGAGGGCATCGAGCTCGCGTTCCAGAAAGAACTCGCCGGGCGCAACGGCTCGCGGCGCGTCATCAAGGACCGTCTCGGCCGAGTCGTCGAAGACGTGGGCGACAGCGTCGCTTCGGTGCATGGACGCGACGTGCAGCTGAGCATCGACTCCAAGCTCCAGTTCTACGCCTACCAGCGCGTGCGCGACGCGGTGCGCGAGCACAAGGCCAAAGCCGGCAGCGTCGTCGTGCTCGACGCGCAAAACGGCGAGGTCCTGGCGATGGCCAACTTCCCGAGCTACACGCCGGGGCAGCAGCGCAAGCACGTGGGCGTGTCGCTGCGCAACCGTGCCCTGACCGATACCTTCGAGCCGGGCTCGACGATGAAGCCGTTCATCGTGGCGCTGGCGCTGGAGACCAAGCGCGTCACGCCGAATACCGTGATCCAGACGGCGCCGGGGCAGGTGGTTGTGACAGGCTCGACGATCAGCGACGCGCATCCGCATGGCGCACTGACGGTGAACGAAGTGATCCAGAAGTCGAGCAACGTCGGTACCGTGAAGATGGCGATGCAGATGCAGCCGCGCGAAATGTGGGAGCTGTTCAGCCAGGTCGGCTTCGGCCACAAGCCGGAGATCAATTTCCCCGGCGCCGTGACGGGGCGCCTGCGCCCGTACAAGAACTGGCGGCCGATCGAACAGGCGACGATGAGTTTTGGTTATGGGTTGTCGACCAGCCTGTTCCAGCTCGCGCACGCCTATGGCGTATTCGCCCACGAAGGCGTGTTGCTGCCCACGTCGTTGCTGAAGGACCAGATTCCCGCGCCCGGGGTGAGCGTGATGTCACCGCAGACAGCGGCGCAGGTGCGCCACATGCTCGAACTGGCCGCAGGCCGAAGCGGCACCGCGCCGAAGGCACAGACCATGGGCTACTCGGTCGGCGGCAAGACCGGCACCGCGCACAAACAAGAAGGCGGCGTGTACGTCGACAAGAAGTACCGCTCCTGGTTTGTCGGCATGGCGCCGATCGGCAAGCCGCGCATCATCGTCGCCGTGATGCTCGACGAGCCGAGCAACGGCAAGTACTTCGGCGGCGATGTCGCGGCGCCGGTGTTCAGCGAAATCGTGCAGCAAACGCTGCGCGCTCTGGCCGTGCCGCCCGACCTGGACGTGAAGTCGCAAGTGATCGCCGATCCGGCAGCCGGTGTCGAGGAGAGTTTCTGATGGCGCTGACCTCGCTCGCCTCGTCGCAGGCCGCCGTGAACTGGCTGTTCGAGCGGGGTGCACGCGCCTTGGCCAGTGACAGCCGGCGCATCACCCCGGGTGACGCGTTCGTCGCCTGGCCCGGCGCCGCGCACGACGCGAGAGGGTTCGTGCGCGACGCTTTGCGCAGCGGCGCGCGCGCTTGCCTGGTCGAAGCGCAGGGCGCCTCGGCGTTCAACTGGGAGGGGCTGGAAGGCGTGGCCGCGGTGCTCGATCTGAAAAAGCAGGCGGGCGCCATCGCCAGCGGCTTCCTGGGCGAGCCGAGCCGCCAATTGACGATGCTGGCGAGCACCGGAACGAACGGCAAGACTTCGACCTCCTGGTGGACTGCGCAGGCCTTGTCGGTGCTCGGTCGACGCTGCGGCGTGATCGGCACGCTCGGCAGCGGTGTGCCGCCGGCGCCGGGCGGTGTCGGCGCGTCGCTCAGCGACCCGGGCTTGACGACACCCGATCCGATTGCGCTGCATGCGACGCTGCGCAAATTCGTCGAGCAGGGCCTGGACGCGTGTGCGATCGAAGCATCATCGATCGGGGTGGCCGAACAGCGCCTGAACGGCACGCACCTCGACGTGGTGATGTTCACCAACCTGACGCAGGACCACCTCGACTACCACGGTTCGATGCAGGCCTATTGGGCGGCAAAGCTGAAACTGTTCGAGTGGCCGGGGTTGAAGGCGGCGGTGATCAACATCGACGACGAGCGTGGCGCGGTCTTGGCCGACCAGTTGCGCGACCAACCGATCAGCGTGTGGACGTACTCGGCGAGCCAGCCCGCGCGGTTGCGCGCGCAGAATGTCCGCTATCGCGACGGTGGCCTGTGCTTTGACGCAACCGAAGGCGAGCAGTGTGTCGAAGTGAGCACACGGATGCTCGGTCATTACAACGTCAGCAATCTGCTGGCGGTGATCGGCGGCTTGCGCTCGCTCGACATTGCATTGATCGACGCGGCGCGCGCCTGCTCCCATCTCACGCCTGTGCCGGGCCGGATGCAGCGCGTCGACGGGCTGGAGGCCGCGCCCGCGGTGGTGGTGGACTATGCACACACGCCCGACGCGTTGGAAAAAGCTCTGCTCGCCCTCGCACCCTTGGCGAGCAAACGCGGCGGACGGCTTTGGTGCATGTTCGGCTGTGGCGGCAATCGCGATCCGGGCAAACGGCCGGTGATGGGAGCAATCGCAGCGCGCCATGCGCAGCAGGTGGTCGTGACGAGCGACAACCCGCGCGACGAAAGTCCGGAGCAGATCGTCGCCCAGATCGTCGCTGGAATGCCTCCGGGGCGGGCCCTGCCGATCACCGACCGGCGCGCCGCGATTGAACACGCGGTATCCAACGCCGGGGTGTTCGACGTGATTCTGCTGGCCGGCAAGGGCCATGAGGACTACCAGGAAATCAACGGCGTGAAGCGG
>JANNKM010000281.1:0-17709 GCA_031396305.1 Rhizobacter sp.
CACGCCGCCGCGCAGGCGCCGAGCTGCACCCACACCGTGGGCATGGTGGTTTCGCTCACCGGTGCGGCCGGGCGCTTCGGCCAGGCGGCGAGCAAATCGGTCGAACTCGCGTTTGGCGAACTCAACAAGGCGGCGGGCGCACAAGGCATCGCCGGGTGCACGCTGGCGTTCGATTTGCGCGACGCGCAAAGCCAGGGCTCAGTGGCGGTGGACCAGGCGCGCCAGTTGGTCGATCTCAAGAAAGTACCGGCCCTCATCGGCGGCATCATCAGCTCGGTGTCGATACCCATCGTCACCTCGGTCACCGGGCCGGCGGGCGTGGTGCAGATCTCGCCCGCGTCGACCTCGCCCACACTGACCAAACTCGCGGTCGAGGGCAAGACGAACGGCTGGTTCTTCCGCACGATCACGAGCGATGCGCTGCAAGGCACGGCGGCGGCGAAGTACGCCATCGATCAGAACATGAAGAGCCTGGCGATCATCCACGTCAACAATGATTTCGGCGTGAACATGCTCGCCGAGTTCCGTCGCGCTTATGAGGCGCTGGGCGGCAGAGTCGTCGGCGTCACGCCGTACAACCCGCAGCAGCCCTCCTATGCAGCAGAAGTGACGAATGCACTGAAGGGCGACGCACCAGCGCTCTACTTCATCGGTTACCCAGGAGACGGCACGACGATCGTGCGCACCTGGGTGCAGCAAGGCGGGCCGCAGCGATTTTTGCTCAACGACGGCATGAACTCGGCCGACTTCATCAAGGGCGTGGGCGCGCAGTACCTGAGCAATGCGTTCGGCACGTCGTCGGGCCCGACACGCACGCCGTCCACCGAGTTCTTTGCGCAGGCCTATCCGGCAATGAGCGGCGGCTTCGACGCCGGAGCGCCCGCCGCGGACCGTGCCTTCGACGCGGGCGCGATCCTGGGTCTGGCAATTGCGCATGCCGGCAAGTTCGAAGCCGCGGCGATCCGCGACTCGATCCGGAAAATCACCGAACCCGGCGGCGAAGTGGTGCACGCCGGGCCGCAAGGTTTTGCGAAGGCGCTGCAACTCATCAAGGACAAGAAGCCGGTGCGCTATGTCGGTGTGATCGGCGCGGTGCAGTTCGACCGCAATGGCGACATCGTCGGGCCGTTTCGCACCTGGCGCATTGTCAGCGGTGAAGTCGTCACCGTCGGCCAGATGTCGATGGAAGACGTGCAGGCCGTGCAAGCGAAGTTGCCGCGCTGAGTGAAGACCGGGGCGGGGCAGGGCGGCAAGGGAGGCGGCACGATGACGGACGGCCCCGCGCGCAGCAGACCCGGCGCGCCGGGCCGACCCGAGCGCACGCTGCTCGCGCCGGGACTGGAGATCTCGCGCATCGTCACCGGCCTGTGGCAAGTGGCGGACATGGAGCGCGGCGGTGCGCTGCTCGACCCGCAGCGTGCCGCGGCGTCACTGGCCGAGTACGCCGCAGCGGGCTTCGACACCTTCGACATGGCCGATCACTACGGCTCGGCCGAAGTGATCGCGGGTACGCTGCTCGCTTCGCCACAGGGCCAGGGCGTTCGTGCCTTCACGAAGTGGTGCCCGCAGCCAGGCGCGATGAGTGCCAGCGTGGTGCGCGAAGGCGTGCAGCGCGCACTCGACCGCCTGCGCGTGAGCCGCATCGACCTGATGCAACTGCACTGGTGGAGCTTCGAGCACCCGCAGTACCTGGACGCTTTCGAGCAACTCGCGCACCTGCGCGAAGAAGGGCTGATTGCGCACCTGGGGCTGACGAACTTCGACACCCAGCACCTGCGCGTGCTGCTCGCCCAGGGTTTTCCGGTGGCGAGCAACCAGGTCTGCATTTCGCTGCTGGACCGCCGCGCGCTGGAGGACATGTCGCGCCTGTGCCTGGCCCGCGGCGTGCGCCTGCTCGCCTACGGCAGCCTGGGTGGAGGCTTCCTCAGCGAGCGCTGGCTCGGCGCTGCGCAACCCGCGCAAGTGAACGACTGGAGCAAGATGAAGTACGGGCGCTTCATCGACGCCGTGGGCGGCTGGAGCGCGCTGCAAGCCGTATTGCAGGCGGCGGCGCGAATTGCCCGCAAACACGGCGTGTCGCTCGCCAACGTCGCGACGCGCTGGGTGCTGGAGCAACCCGCTGTCGCGGCAGCCATCGTCGGCGCGAGGCTCGGCGAGTCGGAACACCGCGTCGACAACCTGGCGCTGTTCGCACTTGCGCTCGACGCGCAAGATCACGCCTGGCTCGGCAACGCGTTCGAAGCCACGCAGCGCCTGCCCGGCGACTGCGGGGACGAATACCGCAAGCCACCCTTCCTCACGGCCTCAGGGGACCTGAGCCACCACCTCGACGCCCTGCCTCCCGTGTGGCCGCGCCAGAGGGTGCCCGGCACGACCGACCGCTGGCGCATCGACAGCGGCAGCCGCTGGGAGCCGCTGGCCGGCTACTCGCGCGCCGTGCGCGTCGGAGACCGGATCTCGGTCAGCGGCACCACCGCCACCCACGGCACAGGCCAACTCATTGGTGCAGATGACGCGGCCGCACAGGCGACCTACATCCTCGACAAGATCGCCGCGAGCATCACGGCGCTCGGCGGTCGGCTGGAAGACGTGGTGCGAACGCGAATCTACCTGACGGACGTGCACGACTGGGAGGCGGTGAGCGCCGTGCACGGCCGCTACTTCGGCGCAATCCGGCCGGCGAACACCTTGCTGCAGGTGGGTGCGCTGGTGGGGCAGGGCTACAAGGTGGAGATCGAGGCCGAGGCGGTGGTGCCCGCTGCGCGCGTCTCGTTGGCTTGATCGGGTGGTTGGTACGGATTGGCTGTGGTTCGCATCAGACACGCGAGTTGGGAATCGTCGCGGCGCATGCATTGTCGGCCGGCGCCCCGCGCACGCAGCCCGGCTCAAGGGGCCCGGCTTGCCACCTTGCGCCAGTGCCGGCCCGTCGAAACCTCGACGAACCCGGCCTGTTGGTACAGGCTGAGCGCGCTGTGCCGGTCCTGGCGCACGGTGAGCGCGAGATGGCCGTGGCCACGGCGCGCGGCCCAGCTGAATGCCGAGTCGAGCAAGGCCCGGCCGAAGCCCCGCCCGCGCTGCGCCTGCATCACGCCGAGGTAGTCGATGTAGGCTTCTTGTTCGACGGGGTTGTCCTTGACGTAGAGGTATCCGATGGGGGCCGCGTCATCGCCGCTGGCCACGAACAGCACGCAGTCACGATCTGGCGCCAGTGCACGGTGGAAGTCGGCCTCGCCGACGTAGGCGCCTGGAAAGAGCTCCTGGTGCAGACCCAGCAGCGCCGGCAGATCGCCAGCGGCCGCTTGCCTCACGGCGCGCGAGCTGGCGTGCGCCTGGGCCACCGGTGCGCGCAGGACACGGTGCAGTCGCAGAGCCTCGTAGCCCGCGGTGGCGTACCAGCGGTTGAGCAGGTCTGCATCGGCTGCGGGAAAGGCGTCGAACTGCTGAACCGCGGGAAGTGCGCCTTCCATGCCTGCAGCGACGAGCGCGACCGTGCCTTCCAGCCGGCGCGGGTCAATCACGAGCGGGCCACGCAGCCACGCGCGCGCCAACGCGGGTTCGAACTCGCAGCCCACAACGCCAAGCCGCTGCGCGCCGTCGCTGATGGCCCAGAAGGCCGCTTCGTCGGGGTGCAAGGCGCGCAGTTCCGCCGCATGAGAGGCGACGTCTGTGCCCTGCGCGGCATGCAGGCAGTGAACCCCTCCGTCGGAACGCCGGTTGCAGCGAAAAATCAACTCGGCAAGCGCGGGCCACGCGTCAGGGGGCAAGCGAACGAGCGACATCGGCATGCGGGCATTCTGCCCTCGATGACGCGAGTTTCAATTGGCGGCAGGGGGCCAGGAATGATCCCCGCGGTCTGCGCCTATTGCACCGCGAGCCTGTGGCCCACCGAGTACGCGGTGAATTCGGGTGCGTACATCGACTGCAATGTCGCCGGGCCGACGCGAAACTGCCCCGCCATGTTGGCGCGCATGCGGTAGCGGAACGTGTACTCGCCCACCGGCAACTGCTCGAAGAAGAAATTCGCGCCCGAGTCGCGCACCTCTTCGTAATACGCCAGTCCGAGGTCGTGGCGCCAGCGCGATTGCACGTTCTCGGGCTCGAACCCGGCGCCGCGCGGGTCGCGCAGGTGCACGTACTCGGCGGCGTGCCGGGTGCGCAGGCTCAGGTGCACCTCGATCGCATCGCCCACCTTGACCTGCGCGCCCTCGGCGAGCGGCACGAGTTTCACGTCCGTGCCCACGCTGTCGCGGCGGAAGTACTTGCGGCTGACCTGAAAGAAGTCGCCGCGCTCGGCGGACGGCAACTGTTCGGTGCTGAAGTGCCAGGTGGCGGAGGCGAACGCAAAGCCGGGTGTCGACTTCTCGACGCGGATGTCGGCCGTGCCCGCGTTCACCATCGCGCCGGGAATCACGATTCTGTTGCCGCGCCCCGTGTAGCGCTGCGGCTCGAAGTTGAAGTCGGTCCGGCTCTGGTTCACGCTCACCGAAATGCGCTCGTGCACGCCGAGCGACTTGTCTTGCCGCATCGCGTGCACCAGGGCGTAGATTGCTTCGGCGGTGGCACGTGTGCTCTTCCAGTGCGACAGCTTCTTGTTGAGAAGCAGCCATTGGATCAAGCCGTCACGCTTGGCGTGGTTCGGCTGCAGTTCGCTGAGCACGCGCAGCGCGAACGCGTGGCTCTCGATGGTGTCGTTGTACCAGAGCCAGGAGCGGTCTTCCGGCGCCCAGAACGTGCCTTGTTCGGCGTTGCTTTTGGCGCTGTCCATCACGCTGGCGAACACCAGCGCGGCGTCGGCGCCGCGGCCGGCGCGCTTCAGCGTCAGCGCAAGCATGCCCTTGAGCATCGGCGAGTGCCGGGTCCAGTGCTTGAAGCTGAAGTCGAGGATCGCGCTGCGCTCGGCCGGTGCGATCGCGCCGTTCACCCAGCTCGGGTCGGGGTAGCTGGAGGCCACGAAGTTCAGGTAGGTCAGCCATTCCCAGCAGCAGTCGCGGCTCATCAGGCGCGTCGCGTACTGTTCGCGCCAGTGGCTGGCCAGGTAGGCCCAGCCGCGCTGCACCAGGCCTTTCGGAACCGGCACGTTGAACTCGGCAGCGCGCGCCAGACCAGCCATCAGGTACAGCGTGATGTAGGGGCTTTCCGGGCCGCCGGCGAACCACGGGAACGCGCCGCTGGCGAGTTGCATCTGCGACAGCTTGGCGAGCGCCGCGTCGCGCTCGGCTTTCGCGACCGTCGGGTCGAGCACGCGCACCAGGTCGGCGTCGTTCTGCGCCGCGTAGTCCTTGCCCTGCGCCTGGTTCAACCACGGCGACTCCTCGAATGACAGCTTGCGGTTCGGGTCGTCGCGCGCAAACGTTTCGGTGCGCGTCGGCCGGCTCGCCATCTCGGCGGCGAGCTTGGCGATGGCCGGGTTGTCCTTGAACACGCTGGCCAGGATGCCGCTCGAGACAAAGCGGTTCAGCGTCTGCTCGGTGCACTCGTAAGGGTAGTTTTGCAGGTAGGGAACGGCGGACAGGACCGAGCCGAAGAGTTGCGCGTCGACGGTGACCGTGATGGCTTCGTTGATGCGCGTCGGGTCGGCGCCGCGCAGATCGTCGAACTTCAGAACCTTGGCGTCGGCGTTGCGCAGCGTGACGAAGCGGCTCTGCGCCAGATGCAAGCGCGAGGGCAGCACCGGCAAGGCGCGCAGTTCGCCGTCGGAATGGCTGCCGCTCGTGGCCAGCACCTTCACCGCGTAGCCGTTCACGCGCGCCGGGGCCTTGAGCCGATACAGCAGCGTCGCCGAGCCGCGCGCCGGCACGCCGCGAAACACGCGCTCGGTGTCGGCGCCGGCGCCGAGGAACAAGGCGTCCACGTTGGCTCCGCTCACGGCGTCGCTGATTTCCAGTTTGACCTGGCCCGACAGCGGGGCGTCGCCGGCGTTGTTGACCTGGACCGACAGCACGGCCTCGTCGCCCTCGCGCAGAAAGCGCGGCAGGTAGGGGCGCACCAGCAGTTCCTTGACGCTGTGCGCGTCGCGCCGGGTCGAGCCGGAACGCATGTCGCGCGCCAGCGCATGCACCCACACCGACCACGCGGTCACCGAATCGGGAACGGTGAATTCGATCGATGCGCTGCCGTCCTTGTCGGTCAACAAGTGCGGCTGGAAGAACGCCGTTTCGGAGAAGTTGCTGCGCGGCGCTACGTCGGCCGAGGCCGACCTGGCCTCGCTCTGCATCGGCTCGCCACCCTGGCGTGCGCCCACCGCACTTTCGAGAGCCATTCTGGCGGGCGCGGCGCTTTCGGGCATCGATTTGGCCTTGGATAGGTCGCTCATGCTCATTTCAGCGACCCGATCCCTCCTTTCGAGACGGCGCATCTGCAGCGCTCCACGCCCCATGCCGCCGATCGCATAGCCGCCGAACCACTGCAACGAATCGGCGATCAGCCCGGGCCCGCTGCGCACCTGCGGCCAGTGGCTGTACGTGACGAAGGCGCTGCGCGCGCCGGCGCTCGTTGCCGCGGCGGGCGCGGACCAATGGGTGGGCCAGATCGAGCCCAGCGACGGCGGCGTGTGCGGCGCGAAAGTGTCGAGGCTGCGGTCATACATGTAGGCAAGCAATTCAGCGCTCACGGCTTCGGCGCTGTTCGGGTTGCCCGGCCCCGGCTTGACGCCGACGCGCCAGACTTCCTTGGTCCCAGGACGCAGCTTGTCGCGAAATGTCGAGAACTCGACTTTCAGATCCTTGTCGTCCCACGGCACCATCACGCTGCGGCTGAGTTGCATCACCTGGTGGTCGCGCACGCCGATGAGCGAAATGCCGAAGCCACCGCGCAAGTCTTCCGTGATGGGAATTTCGAGCAGGCGCGTGCCCCTGACCGCGCTTGCGTCGGCTGCGCCTGCGCGGCCGAGCGCATTGGCGGTCAGCCGATGGCGGGCGATGCGCTGCTCGCCGCGCCACAGGTCGACGCCGATCGGCTGATCCGGCAAACCGGTGGCCACCAAGACCCGCAGCGTGTCGCCCACCGGAATCGAAGCTTTCTCCGGGATCAGCGCCGCGGCGAGCGGCACCGGTGCGCCTTCTTCGGCGACGAGGAAGTCGCGCTGCGTCGTGAACTCGGCGCCGGCTCGGTCCAGCGTGCGGTAGCGCAGCCGGTAAGCGCCTGCCGGTAGGCCAGGCAGGTCGATCGCGGCCTGGCCGTCGCTGCCATGCGTGACGCTGCCGCGGGCCTGTGGCGCGGCCGCCGGCCAGTGGCGCAGCGTGTCCAGGAGCGAAGGCACGCCCGCCCAACGCGGCTGACGCGTGTCGCCCGGCGTGCGCGGTTCGCGCTGCGCGGCTTCGTCGTCAGGCAGCGCAACCGGCGCCTCGCCGGGCGTGTGCGTGCTGCCGGGCATTTGCAGCGCGTGCAGCGTCCACGTCGCCGGGCCCGCGCGCGGCGCGCCGTCCAGGTCGGCGCGCAAGGCGTTGATGCGCGACGGGTTGCCGGCGCGAACGAAGCCGGCCTCGGCAGCGAGGGTTGCCTCGACGCTCACGAACCCGAGCCGGAACCCGCGCGTCGCGCTGCGCGATTCGCCGCCTTCGTCGGTGACGGTCGCCTCGACCTGGTAACGGTAGCTCACGCCGCCGCGCTGGTCTGTATGTTCGCCCCCGGTCGCTTCGCGCCCGCCCCCCGAGGGCACCGCAGGGGCCCCTTCGTGGCCCATGGCGAGCAACCGTCTTGGGGCGGCCCGGCGGCGGTTGCTCAGGCGTTCGTCGGCGCCGGGCGTGAATCCGAACTCGAAGGCGCCTTGCGCGTCGAGCGCTGCGTTGCCGCCCGCCACCACCTGCTCGCTCACATCGACGTGCCGGCGGCCCCAGAAGTGCCACATCGGATACACCGGCGTGCGCTTCACGCCCCACTGTACTGAGCCGGTCGTCACCGGCAGGCCGAAGTAGTAGCGCGCGTCGCCGCGGATGCGTACCGCTTGATTGAGGCGGTAGGGATCGGCGGCCTCTTTCAGCGTCACTTCGAAGGTCGGGCGCTTGTATTCCTCGACGCGCACCGCCGCATGGCCGTTGTTCGCGCGCAGCGCCCACTGGCCCAGCAGCCGCCCGGGCGGAATCGAAAACTCTCCCGACGCCGTGCCGAACGAATTGGTGCGCACGCGCCGGCGCTCGACTTCCCGCTGGTTCGCGTCGAGCAGTTGCACGTCGATGTCTTGCTCGGCTGCGAGCGTGTGCTGGGTGAGTGCGCCGCGCCCGCCCGATGCGGCGTTGAACCGGTAGGCGACGATCTTGAACGCGAGTTTCTGCTCGGGCCGGTAGACGCTGCGGTCGGTGTAGATGAACGCTGACGCACCGGCGGACGCCTGCGTCTCGGGCGGGGTGTTCAGATACTCCGCAGCCAGCGCCCAGACGCCGGCGCGCCGCGCGGCGATGAAGTAGCCGCGTTGCTCGCGCGGCTGCGCGAGCAAGGCCATGCCTTCTGCGTTGGTTCGCGCAGTGGCCACCGGGGTTCGCGGCAACAGCGCCACCGCGGCGCGCGGCGAGTACTCGTAGAGTCGCACTTCAACGCCCTCGAGCGCGGCGCCGCTGGCGGCGTCGAAGGCCTGAACCTCGTAGTGCCCGGGTTGCGGGCGCGTCGTCAGCACCAGGTTCGTCAGCAGCAGCGGCGTTGCCGCGATGCGGTTTGCACCGCTGCTGCGGAAGTCTGCGCTCGGCGAAGCGACGATCATCACCATGCCGTGTTCAGTGAGCGGCGGCGTGATGTCGGTGGCGTGATCGGCGAAGTCGGGCGTGGCGGGCAGCTCCACCGTCCACTGGGCCAGCAGGCCGGCGCGTTGCGAACCGTCTTTGCCCAGCAGATCGGTCACGCTGCGGTGGTCTGGCAGCGGTGCGCCGTTCGCGGCCAGGCGTGCGTCGAGGCTGAGCTTGTAGGCGCGCAGGTGCAGGCGCGGCAGGTTGCGGTGCGTGACGCGCAGCGACCGCTTGCCCGGCAAGTCCGCGGCCATCGCCTGCAATGAAAACTCAGGCGCTTCGATCTGCGCCATCAGCGCTGCGCAGTTTTGCCCGCCTGTCTCTGCCGGGAATGCGTCGCGCCCGCTGCGCGCTACCGTGTGCGCTTGCACCGGCTGGTTGAGCGCGAGCAACAACTCGGCTTGCAGCGCTTTGCCGTGGGCGAACCAGGCGATGTCGCGGGCGCCGGCAAGGCGCCGGTCCAGGTCGGTGACGATCGCCTGGCGGTCGGCCGCGTCGGTGAAGACTTGCGACAGCCGGCGCGCGAGTTCGAGCTGTGTCTCGAGCTGCGCGCTGCGCGCGGCGGTGGTCTCGGAAGCGCTTGCACGGGCGCCATGGCGGCTCGCGTGCCAATCGCGCAAGTCGTTCAGGACAGACGCGAGGCGCTGCACCGGGTGGGCTGCCGGGTTGCTGGGGTCCACCGTCGCTGCCGTGCCTGGCGCCGGGCCTGCTGCCGGGCCCGCCGCCGTGCCTGGCGCCGCGACGCCCGCGCCGCCGGTCGCATCGCCGGCGAGCAACGCCGCCACGTCGAGCCGATAGCGCTCGTTGGTCTGCGCCGTACTCCAACCCGACGTGTCCGCCAGATGCTCGACCCACAGGTAGGCCGTGAGATCGCGCAGGCTGCCGCGAACGCTGTCGGGGTAGTTGCCGCGCGCCAGGTAGCGCTCGACGCGCGAGCGCGGCTGCGCGCCCAGCGCGGCGCGGTCGCGCCACACCGTGGCGTACGCGGCGTTCGCCTCGGCGTCGATCTGCTCAGCGGTCCAGGTTTTCAGATCGACGACGTTTGGCGTTGGCCCGGGGGCGCTCTCGACCCGGGTGCGGCCGCGGATTTCGTGGCCGTAGGCGCGTGCGTACTGGGTCAGCGACTGCGCGTAGAACAGGCGCAACACCAGCTGCGACGTGGCGTCGTCGGGCCAGGGCTGTTCGCGCAGAAAGTGCACCGCCGTTTCATGGCCGTGCAGACCCATGCGCAACTGCACTTCGCGTACCAGGGCCAGGGTCCAGTTCTCGTGGTCGCGCGCGCGGCGCGCGGATTCGCGTATCGCCGCCACGGCGGTCGCTGCCGCGTCGAATTTCTGCTCGGCGATCAGCTTGTCGGCCGCCTGCCAGGCATCGCTTGCCGGCAGCCCGGCCCGGCCGGCCTGCGAACCCGCGCCACCGGCCAGCGCGCCCAAAGCCGCGAGGCAGCACAGGCCTCGAATCATGCGCAGCCACATCATCGCTACTCCTTCAACTCCAAGTCAATGCGAATGCGTTGGGCCGGGCACCGCCGGGGCAGAACATTAGCGCATTCGTGCAACTTGGTCTGATACGTCGAAGGTTGAATGACGGGGTGAAAGCGCTTGAAAGGGGCGCGGCGCCGCACCGATCAGGTCGTGATGTCGGCCCAACCGCCAGAGACGCGCGCTCGTGTGCCGCTGCGGGCACGGTGTGCGTCCTACGGCCGCGAACTGCCGCTCCTGGCTCGCTCGGCCTGGCGACGGTATTCGTCGAAAGAGGTGGCCGTGCTTTGCATGCAGCGCTGTCGCTCCTGCGCATCCTGGACCCGGTTGCACTCTTGACGCTGCCACGCCTGGCCGACGCCGTAGAGCTGCTGCGAGGAGCAACCCAGCGTGGCCAGAGCGACGATCGCGGGTGCAACACATCGACACGAGCGCATCGCAAACCTCGACGCAATGGGTAGCGCAGGGCCTACCACGCCAGTTCCAGGATCTCGCGAACGTCGTCAGCGCTCCTGATCGGCCGCGGATTGGCCAGTACCGGCGGATAGACCAGCGCACGTTGCGCCAGTTCGTCGAGCTGCTCGCGGCGTATTCCTACGGCGCGCAGGTTGCCGGGCTGGCCGAGCTGCGCAATCAGCTCGGCGACCAACTCGTGCGCGGGCCGATCGGGTGCGCCCATGGCTTGCGACAGTGCCCGCTGGCGTTCAGCATTGACGGCGGCATTCCAGCGCAAGACGGCCGGCAACATCACGCACGAGGTATGGCCATGGCCGACGTTGAAGCCCGCGCCCAGTGCGTAGCCGATGCCGTGGCTGGCACCGGTCTGCACGCCGGCGGCGAGTGGCGTGCACGCCTGCCACATGCCGAACTGCGCGTCCATGCGCGGCTTCAGATCGCTCGGGTTGCGCGCGATCGCCGGCAGCGCTTGCGCGAGCAGGCGCAAGCCTTGCAATGACGCCGCCTCGGTGGCCGGCGTTGCCAGTGGCGAGCACCAGGTTTCCACGGCATGGTCGACGGAGCGGATCGCCGTGGAGAAGAGTAAATCGCGCGGCGTCGGCAGCGTCGCCGCCGGGTCGAGCACGGCGCTGCGCGGCACCATCAAACGGTGCGAAAAGCGTTGCTTCGCATGGCTTGCGCTGTCGGTGATGCCGCACATGCCGGTGAACTCGGACGCCGACAAGGTGGTCGACAGCGCGAGCATGCGGATCGGATGGGCAGGCGCTTCGATCGCGCGTGCCACCTCGGCAGGGGCTCCTTCGCGGTACGGCTCCATCGCGGCCGGTGTGCGCAGCCCCAGCCACAGGCACATCTGCACCGCCTTGGCTGCGTCGATCGCCGAGCCGCCGCCCACGCCGAGCAGCAGGTCGGCGCCGCATTCGCGCGCGGCGTGCGCTGCGGCGATCACGTCTTCGCGTGGGCTGTGCGCGCGCACCGCCGCATAACTGCCGGCGTGGCGCGCGCCGAGCGCGGCGATGACGCGCTGCAACGGCCCGTCGTGCAGCGCGGCGAGGGAGCGGCCGGAGACGATGAACACGCGCTGCGCGCCGAGCCGCTGCGCTTCAGCGGCCACCGCCGCGCCGGCCGGTACGCCGTGCACGATGCGCTCTTGCGCGGTGAATGAATAGCTGCCGCTGGGCACGCCGAGGTAGGGGTCGTTCATCGTGTTTTCGCCTTCGCGGATTCAGGCTCGCGGGATTGATTCTTCGAGATGCAACCACACAGTGTCGGCGCGGGGCGGCAGCGCGCCATCCGCAGTTTCCTGGGGCCCGGCGCCGCGCGGCGCGTGGCAACATGGCCGCGGGCAGGCGTTTTTCACCGGCCGCGCGCGGCGCCACCGCGTCGCGGCACTTCATCCGTTGGAGGCCACTCCATGTTCCCTCGCACCACCCTGTCGCTGCGCAGCGGCTTGCGTCTGAGCTTGCTCGGCCTGGCGAGCGCCGCGGCGTTCGCGGTGCCGGCGCATGAATCGGCCAAGAGCTTGGGTACGCCGCCGGGCATCGCCCTGCCGGCGACGAATCTGCCCTGGGACGGCGTGGCGTTTCGCAAGGGCGTCGTGTCGGTCTCGCACCCGCTGGCGGCGAAGGCCGGCGCCGACGTGCTGGCGCGTGGCGGCAACGCGGTTGACGCGGCGGCGGCGATCCAGTTCATGCTCAACGTCGTCGAGCCGCAGTTCTCCGGCATCGGCGGTGGCGGCTTCATGATGGTGCATCTGGCGAAACACAAGCGCACGCTTGCGATCGACGGGCGTGAGAAGGCGCCGGCAGCAGCGACACCCACACAGTTCATGCTCAACGGGACCACTGCGCTGCCATTCGCCACGGCGTCGACGAGCGGACTCGCGGTGGGTGTACCCGGCACGCTGGCTGCGGTGGACCTGGCCTTGCGCCGCTACGGCACGATCAAGCTGCGTGACGCAATCGCGCCTGCCACCGCGGTGGCGGAACAGGGTTTTCGGGTGAATCGATTCCTCGCCGCGAACATCGCCTGTGGAGCAGGCGGGCGCAATACGCTCCAGCCCGAGACCGCTGCCGTGTTTTGCCCCGGCGGCGTGGCCCTGAAAGAAGGCGATCTGTTGCTGCAGCCCGACTTGGCGAGGGCGCTTCGCCTGATTGCGCAACAGGGCCCGGACGTGTTCTACAAGGGTGAAATCGCGCAGGCGATCGTCGAGGCACAGAAGCGCAGCCGCACTGCCACCGCCGGCGATGGTGTGGGCCGCATGACGCTGCAAGACCTGGCCAACTACAACGTGGTGATCCGCAAGCCGGTGAGCGTTGACTACCGCGGCTGGCGGGTCGCCTCGATGTCGCCGCCGTCGTCTGGTGGGCTGACGGTGGGCCAGATGCTGCTGCTGCTGGAGCGCTTCCCGATCGGCGACGCGGCGCAAGACTTTGGTTTCGGCGCGCCGAACACCCTGCAGGTGATGACGGAGGCGATGCGTCTGGCCTTTGCCGACCGCGCCGTGTGGATGGGCGATGAAGACTTCGTTGGCGTGCCGAAGAAGGGGCTGCTGCATCCCGAGTATGTGAGTGAACGTTCGGCGCTGATCAACCCGACGCTGCGCATGCCCACTCCCGCGGCGGGCAACCCGCTGCCCTTTGATGCCGACGCGCAAGGCGACAAGGAGCGGCATTTCTCGCCTGAGCATGAAGACGACGAGCACCGCCCGTCGCATACGACGCACTTCTCGGTGGTCGACAAATGGGGCAACGTGGTGAGCTACACGACGACGATCGAGGCCACCTGGGGCACGGGCATCATGGTGCCGGGCTACGGCTTCTTGCTGAACAACGAACTCACCGACTTCAACTTCGTGCCGGCGTTCAATGCGGCCACCGGAAACCCCGGCGCCAATGATGTCGCGGCGAACAAGCGGCCGCGCAGCTCGATGTCTCCAGCGATCGTCTTCAAAGGCCGCAAGCCCGTCGCCGCATTCGGCTCGCCGGGTGGCGCGACGATCATCAACTCGGTGCTCAACGTGACGCTGAACCTGGTGGACCACGGCATGTCGATCCAGCAGGCGATCAACGCGCCGCGCTGGTCGGTCACGGGCGCCGCCGGAACCATTTCCTGCGAAGGCGTCGAGGCCTTCCAGCAACCCAGGTTCAGCGTCGCCGCGCAAGACGTGCTGCGCGGGCGCGGCCACCTCGGCCTGGGGACGGTGGCCGGCGCGAACGCGTGCACTGCCGCGATCGGCTCGGTGCAAGGCGTGGTCATCGATCTGCGCAGCGGCCGCCAGTTCGGCGGCGCTGACCTGCGGCGCGAAGGCACGGTGATCGGCCTGAAGCCGCGCAAGAGCGACGACCACAACCACGAGCACGATCACGACGACGACTGACCCGGGACGCCGGGCCTGCCCTGGCGCCGCTGCAGGCATGCCCAGCCGGCGCGGTGTGATAGTTTCGAGTGACCCTCAAGTCCTGCCGTTTGGCGCCGATATCCGAGCCGAGACCTGGATCACACCAGGAACATGCTCCCATGAAAGCTTGGTTCGCTCGACTCTTTGCGGCGGCGCGGCCTGCGCCACCGATCGACGTCCCCGCGGCAGCCGTACCGGCCGGGCTGCGCGCTGCCGCGCCCACGGCGCAGCCGACAGTGCACCCGCAGGCGCAGGGTCGGCCCGGCGAGCGCGGCATCGAAGCGGCATTCCTGTCCTGGCTGATCGGCCAGCCCGGCGCTGCGCATGCGCCACCGGGGGTCCGCGAAACCCGGGCGCTGCAAGTCCTTGATCTCCTCGCCTCGGACGCCGGCGCGCACCAAGGCCTGCTGCCGCGTGCCGCCGCCGTCGTTCCGCAACTGCTGGCGCGCCTGCGTGGCTCGGCGAGTTCGTCGACGCAGCTGTCCGAATATGTGTCGCGCGACATGACGCTGGTGGCTGAAGTGATGCGCGTCGCGAACAGCGCACATTACCGGCGCGGCGAGGCTGTCGTTGAACTCAATCACGCGATCCGCCTGATCGGTACCCTGGGGCTGCAAAGCGCAATCGCGCGCAGCGTCCTGCGGCCGGTGTTCCACGCGCGCGGTGGCGAACTCGTGACGTGCACCGTGAAGCGGCTCTGGGAGCACACCGAACACAAGGCACAACTGTGCGCCGCCTTGGCCCGCAGCGAAGGCCACGATCCGTTCGAAGGCTACTTGATGGGCCTGGTGCACAACGCCGCCTGGTCCGCGGTGCTGCGCTCGATGGACAGCGTGGAGGCGAATGAACCCTGGAGCTTCAGCCCGGAGCTGGTGCCGTCGCTTGGTCTGCGGCGCGATCGCCTGTTCGAGATCATCGCCCGTAAATGGCAATTGAGCGACAACCTGACCCGGATTGCCGCCGATGTGGCTGCCGGCGGGCTCGCCGCGGCCACCTCGCCCCAGGGCCTCGTGCTCGGCACGGGAGATCGCCTGGCGTCGCTCCTGTGCATTCCGAACCTGTCGAGCGATCAAAAGGCGTGGATGGAAAGCATGGGCGAAGCCGTGCGCCGGTGCTACGAAGGCTCGAGTCGGGAGCAAAACGCGGCGTCGGTCTGACGCTCCCGCCCGCGGCTGCGGGATCGATCCCTGCGCCGCGCGCCGCGGGCAGCGTCACAATTTGACTCTCGCCTCTGTTGACCGCGTCGGACTGGCGCTTCACTTTTGCGCCTGCCGCTCGGCCCGCCCCGCATGACCACACCATGCTCCGCCTTGTCTGCCGAAGTGATGGCGGCACTGGCTCGCGCCGGATTGCTCGAGCCCGGCGAAGTGCCGCGCTGCGAGGCGCTGACCGGAGGTGTGTCGTCCGACATCTGGCGCATCGATCTGCGCCAGGGCGCCGTGTGCGTGAAACGTTCGCTGCCGCAACTTCGCGTCGCGGCGTTGTGGGAAGCGCCGGTGGCGCGCAACGCGTTTGAGGTGGCGTGGATCGAGGTGGCCGGCGCAGTGGATGCCACCGCGGTGCCGCGCTTGCGCGGCCACGATGCAGCCGCGGGGCTGTTCATCATGGACTATCTGGAGCCGTCGCGGCACCGCCTGTGGAAGGCCGAGTTGCGCGAGGGCCGCGCCGAGCGCGCCGCGGCCGCGGCAGTGGGTCAGCGGCTGGTGCGCATCCACGCGGCCACCGCTGGCCGGCCGGAGGTGGCGCAGCGTTTCCCGACGGACGCGATATTTCATGCGATCCGCCTCGCTCCCTATCTCGAGGCGACTGCCCAGGTGCATCCGGGCGTGGCGGGAGCCTTGCGTGCCTTGGTGCGAACCACCGCCAGCACGCATGAAGCGCTGGTGCATGGCGACGTGAGCCCGAAGAACATCATGCTCGGGCCCGACGGGCCGATCTTCCTCGACGCCGAATGCGCCTGGTACGGTGACCCGGCGTTCGACCTGGCGTTTTGCCTGAACCATCTTCTGCTCAAGTGTCTGTGGGTGCCAACTGCAAAGATGGCGTTCGCGGAGTGTTTCGAAGCGCTGGTGGAGAGCTACGCTGCCGGCGTGAACTGGACGCACTGGGCGGTGCTGCAACGACGCGCCGCACACTTGCTGCCCGGGCTGCTGCTGGCGCGGGTGGACGGCAAGTCGCCCGTCGAGTACATCAGCGATGACGCGCAGAAGAACACGGTGCGCCGCGCGGCGCTCGCGCTGCTGGCCACGCCGGTGGCGCAGTTGGACGAGGTGCTCGCGCGCTGGATGCAGGAGATGCGGTGACCCAGACCATCAGCAAGGTCCACGCCCGACGCGTGTGGGATTCGCGCGGCCGGCCGACGGTGGAGGCCGAAGTCCTGCTTGCCGACGGCACGACCGGCCGCGCCATCGCGCCCGCGGGTGCCTCGACCGGCAGCGCTGAAGCTGTGGATCTGCGCGACGGCGGCGCGGCATTTGGCGGCCTGGATGTGCAGCGCGCATGCGCGGCGGTGAACGGCGAGATCAGCGCCGCGCTGAGCGGGCGCGACGTGACGCAGCAAGAGGCCAATGACGCACTGCTGGTCGCTCTCGACGGCACGCCCGACAAACGGCGCCTGGGCGGCAACGCCATCGTCGCCGTGTCGATGGCACTGGCGCACGCTGCGGCGGCGTCTCGGCAACTGCCCTTGTGGCGCTACCTCGCGAACGACCGAGCCGATGTGCGCACCGGGTTGTGCCTGCCGCTGCCCGAAGTGCAGATCTTCGGCGGCGGCGCACACGCCGGCCGGCGCGTCGACGTGCAAGACTTCATGGTGATCGCCGTGGGTGCGCGCGACTACGTGCAGGCGCTGGAATGGACCGCCGAGATCTATCGAGCAGCCGGCGTGTTGATGGCAAAGGCCGGACGCCTTGCCGGCGTGGCCGACGAAGGCGGATGGTGGCCGGCGTTCGAGACGAATGAAGAAGCGCTCGAATTCCTGCAACGCTCGATCGAGCACGCCGGCTACACGCCCGGCCAGGACGTCGCGATTTCACTGGACATCGCCGCCAGCGACTTCGGCAAGGGCGGCCGCTACACGCTGGCGCGCGAGGGCAGGGACATCGACTCCGACGCGCTGGCCGAGATGCTGCTCGGCTGGCTGCGACGCTACGCGATCGTCAGCATCGAAGACCCGTTGGCGCAGGACGACGCGGTCGCGCTGCGCCGTTTCACGCTGGAAGCCGGGCCAAGAATTCAGGTCGTCGCCGACGACTTCATCTGCACCCAGGCGCAGCGCATTGCCGATGCGGCGCAGCTTGGCGCATGCAACACCGCGCTCATCAAACCGAATCAGGTGGGCACCTTGAGCGAAACGCTCGCCGCGCTGAACGCGGCGCGCGCCGCCAGCTGGGGCGCGATCGTCTCGGCGCGCTCCGGTGAAACCGAAGACGTGACATTGCCGCACCTGGCCGTCGGCTGGGGCGTACAGCAACTCAAGGTCGGTTCGTTCGCGCGATCCGAGCGCATGGCGAAGTGGAACGAAGGCTTGCGCATCGGCGAGGCGATGGGAAGCTTCGCCCTGCCGCCGCGCAGTGGGTTTGCCTGGAGCAACTGAGCCGACCATCCTGGCGCGTCGCGCCGAGCTGGCGCTGCGCGAGAACACCGCAGCGCCACGAGC
>JANNKM010000292.1:0-1758 GCA_031396305.1 Rhizobacter sp.
CCGTCAGTACCTCGAGCGCGAGCTCGACATGCACAACGCGCGGCAGTCGTTTGTGCTGCGCAAGCGCGTGATGCGCCAGATGGGCAACTCCGATCACGTCGTGATCTGGTTCACCGACACGATGCCCGACGTGCCGAGGGCGAGCCAAAGCCTGGAAGCGATTGCCGTGATGGACGAGTGGATGGCCAACCTGCGCGCCAACCCGGGCAGGAGCATCGCCGAGAACCGCCCCGCGCGCGCCGTCGACAGCTGTTTTGATGTGCAAGGCAAGCTGATCTACGCCGGCAACGACGCCTGGGACGGCATCATCGACAACAAGCCGCCGGGGCCGTGCACGCAGGCGTTCCCGATCTACTCGACCTCGCGCATTGTCGCCGGCGCGCCGTTCGAAGGCGGAATCTATCGTTGCGCGCGCAAGCCGGTCGACGCCGCAGTCGCCGACGCCACCTACGCGCCGTGGATCCCGGACGCGCAGGCGATCGCGACGTTGAAGAAGATCTTCCCCGAAGGGGTGTGCGACTACGGCAAGCCGGACCAGGCTCTGCCGCAGTAGGTGCGCGCCTCGCTCTTGGCGCGTCAAGCACGCGCCCAGGCGCGCCCATCCTGCACCACCCGGCCCGCCGCCAGCAACTCGTCCAGATGCTGGCTGATCGCCCGCTCCTCGGCGCAGTCGACCCACAGGTCTTGGTGCTGGGGCGGGTACATGAGCCGCCGGCGAACCAGGTCGGCCAGTGTGCGCGGCCCCGCGGCGAGCATGTCCAGCAGGCGCGCCTCACGCTCGTCGATGCGCGCCGCGAACGCGTGCAGTGCACTGACGAATGCGGCGCGATCCGTCAGCACGCCCTTGTGGTGCGACGTGATCCACACCGACGCCGGCAGATCCTCGAGCCGCGCGAGCGAGCGCCGGAACTGGCCGAGGTTGGAGGTTGCATCGCCGTAGTACGGGCCGAAGCCCGAGAGGTCGATGTCGCCGATGAAGGCGATGCCGTGCGGCTCGACCAGCAGCACGTTGTGACCGGCGGTATGGCCCGGCATGTGCACGGCGCGCACGCGCACGCCGCCCAGATCCCAGACCGCGCCGTCGGCGTAGGCGATGGCGTCCGGCCGCGGCACATAGTCAAACTCGGCCTCAATCTTCGTCTTCAGCGCGCTCAATACCGGTGGCGTGTAGCCGTAGTGGCGGCTGAGGCCCTCCCAGCCTCGAGCGGCCGCCAGGTCGGCCTCGTGCACGTGCACCGGCACCTGTCGCACGCGCTGCAGCCCGGCCATGTGGTCCTCGTGTACATGGCCCAGGATCACGAGGTCGACTGAGTCGAGCGCCGCGCCGATGTGGTTCGCGACCTGTGGTGTATCGAATGCGGCCGTCGCTTCGCTGCCGCGAACGATCACCTGGTTGCCGTCAGGGTACTTGCCGGACTTCTGGCCGAAGTAGACGCTGACCGGACCGAAGTCGGCACGCGGCGTGGAACTGTTCATGGCTCCAGAATAGCCGCTTCGTGGAACCTTTTCTCACCCCCCAACGACTTCTGGCGAGCGCGTGACCGAGATCGCCGACATCATCACTCACGCGTCGTTCTGGGTCGCCGTGCTGCGTATCGCCACGCCCTTGCTGCTGGGCACGCTGGGGGTGTTGCTGTGCGAGCGCGCCGGTGTGCTGAACCTGGGCATCGAGGGCATCATGGTGGCCGGCGCATTTGCCGGGTGGCTTGCGGTGTACAGCGGCTTGCCGCTGTGGGGTGGCGTGGCCGTGGCGGCGTT
>JANNKM010000307.1:0-3517 GCA_031396305.1 Rhizobacter sp.
AATTCGACCAGCTCACGCCGACGATGACGTCCTTGGCTGTCGCAGTCGCGGTGGTGAATGCGGCGACCATTGCCACACAAAGAATTCGAATCAACATGAAGCTCTCCTGGAACGACGGTGCACGGCGCAGTCAGCCGAAAAATTGTTGAAGAAACCGGGTCCAAGCGAACCCGTTTCACCGGCCCGCATGCTAACGGAACCTGGCAAGTCGCAAACGATCACGAAACCCCAACGGACACTATCGCTAACCCTTGCTTCGGCTCTGTCTGTCGTCCCGGCGAACGCCGGGATCCACCCGTTGCCGATCTCCACCGTTCTGGATCCCGGCGTTCGCCGGGATGACAGTTGCTCGGGGGGCGGACGAAGTATGTCGTCGGCCTGGGGGTGCTCTCAGCTCCTGAATTTCAACGCCAGCACCTTGCGCGCGACACATTCGCCCTGCACCTTGCCGAGTTCGACGGCAAATCGATAGTGGATGCCGGCGTACAGCCGCGACAGCGCCGCTTCGTCGGCAGCGGCCTTGAAATTCTTGAAGCTGCGCGGACCCCAGCCGCGGTCGTTGTGGGTGTTGTCGGTGAAGGGCGTATCGGCGCCGAAGTAGCGCGCAAGCGCCGCCGCCGCCGCGCTCGACTGCACCGAGTGTCCCGAGGGGTATTCGGGAAATGGCGGCGTATTCATCAGGCCCGGGGTCCAGTTGCTGTCGATCGCCAACTGCACATAGGTCACGGGACGCAGCAGGTTCAGCGTGTACTTGGCGTGCCATGCGGCGATGAACGCATCGGCCATTGCGATGGTGAGGCTGACGTAGGCCTGCGCCGCATCGGCCAGCGTCGCGCCTCGCGCCTTCAGCAGATCGGTGGCAATGTGCACCCAATGGCCCGCCGGCGTCGGCGTCTTGCCCGGATCGTCGGCCCAGTACAGCGCGAACTGGCGCTGCTCCTGTGTCGCCTGGTTGCTCAGACGGTACACCTCCAGCGCTTCCCGATGGAAAACCGACGCCGGATCTTCCGAGTAGGCCGGCGGCTGCGGCGCAGGGCAGTCATCGGCGTGCTTCAGCGCGATCGGTCGGTTCTGGCCCCACCACGGCAACAACGCCGGCGCAAAAGCTGGCGGGGTCGCTGACCACTGGCCCGCGCCACTGGGCGGCACATAGGGTTGCCGCGTGCGGCGCAACGGCCCCCAGGCTTCGTGGCCACCATCGGTACGCGCCCATGTCATCAGGGCCATCGCCATGAGCTTGCCGAAAGTCTGCGAACGGTTCTGGATTTCCGAGGTGACGACCAGCGGATCGAAGTCCTGCCCATACTTCACTGGCAGGTTGCGCTCCAGCAGGTCGATACGGGCCTTGTTCTCAGCACTCGCGTTGCTGAACATCATGCGCGTCATCGACGCCATCGATGCATTGGCCACGGTGGGCCAGTGCAGCGGCTCATCAGGCTGCGCCCAGGGCAAGGAACTCAATTCGTTCAGTTGCCCGGCCAGGCTGGCGGAGTGCGGCACGCCTGGCGCGATGGACTCGTAAAGCGCCAGGCCCAGGTAGGCGAGTGCGCGCGACGCGACCGGCGGGCTGAATCCGGGCGTCTGCTGAGTCAGGAGCAAGGCGAGCGTGAACCACTCGGTCGCGACATTCGCGCTGTGGTCTTTCGCCAGGCGCACGGAGCCCGCGGCTGCAGGCTGCGCCTGGGTGGCTGCGCAGGCGAACGACGCGAATGACGCGAGCAGGAACAACACCCAACCGACCCAGCCAGTGCGCGATCGGTGCAGGCGTTTCATGGTGCCGTCCACTCGCTCGTGCCGCGCTCTCTGTCGACGACGTAGAACGCGTCGGCCGCGATCGATTGCCAAGGCCCCCATTGCGCGTGCGGCCACTGCACCCGCAGCTTCACGCGGCTGGCGGAGCCCAGGCCGAAGTGCATCCAGCCGAGGTGCCCGCTGGCGTGGCCACCACCGACCGTCAGTTCTTGCCGAATGATCCGTGTGCCGAGGTCCACCTCGACCCAGGCGCCGATCGCGTCGCGATTCGCGCCGGCCTGTTTCAATCGGATCTGCAGCCAGTGGCCGATGGGCAGTGCTTTGTCGGCGCTGCCGGCGCCGACGTTGCGCCACAACTGCGCCTTGTCCCAGCGGTTCACGACCAGCATGTCGAGCAGGCCGTCGCCGTTCAGGTCCACGAGCAGGCCGCCGCGCCCGCGCCTGAAGCTGGCGATGCCGGCCTGCTGGCCGACCTCGACGAAGCGGCCGTCGGCCTGCTGCAACAGCAAATTGTTCGGGTCGAGCATGGCGAAGTCGGGCATCGTCGAGACGTTGCCCTTGACGATGAACAGATCGCTCAATCCGTCGTGATTCACGTCGGCAAACTGCGCATGCCACGCGGTGGAGGGATGCACGTCGCCGCCCGCGTAGGGACGATGCGCGGTGACGCCGCGCTTGTAGGCCACATCAACGTAGGTCGGCTGGCTCGCTCCGGCTTGCAATGTCTGCAGCTTGTTGTCCGACATGCTGGTGAGAAACACTTCGGGGAAGCCGTCACCGTCCAGGTCGTGGCTGGCGATGCCCATGCCCCAGATCTGCAGCGGCTTCCAGCCCTGTGCTTCGGTGTAAAGCGTCGGCGCCTGGCCGGGTGGAAGCTTCCACAACTGTTCCTGGCCGCCCTTGTAGTACTCGCGGTCGTTGCTGACGCGCAGCGCCGCCTCGCCGCTGCGGTTCCAGTCGGAAAACAACATCGACAGCGCGCAATGGCCTGGCGCCAGGAGCAGCGGCTCGGCGAAGCCCGGCCCGGCCGCGGCCGGGCGCAGCAACATGCCCGGCGTGCAACTGCCCCATGGGAACTCGGGCTTCTCGCGATCCAGGTAGGTGCCTATCGCGAGCGTGGGCCACTTTGCGCCACGCTCCCAGGTGGCGGCGAACGCAGTGTGCCAGCCGTTCCCGCTGCGCAGGCGCCAGCTGCCGTTGGCGTGCCGGAATTTGCAGTTGCCCAAGCCCTGAAACACCTGCACTTCGCCGACGCGCAGTACCACGAGGTCGCCATGGCCGTCGCCGTCGACATCGAGCGGGTACGCGGCGATGGCGTTGATGAGCTCCAACCCCGAACGCTCCTCGGCGAGCTTGATCGGCCCGCCGCGTGCACTGCGGTTGCGATAGAACTTCGCCTTGTTGACGCCGGCGGTGACGTAGACCTCGGGCAGGCCGTCACCATCGCAGTCGAAACTGGCCACGCCGCCGCCCACCATGAACTCCGCCTCGCCTTCGAAGCGCACCTGCAGCCCCGCGAGATCGCTCTCTTCGACGAAGCGCGGGACCTGCGCAGACGTCTGCGCGGCCAGCGACGCGCTGAACAAGACGCCGGCACCGAGCCAGCCAGCGTGCAACTTCAACGGCATGAGCTTGATCGGGTCATGATCGCCCAAAGGGCAGCAAGCCGGCATGTCCAGATACGTCACCGGGTGTCGATGGCTAGGAGCCTGTCGGGCTTTGGGTCGGGCCCGCGTTGGGCCAGGAAAGGGGCTCAGTCTAGGCG
>JANNKM010000373.1:0-5374 GCA_031396305.1 Rhizobacter sp.
GCCGCAGCAGGTCTTCAACGTGCCGGGCGCGCCGCTGGAAATCCGCTGGTCCCTGAAGAGCGGCGACAACTGGGCCATCACCGCCACTGCGCTGACCTCCAAGCTGTGGCTCGTCAAGCAGGACTCGGCCGGCGCGTGGCAGGCGAAGGACGTGGCGACGATCGGCGACCCGTCGAAGATTCCGCTGCCTGTGGACATCTCCATCACGGCCGACGGCAAGGGCCTGTGGGTCAACACCTTCATGGACGGCAAGACGCGCTACTTCGACCTGAGCAATCCCGAAGCGCCGAAGCAGACCTACGAGAAGGTGACCGGAAAACAGGTCAACATGGTGTCGCAGAGCTGGGACGGCAAGCGCGTCTACATCACCTCGTCGTTGCTCGCCAACTGGGACAAGAAAGGCGCTGACGACGAGCAATTCCTGCGCGCCTTCAACTGGGACGGCAAGGAACTGACGCCGAGCTTCGAGGTCGACTTCTACAAGCTCAAACTCGGCCGCGCGCACCACATGAAGTTCTCGGCCAAGGCGAGCAACACCGCCGCGGTCGGCTCGGGGCTGCTGCAGGTGGCGGCCGCACCACGTTGAATCGAAGCGCAGCGTTCGCGGCGCTCACGCTGGCGGCATTGGCCAGCGCCGCCGCAATCGCCGCCCAGGTCGAGCCCGGCAAAGGCCTGGTCCAGCGGCCGACGCAGGACTTTGCGGCGCCGGCGGCGGGCAGCTACAGCTTGCCCGTCATCCAGGCCGCCGCCGACGGCTGGGTGTTCGACGGCAACTGGCGCCCGCGCCGCCTCTCTGGCTACACCCAGGGTGCGCTGACGCTGCTGTCGTTCGTCTACACCTATTGCACTGATCCGATCGGTTGTCCGCTGGCCTACGAAACGTTCGTCGGCATTCGGCTGCAGGTGCTGGCCGACCCGCTCTTGCGTGGCCGGGTGCGTCTGGTGTCGCTGTCGTTCGACCCGACCCACGACACCCCGCAGGAGATGCGCCACTATGGCGGCGAGTACGCCCAGTCCACCGAGCTGCACTGGGCGTTTCTGACGACGCACTCGGTGCGATTCCTGAAACCCGTCCTCGACGGCTTCGGTCAGGACGTCGATGTCGAACTGGATTCCCAAGGACGCCCCACGCGAACCTTGACGCACATGCTCAAGGTGTTCCTGATCGACGAGCGCGGGCAGGTGCGTGAGATCTACAGCGCGGCGTTCCTGCACCTGGGGGTAATGTTGAACGACCTGCGCACGCTGGCGCTGGAACGTCCGGCTGCGGCCCAGGGCAACGCACGCGCGCCATGAACCGACGCGGGCTGTGGGCGGCTGCGCTGCTGGGTGCGGTTGGGATCGTGATCGCGGTGGGGGCAATGCTGGACCGAGGGCGCCCGCTCAGCGTTGCCACGCCAGGGCCAGCGCCGATAGCCTCGGCTCCCGGCGCCCGCGGATTCGGGCTGCCGCCGCTGCCGGCAACGCTAGACAGCCCGCAGCGAATCGAGCTGGGACGCAAGCTGTACTTCGACCGCCGCCTGTCGTTCAACGGCACGATGTCGTGCGCAATGTGCCACGTGCCGGAAGAGGGCTTCGCGTCCAACGCGTCGCAGCTTGCGTTGGGCGTCGAGGGCCGCAGCCTGAAGAGAAACGCGCCCACGCTGCTCAATGTGGCGTGGCAGGGATTGCTGTTTCACGATGGGCGCGAACCGTCGCTCGACGCCCTGCCCTGGTCGGCGCTTCTGCACGCCGACGAAATGGCCAACCCCTCGGCGGGCCATGTGCTCGCACGCCTGCGTGGCCTGCCGGACTACGCCGGCGCTTTCGAACGCGCGTTCGGCGGCGCGCCGGCTTCGATGGACAGCGTCGGCGCGGCGATCGCCGCCTTCGCTCGGTCCTTGGTCGCCGCCGATTCGCGTTTCGACCGCTGGCGATATGCCGCGGATGCGGCAGCGCTGTCGCCTCTCGAACAACGCGGCTTCGAGGTATTCACCGACGCGGGCCGCTGCGCCACATGCCACCCGGTCGGAGCGCGCGACGCATTGTTCAGCGACGGCCTCTTCCACGTCACGGGCCTGAGCAGCGCTGCGGCCGAGGCGAAATCGTTCAGCGTGCCACTCGCCCCCGGGGTACGGACCACGCTGACGCGAGCCGACCTCGCCGCGTTTGCCGACACCGCGGCACCCGACCTGGGCCGGTTCGAGATCACGCTGAACCCCGCTGACGCATTCGCGTTCAAGACGCCAAGCCTGCGCAACGTGGCGCGAACCGCACCCTATCTGCACGACGGTTCGATGCCGACGCTGGAAGCGGTGATCGAAGCCTACGATCGCGGCGGCGCGAATATCGAAGGCCAGAGCGCGTTGATCACACCGCTCGGCCTGAGCGCCAACGACAGGCAGGCGCTCGCGGCATTTCTGCGGGCGCTGGACAGCGCGCACTTGCCGGCGCTGGTTGCGGCGAGCCGCCGGCCCACCGGTCCATAGCACGCTCGCCGACGCCGCAGCCCCGCGGGCGATCTCCTGGAGTCACCTCAGAGCGTGCGCCGCAGCGCCTCGAAAAACAGCTCGGCTTGCAACAACTCGCCCTGGCCTTGCCTGGCCACGCGCTCGGCCATCGCCGCGGTTGTGGGCGCCAGAGGGCGGCCGGTCGATTGCGCCAGAACCTGCACGCCGCAGGCGCGCTCCAGGTAGTAGAGGTCGTCGTAGGTGTAGTCGATTCGCGCACCACATACCACGACGCCGTGATTGCCGAGAAACACGATGTCCGCGCCCTGCATCGCGTGCGCGATTCGTTCGCCTTCCGAGTTGTCCAGCGCCAGGCCGTTGTAGTGGGCGTCGATCGCGAGGCGGCCGTGAAAGCGCATCGCGGTTTGCGATAGCTGCGTGTCCAGCGCACGGTCCACCGTGAGCGTGAGCGCGGTGGCGTTGGGCATGTGGGTGTGCATCACACAGGCCTTGCGCGCGATGCGGTGAATCGCGGCGTGGATGAACATCGCGGTGGGCTCGACGGCGTGGCGCCCGGCGAGCTTGTTGCCGTGCACGTCGATCATCACGATGTCGTCGGCGCCGACTTCGCTCCAGAGCAGGCCCCTGGGGTTCAGCAGGAAGCGCCCCGACGCGTCGGGCAGTTCGACGCTGAAGTGGTTGCAGACGCCTTCGCTCAGCCCGTGAAACGACGCAGCGCGCAACGCCACGGCCAGATCGGCGCGCAAGCTGCGCACCGCGGCGGAATTGAAGTCGGATTCGTGAGGGTTGCGGATTTCCATGGCGATCTCCTGTCCAGCCCGGCGCACGCGCGGCGCACGCGCGGCGTGCGCCGTCGCAAGGCGGTGTCAGTTGAACGGCGAGTATCGCCCGTCGCGCAACGGTGCGTGCGGCGCGAAGCTGATGCGGCGCCGCTCGTCGATGCGCTCGCGCGCGCCCTGCTGCGTCAACTCGCCTTCGACCAGTTCGTAGCCGAGCAATGCAAAGACACGCGAGCCGAGGACGGCGCTGATGCCGAATCGGGGTGAATCAGCTGGCCGTCGCTGCGGCAGCACGCGTCTTGGGGCCCTGCATTTCGCCGTACAGCGCGAGGTAGCGGCTCGCCGCCTCTTTCCAGGAAAAATCTTGCGCCATGCCGCGCAGCATGAGCTGGCGCCACAGGGCCGGCGTGCGATACGCAAGCACGGCGCGCCGCAGGGCCGCTTCCAGCGCCGCCGGAGTGGCGGCGTCAAAGGAGAAACCCGTGGCCCGATCTGCGCTGAAGGTTTGTGGCGTCTCGTCCACCACCGTATCGGCCAGGCCGCCCACGCGCCGCACCACCGGCACGCTGCCGTAGCGCAGCGCGTAGAGCTGGGTCAGGCCGCAAGGCTCGAAGCGCGACGGCACGAGCAGCGCGTCGGCACCGGCAATGAGGCGGTGCGCCAGGGCTTCGTCGTAGCCGATGCGCACCGCCACCCTGCCGGGATGCGCCTGCGCGGCCGCGCTGAACGCTGCTTCGAGTGCGACGTCGCCGCTGCCCTGCAGGCAGAACTGGCCGCCCATTTGCAGCAGTGCTGGCAAGGCAGCGAGCACCAGGTCAAGGCCTTTTTGGCCGCTGAGACGGCTCACGACGCCGAACAGCGGGGTCTCAGTCGAATCCGCCAGGCCGAATTCAGCGCGCAGCGCGCTGCGGCAGAGCAGCTTGCCTGCAAGATCGGCCGCCGAGTAGCGCGAAGCCAGTGCCGTATCGGCGGCCGGATTCCAGACGTCGCGGTCCACGCCGTTGAGGATACCCGACACATCGCCCGCGCGGCCGCGGATCACGCCATCAAGGCCGCAGCCGAACTCGTTCGTGCCGATCTCGTTGGCGTAGGTCGGGCTCACGGTGGTGATGCGCCGTGCGTATTTCAAGCCGGCTTTCATGAACGAGATGCGGCCGTGGAATTCGATGCCGTGCGAGGCCCAGATGGCCGAGGGCAGGCCGAGCTGAGAGAAATCGCCCGGGGCGAACAAGCCCTGGTAGGCCAGGTTGTGCACGGTGTAGACGCTTTGCGCCGTCGTTCCCGGATGCGCGGCCATGTAGGCGCAGGCCATCGCCGCATGCCAGTCGTGGGCGTGCACGATGTGCGGCGTCCATTGCGGGTCGATCTCGCCGGCCGCCAGGTGCGCCGCGACCCAGCCGAGCAGGGCAAAGCGCTGCAGGTTGTCGCTCCACTCGACGCCCAGCGCGTTCTCGTAAGGCCCGCCGCCGCGCCGGTAGAGGTAGGGCGAATCGATCACGTAGACCGGCACGTGACTGAACGGCAACTGCCCGGAACGCACGCTGATGCGCAACGCGCCGAACATCGGCCCGATCTCGAGCACGGTTCTCTGGTGCAGCACGGCATCAAGGATCGCCGGCAGCCCGGGCAGCAGCAGGCGCACATCGGCACCTGCGTCGATCAACGCACGCGGCAAAGCTCCTACGACATCGGCCAGCCCTCCTGTCTTGACGAGCGGAAAGACTTCGGCGGCAACTTGCAGAACCTTCATGCGCTGCGGCTCAGGCGCGCCAGCATGTCGCGCGTGACGAGCGTGATGCCGTTCTCGCTGCGTTCGAAGCGCGCGGCGTCGGCCTCGGCGTCTTCGCCGATGACGAGGTTGTCGGGGACCATGCAGTCGCGGTCGATGACCACGCGTGTCAGCCGGGCGTGGCGGCCCACCTGCACGCCGGGCAGCAAGACGCTCCAGTTGACAGCCGAATAGGAATGCACACGCACGTCGGAGAACAAGACCGAGCGGAAGACCGCGCCCGAGACGATGCAGCCGCCCGAGACCAGCGACTCGATGGCCATGCCTCGGCGGTCTTCCTGGTTGTGAACGAACTTGGCCGGCGGCAGTTGCTGCTGGTAGGTCCAGATCGGCCAGTTGGTGTCGTAGAGGTTGAG
>JANNKM010000388.1:0-4466 GCA_031396305.1 Rhizobacter sp.
TTCAACCGCTTCCGCAAGCTGCTCGTGCGATACGAGAAACTGGAACGCAGCTTCATCGCGCTCAACCACATTGCCGCAGCGATCATCGCGTTCCGCAAGGTACCGCTCACGCTCAACATTATTTACGGATAGATTCTAAGCAAGCGCGGCGCAGACCAGGAGCCTGTCGGGCTCCTAGCTAGCTCGGCGCTGCCGAGCGCCGCGCCGATGGGCTCAATACATGGCCGAACCGCCCGGCCAGCGAATTGAAGTCACATTCGTTGACGCGCCATTGGCTGCTCTCGATGGCGCGGCCGGCGCGTTCCATGTCGACGCTGTGCACAAGACCCAGGCCGAGATCGGTGGCGAGGAACAGCCGCCCCGCTTCGTCCAGCCAGGCCGACTCGACCTGCGCCGCGCGGCCCGTGTGTGACTCGACGGCGACTGCGGCGCCAAAGTCCGTCAAGCGCCAGACCCATGGCGCGAATTCGAGTTCGACATAGACGCGTTGCGGCCCGTTCTGGAAATACCAGCAGCCTGCAGCGTCACACGAATAGTTGCGCTCGATGAATTCGCGCAAGCCCTGATGCTCGATACGGCTGCCCCTGGACTGCACGAACGCGCCCGCTGCCTGGGTGCGTTCATCGCGCAAGTACCAGTCGCCGCGAGCGTCCAGGCCGAGCCAGCCGAAACAGTGCGGCACGTTCGGCCACTTGCGCAGCGCGGCTTCAACGATTGCATCCATGGTCAGATGATCGCCGCAGTTCAGGCATCAAACCAGTCCATCACCTGCTCCGGCAGCGCGCGCATGTGGCCAGGCCATCGGCCGGCGGGGAATCCGACGTGACCGCCATGGTCAGGCTGCCACAGCGTCACGTGCGACCCGGCCGGGACGGAACCAGGCAAGCTCGCAGCCGGGACGAAGGGATCGTTGCGCGCATTCACCACCAGCGCGGGAACGCGGATTCGCGCCAGGTGCGGCTTGGCAGAGGCTCGCGCCCAGTAGTCGTCGGTGTCGCGAAATCCGTGCAGCGGTGCGGTGACCAGGTTGTCGAACTCATAAAGATTCCGTGCCGCCAGCATCGCGTCGCGGTCGAACAACCCCGGATGTTGTTGCAACTTGCGCAGCGCCTTGGGTTTGAGGCTGCGCAAGAACATGCGTGTGTAGATATGCCGGTTCAGGCCACGCCCGATCGCGTGCCCGCTCGCCGCCAGGTCCAGCGGTGAACAGACGGCGGCAACGGCGTGCACGGCGCTGGCGGCGGTCTGTCCTGCCTCTTGCGCCCAACGCAACAGCGCATTGCCGCCAAGCGACACGCCGACCGCGAAGATTTTGCCGGTGTGGCCGCGGCGCAGGCGCTGCAAGATCCAGGCGATCTCCTCGTGGTCGCCCGAGTGGTAGGCGCGCGGCGCGAGGTTCATCTCGCCCGAACAGCCACGGAAGTGCGGTACGACAAAGCGCCAGCCGCGCAGCCGCGCTGCCTGCGCGAAGGCCAGCGAGTAGTGGCTGTGCGACGATCCTTCCAGGCCGTGGAAGAGCACGAGCAACGGCGCGTCGGGGGCCTCGCCCAACACATCAAGGTCGATGAAATCGCGGTCCGGTGTGACCCAGCGCTCGCGGCGATAGTCGGGTAGCGCATGCAACAAGCGCTTCGTCACCAACGCCGGCCAGATGGTCTGGGCGTGGCCCCCCGGCAGCCAGACCGGTGCCCGATAGAGCATCAATGCAGCACTGCCGCCGGGTCGGCGCCGTCCTGCGGCTCGTTTTGCGCACCGGGGCTGGCATGGTGCGACACGACGCGCCAGCCCATTGGCGTTTCGACGTAGGTGTTGGTCGCGACCACCCAACCCGTCTCGTCCCCTTTGGTGCTGTGCACCAGCACGCGCTCAAGCACGCTGTGCACGGCAAACGCAGGGCCTTCGAAGCGGCGCACCTTCTCCGGGTGGATGTCGATCGGCCCGCTGCTGAAAATGGCTTCGAAACTCGCTCGCACCGCTGCCGGCCCGACCACGCGCAGCCCGCCGGGGTGCACGCAGACGATGTCGTCATCGTCCGCCCACAACGCCATCAAGCCTTCGAGATCGGCGCCGCGAAGCGCCGCATAGAACTGCTGCTCGACCTCGTTTGCCGACGCCAGGGCCAGCGTTGGAATCGGCGGCGGCTTCGAGCTGCGTGGCATGGCGCGGGCTTACTTGAAGACCACTGTCTTGTGGCCGTTGGCAAGCACGCGGTGTTCCACATGCCAGCGCACGGCGCGCGCCAGGATCGCCGATTCGACGTCGCGCCCCACCGCGGTCAGGTCGTCCGGGCTGAGCGAGTGGTCCACGCGCGCCACGTCCTGTTCGATGATCGGGCCTTCGTCGAGTTCGGCCGTCACATAGTGCGCCGTCGCACCGATCAGCTTGACGCCGCGGTCGTGCGCCTGATAGTAGGGCTTCGCGCCTTTGAAGCTGGGCAGGAAGCTGTGGTGGATGTTGATGGCGCGGCCCTTGAGGAACGCGCAGAACTCGGGGCTCAGGATCTGCATGTAGCGCGCCAGCACGACAAGGTCGATGCCCAACTCCTCCACCAGCGCCTCGACCCTGCGCTCTTGCGCGCGCTTGGCCTGGCTGCCCGAGCCGGTGGCGAGCGGGAAGTGGTGAAACGGCACATCGAACCGCGCGCTGAGTTCGGCGAAGTCAGGATGGTTGGACACCACAGCGCCGATGTCCACCGCCAGTTGCCCCGACTGCCAGCGGTACAAGAGATCGTTCAGGCAATGGCCGAATTTGCTGACCATCAGCAGCAAGCGTGGCCGGCGCGCCAGGGAGTGGATGCTTGCCTCCATGCCGAATTGCTGGCGCACGTTGGTGAACAAGCGCTCCAGAGTCGCCGCGGAGTCCAGGTGTGCAGGCGCGCCGAAGTGCACACGCATGAAGAACAAGTCGGTGCTGTCGGCGTGGCCCACGTCGCCGAACTGCTGCGAATCGATGATGTTGCAGCCGGCCCGGTAGAGCAGCCCGGATACCGCGTAGACGATGCCTTCCTTGTCGCGGCACGAAAGTCTCAGGACGAACTCGCGGGTCGGGGTCATGGTTCGTCGTCAAGGGCTGCGGCTGGGATCGGGGTCGATTGTACGAACCGCCGCCTCATCACGGCCCGTGTGCAGCGCCTCCATGAGCGCCGCTTCGACACGCTGCGGCACGAGTTCCACCAGGCAGCGCGTGTGCCCGAAACGACATGTGCGCTCGAAGCACGGTGCGCATTCGAGATGCAGTTCGTCCTTCAGCCACAGCACCCGGGCGCGCGCATTCAGCGGCGGTGTGTGCAGCGGACTCGTTGATCCAAACATCGCCACCTGCGGCACGCCGAACGCCGCAGCGACGTGCATCAGCCCCGAATCGTTGCTCGCCACACCCCGCGCCGCGGCGATCAGTGCCATCGCCTCGATCAACGTCGTCTTGCCGGCGAGCACGCGGCAGGCCGGCGCAGCCTGGGCGGAGATGGAATCGCACAAAGCGCCCTCCTTGGGCGAGCCCAGCAGCAGCACCGGCGCGGCGTCGCGCGCGAACAGCGCGCGCGCCAACGCCGCATAGTGCTCGGCCGGCCAGCATTTCGCCGGGCCGTATTCGGCGCCTGGCGCGAACACCCAGTATCGGCCCGCCGTCACGTTGCCACGCTGCGTCGCCTGCGTTCGTGTGTGCAGATCCAGACTCAAGCGCGGCGCCGGGGCTGACCCGGCTGACGGACCGGCCAGCGCCCGGTAGAACTCGACCATCGGCGGGCGGCCTGGCACATTGGGCACGCGCCGGTTCAACAGCAGGTAGCGCCCTTCGCCGACGTAGCCGTGGCGATGCGGAATTCGCGCGAGGAACGGAATCAGCGCCGCCTTCAGCGAGTTGGGCAGCACATACGCTGCATCGAACTGACCGCGCAGGCTGCTGGCGATGCGCCTGCGCGCGGCCCAGTCGAGCCGACCGTGATTGAAAGGCCACTCCAGCACGCTGCCCACCTGCGGCATGGCCCGATACACCGGCGCCACCCAGGGCAGAGCGGCCACGCTGAGTCGCTCGCCACGCGCCGCCAGCGTCGCGAGCAACGGCTCGCTCATCACCGCGTCGCCGATCCACTGCGGCGCGACCACCAGGGTGCGCACCACAGTCACTGCCGTCGGCGCGCGGTGCGCCGCATCAATGCCCGTGCACCTTTTCGCCAGCCTTGAGCCGGTATACCGTGCCGCAGTAGGGGCACTTGCCTTCGCCGGCTGTCACCACGTCGATGAAGACCCTGGGATGGTTGCTCCACAACGCCATCTTCGGGTTCGGGCAGAACACGACGCCCGGACCCTGCAGGTCACGCGCCGAGACTTCTATCGCCTGACCGTTCATAGCAGGGTCAGCCATTCGACGTACTTCGGATTGCGCCCGTTGACGATGTCGAAGAACGCGCTCTGAATCTTCTCAGTGATCGGGCCGCGTGAGCCGGCGCCGATCTCGATGCGGTCGAG
>JANNKM010000425.1:0-33925 GCA_031396305.1 Rhizobacter sp.
GGCCCGCTTTGCGCAGTCGGATGACCTGCACGCGCCTTTCGTGCCGCGCATCGCGCGACAGCGATCTCATGTCGGTTGCTTCCATCCTCCTCAGATGATGGCACCTTCGCTAAGTTCAAGTTAAATAGTTCCGAATCAATAAGCAGCGATCGCATTACTTCTTCGGCGCCCTCGTTTCCGGCGTGGGGCGCCTGACCTGCGCGGCTTGCGCTGCCGGCTTGAAGACCCATTGGCGATAGCTCGTCGCGTTTGCAAACTCGCCGAACTCGGCGTCAAAGTTGCCGCGCTTGATCGGCGTGGCTTCCGACAAACTGTAGACGCCGACGATGTAGCCGTCGGCGCTGCGCACGACGCCCCATTCGTCTTTGCCGGTGAGCGGATCGATCGGCACGCGGCGCAAGTGGCGCCGCATGCCGGGCACGCGCGGGTCGCGCAAGAGCTGTTCGAACGTCTTCGGAAAACGCGGTTGGTTCGGCGTCGAGGCCAGCGCGTAACTCGTGAGCGCAGCGCGAAACTGCGATCCGAGGAACAACAGTTCGCGTTCGGCATCGCGGCGTTGCGTGACCGAGCCGAGCTGGATCGACGCCGCCGCGGCGATCGCGATGATCGCCATCAGGATCAGCAGACCGATGTAGGTGAAGCCGCGCACATGCCGCCGCGCGCAACGCTGCGGGCTCCTGAGTAGATCCGGCTTTGCCGGGCGACTCAGTCCCCAGGGGCCACGAACGGGCCCCTTCGTGGCCCTTGGGGCGGACGACGTAGTCGTCGGCCTGGGGGCGCTCTCAGAGTTCCGCGAACGGTTTGCCATCGGTCGCAGTGCCGGTTGCCGAACTGCGGATGTCATAGACACGCCCTTTGGCGTCGCCTTCCGGGGCGATCACGACCCAGGTGTCGCGCGTCTCGGCGATCGGGTCGTTCGGAATGCTGCGCAGGTACTTGCGCTCGACCATTTCTTCCAGGCTCTCGGGGTAGCGGCCGGTGTCACCGTAGAACTTGTCGATCGTTTCGCGCACCGTGCGCAGGTTTTCCTTGAGCACGGTTTCCTTCGAGACGTCGATGCTCTGGAAGTAGCGCGGCAATGCGAGCGTCAGCAACAGGCTGACGATGGCGAGCACGACGATCAACTCGATCAGCGTGAAGCCGGCAGCCGCTCCGATCTGCGTGCGCTCACCACTTGCGGTACGGAACGCCATTCAGGCCCACCTTTTCCGAGTGTGAATATACGTCGTACACGTCGTCGCCTTCTCTCGGTTCGTCGGCGTCGCTTGCATAGGAGCGTTTGCCCCAGGTCTGCTCGGGCGGTGCTTCACGTTCCGTGAACGTCGGGTCGGCAGGCAAGCGGCGCAGAAAGAAGATCTTCGCGCGCTTCGGGCTGCGCTGGTCTTCAACGCCCTCGACCAACACGGCCAGCGTCGCCGGGTACCCGGTGGACTCGGCGGTCTTGCGGATCCGGCCTTCGTCGGAGGCGCGTCTGTACGCGTCGATCGCACCGCGGATGTCGCGCAGCGCAATGCGCAGTTCCTGCTCCTTGCCGCGCTGCACGCTGACCTGCGCCAGCGGCAATGCGATCGATGCCAGCACGCCGAGGATCGCGAGCGTGACCATCAGCTCGATCAGCGTGAAGCCGCGTGCCTGCGCCGCGATGCACCCGTCATCCCGGTGAACGCCGGGACCCACGGCGTGCTGGCGAGGCTGGATCCCGGCTTGCGCCGGGATGACGGCATGCACGGAAGGCGGCGCGCTGACCACGATGTTGACTCAAGGCGTGATGCGGATCGCATGCGCCGGCGGAAGCGCCAACGCGAGTTCGCGGCCGTCGACGCCGAGGGCACCGACGCGCGTCAATTGCAGCCTCGCACCCTCAGCGGCGCGCAGCGTTCGCAGAGTCACCGTGAGCACCCGGTTCAGCGCCGTCGCGCCCGTGGTACTCGAGGCGCCGCTGCGCGACAGCGCCACCGACACGTGGCCCGCGGGGTCGATCTGGTGGCTGAACACGGTCTTCGCGTTGCCCTGGTTCAAGAAGTCGCCCTCCGTCACGCTCGTCACCCGCAATGCGAGGGCGTCGAAGTCGAACGTCAACGGCAGGCTTTGAATCGGCAATTCGCTTTGCATCATCAATTCCATCGCGATGTCCTTGCCCACGCTCGCCGTGTTCGGCCCGCGCCACGCGATCAGTGGTGCCGGCAGCGCCACGCCTTGGGGGATCGCGGTCGGCGGGTTGCCGCCCGGTTGACCCGTCGCCCCCGGATTGCTCAGCGACGACTGCGGGGAGGGTGGCAACGGCGTGGGCTGCGTATCCGGGTCACTCGCCGGGTTGGTGGGTTCGGACTGCACGGGCAGCGAAGTGGGCGGCGCCGAGATCGGGAGCGCGGCCTCGGGCAGCCTGGTGCGCATGCTCGACTCGGTACCCGCGTCGAATTCGGCCAGGCTTGCGTCGGGCCGCTGGATGTTGCGGATCAGGCGCGGCGTGATCGACAGGACGATCTCCGTTTTCGCGTTGTCGTCGGCCTGCGAGCCGAACAGGCGCGACAGGATCGGCACATCGCCCAGCCCCGGAACGCGGTTCGCCGTGCTGCGTTCGTCGTCCTGAATCAACCCGGCGAGCACCTGGTTCTCGCCATCCTTCAGGCGCAGCGTCGTCGCCGCCGAGCGTGTGCCGAGTTGATACGCGAGCGTGCCGGTGCGCGTCTGCACCTGGCTCACGATGTTGCTGACCTCGAGCGCGATCTTGATCGCGACTTCGCCGTCCAGGTAGATCGTCGGCTCGACGTCGAGCTTCAGGCCGACATCGATGTACGTCACCGATTCGGCGGCAAAGCCACTCGCGGTGGATGTGGTCGTGATCGTCGGCACGCGATCTCCGATGAGAATCTTCGCCTTCTCGCGGTTGCGCGCGCGGATGCGCGGGTTCGCGAGCAGGTTCGTATCGGTGACCTGGCGCCGCGCCGTGATCGTGAGCGGGTCGATCGTCGCGCCGATCGTCGACGGCCTCAGGTTGCCGAGTTCGGACAAGGTCAGCGTGCCACCCGCCGTGGTGGGCAGCGGCGCCAGCGTCAGCTGCCCGGGCCAGCGCACGCCCAACTCCAACAGCCGCGAGCGCTTGATCTCGAGAATCTCGACCTCGAGCATCACTTCGGGCTCCGGCGCGTCGTGCAGCGCGACCAGCCGCTCGGCGATGCGCACCGCGTCGGCGCTGTCGCGCACGATGATCATGTTCAGTTTTTCGTCCACCACCACGTCGCGCGTGCGCACGATGGTGCGCAGCGTGTTCGCGACGACTTTCGCGTCGGCCGTGGCGAGCATGAAGCTGCGCACCACGAGTTGCTGGTACTCGCGCACTTTTGGCGGTGTGTTCGGGTAGATGATGATCGTGTTCGCATCGACGATGCGCTGCTCCAGCTGGTTCGTCAACAGGATCAGGTTGATGACGGATGCGACGCTCGCGCCCCGCAGAAACACGGTGGTGCGCGCGTCGGTGCGAACGTCCTTGTCGAACACGAAATTCAGGCCTGACGTACGCGACAGCACCTCGAACACCTGGCGCAGCGGCGTCTCCTTGAATTCGATCGTCACCGGCCTGCGCAGCGCGGCGGCGAGCTGGTTCGGGGGCGGCGGGCGCAGGGCACGTTCCGCGAGTCTGCGCTGCAACGCCCGTGCGCCCGCATGATCGGGGTTCTCGGTCAGGATCTGCCGCATGCGCGCTGCGGCGACTTCGAGGTCCGACCGTTCTTCGGCACGCTGCGCCTCCACCAGCACGACGGCGTGACGCCGGTCGCGCTCTACATTGGCCAGGCCGTTGCGCGCGCGGATGTTGTTCGGGTCGAACAGCATGACGCGCTGATACTGCTGCGCCGCGTCGTCCCAGCGTTCCGCCACGCGCGCGGCATCGGCCTTTTCATTCAACTGCTGCGTATAGTTCTCGCGCGCCTGCAGGTACGACGCGCGCAGTTGCACGTCGCGCGGGTCGGCTTCGATCGCCTCTTGCAGCTTGCGCAATCCCTCCTCGGTGCGGCCCTGCGCCATCAGCGATTGCGCATCGCGGTAGTGTTTGTCGGCGGCGCATCCGCCGAGCAGCAGCATCGCCAGCATGAGCGCGGCGGGGAGGGTGGCGATGCGCCGGGTGAGGGTGGGGGCAGTCATTGCGGGTTGCCTATGTTGAGGATCTGCTTTTCGTCCAGGGGCAAGTAGGTGAGGATCATGCGCGGCGGCTGAATCGAATCGACGCGGTAGTTGGCGTCGATGCTTTGCCCGGCGCGCAGGATGAGCGTCTGCTCGCCGCGGCTGACGAACACTTCCCAACGCGAGCCGTCGATGAAATGCTTGCCGACAAACAGGAACGGCAGCGGCGGCGCAGTGGGTGCAGCCACCGCTGAGGCCGGCGCCTGCGGAACCGGCGCCACCGCCACGGGAGCAGGCGCAGGCCGGGGCGCCGGCGCAGCCGGGCGCGGCGGCGCGAAGTTGGTCGTGGCGAACAGCGCCTTGAGACTGTCCGAACTCGCAGTGCGCACGCGCAGTTCGAGGATTTCGGTATTGCTGTCGCGGGCGCTGCGGGCGCGCTCGGAAACCGGCTTGGCCGGACCTTTGGCGCCAGGAGGTGGAGCCGACACGTCCGACGGCTTGCCGGCTTGCACCACATCGCCGCGCGAGGCCGCGTCGTCGTCGGAGAACAGCGCGAGCCAGGCGGCCCCGACCAGCGCCAGCGTCAAGACGGTCCAGCGCACGGCAGGTTTCATGGGCGCTCCACGGCGGAGGCGGAAGGCGCCGGAATCGTCGGCGTTTTGTCACCACCGGGCAGGCGCAGGAACAGGACGAAGCGGGTCTTGGCGTCGACTTGCGTGGCGTCGATGCTGGCACGCTTGAGCGAGATTTCCTCCAGCGCTGCAAATGGCAAGTCGAGCAGCACCTGCTGGCTGAACGCCTGGATCGCACTGAACGAGCCCTTCACCGGCAGCACCATGTGGTAGCGCCGAAAGCCGCCGGCGTTGTCGGTGGCGAGCCGATAGTCGCCCACCGTCAGCCCTACGCCGTGGCGCTTCGCAGCGGCGAACACCTGGCCGAGGTGGGTTTCCAGATCTTCGCCGCGGCCGAGCAGCCGCTCGAACGCCGCGCCGCGGTCGGCATTGGTCGAAGCACGGGGCTGGCCCTGCGTCGCGTGGTGCTCGCGCAGTTCGGCGCGCAGTTCGGCGGTGGTGCGTGCCGTGGCCGAGGCTTGCCACAGCAGCGCCGCGAGCGCCGCAAGGCACAGCGCAACGGCAACCAGCCGCATCGCATGGCCGCGCGCGACGAGCACTTCAAGCGGCAGTAGCCATCGATTCATGGCGGCGCCCACCGCGTATGCAAAGAAAACCGCACCGGCGCGCCGGGCTCCTTGAGCAACACTTCGTGGCGCGTCAGCACCGCTTCGGGAAACAGCTCTTCGAGATGGCGCTGGTAGTTGAGCATTGCGTCGAACGACTTCGCCTCGGCCTGCAACTTGATGACGCTGTTCTGTACTTCCGGCTCGAGCGCGAGCAACGCGACGTGTGGGGTCGCGGCCTTGTTCAGCGCGACGAGGATGTCTTCCCACGGCAGGTTCAGGCGCCGGATCGCGTCATTGATCGCCCGGGTGCGCTCCGGCCCGATCGTCGCCTGGGCGCGCGCCGCCACCGCGCTTTGTCCGGCACGCTGCAGCGAGGCCGCCTCAGCGTGCAATGCCGCGATCGCCTGGCGCCCGGCACGCGCCTGCCACAGCGCCGCGGCCACCAGCAGCGCCGCAACGATGAACAGCGCGACCGCGATACGCTCGAAGCGCCAGGTGCGGTGCACGAAGTCGATGCAAAGCTGTCGCGCCACCATGCGGGTACCTCTCAAGCAAATGTGGCTTTGCCACTTTGCTTGAACCCCCCCGGGGGGCGGGCCGGGCTGGCCCGGCCCTGGGGGCCCTCAGAGGGGGCCAGCTGGCCGAGCAGTTCAAGGTCACGCAGCTCGTGGGGCTTGGCGGCAATGCGGCGCACGTTGGCTCCGGCAATGACCAAGTCCTGCGGCTGCCGGTCTTGCGGCGGCTCCTGGACGAGCCAGACCTCGGTGAGCGGCCGGTTCGCGAGCAGCGCTTCCTGGCCGAGCCAGCGGCCCAGCGCGGCGTGCTGCGTGAGCGCGGTCGAGCGCACGCTGCGGCACGCCCCGCCTTCGAAATACGCGGCGCTCACCCAGCCGCCGACGCAGCAGACGAACCAGGCCGGCGCGCGGTGCATCTGCCCTGCCGCGGCGTTGAAGCGGCGCACGAAGATCGGCGCGGCCGAGAGCAGCTTGTTGCCGGCGTAGGCTTCCAGCGGTGCAAGCAAGTCGTTCGGCACGGCGCAACACAGGAACGGCTCGCTGGCGTTCCAGTCGCCGCTGATGCGCCACTGCGCGCTGTCGCTGCCGAACAGTTCCGCGACGCGCATCTGCGCGAGGTCGCGCAATTCGCTGAAGCGTTGCAGGCCCTGCGGCGGCGCGACGACGAAATATTTGACGGCGCTGTCGGCCAACACGACATCAAACGCCGTCGTCGGCGCCGCCAACTCGCTGAACACCTGGGCCGGCCAGGCAGCGCGCTGCGCCGGCAGGGCCACGCGCTGCGCGCCAAGCGGCGGCGCGCCGCGTGGCAGATACGCACAGGCGTCAAGGCTCAGGGCCAGGAGCGCGGTGTCAGGCATGCAAAGTGACCCGGTTCAGTTCTTCGATCGTCGTTTCGCCGCGCAGCACGAGCGCGATGCAGGCCTCGCGCAGGGTTCGCGTGCCGGCGGCGCGCGCCGCGGTGCGGATCACGCGCGGCGGCTTGCGGTCAACGATCATTTCGCGAATTTCTTCGTCGAGCTTCAGAATTTCGGCGATCGCCTTGCGGCCGCGGTAACCGGTGCCGCGGCAATCGCCGCAGCCGCTGCCTTGCATCAGCTGCGGTGGCGCCTGGCCTGGGGCCAGCTCCAGCGTCTTCATCTCTTCGGGCGTGGCCGCGTGGCCTGCCGCACAGTGCCGGCACACGAGACGCACCAGGCGCTGCGCCCAGATGCCGTTCAACGCCGACGCAAACGCATACGGGTCGATGTGCATGTGGGTGAAGCGGCTGAACACGTCGAACACGTTGTTCGCGTGGACCGAAGTCAGCACCAGGTGGCCGGTGAGGGCGGCCTGCACGGCGATCTCGGCGGTTTCCTGGTCGCGGATTTCGCCGACCATGATCTTGTTCGGGTCGTGGCGCAGGATCGAGCGCAGGCCGCGCGCGAACGTCAGGCCCTTCTTGTCGTTCACCGGGATTTGCAGGATGCCCTTGATCTGGTACTCGACCGGGTCTTCGATCGTGATGATCTTGTCGCGCCGCTGGTCGATTTCCGACAGCGCCGCGTAAAGCGTCGTCGTCTTGCCGCTGCCGGTGGGGCCGGTGACGAGCAGCATGCCATAGGGCTGTTCGAGCAGGCCGCGCAGCGTCTTCATCGACTCCGCGTCCATGCCCAGTGCGTCGAGGTTCAGCGACCCCGTGGCGCGCACCATCGCCTGCTTGTCGAGGATGCGGATCACCGCGTCTTCGCCGTGCACGCTGGGCATCACGGAGATGCGCAAGTCGATGTCGCGCGCGCCGCTGCGAACCCGAAAGCTCCCGTCCTGCGGCACGCGGCGCTCGGCGATGTCGAGCTCAGCCAACACCTTCACGCGCGAAATGATCTGCTCGGCGAGTTCCTCGCCCTTCACCGACGCCACGTCGTCGAGCATGCCGTCGATGCGGTAGCGCACCGTCAAGCCTTCCGTCGTCGATTCGAGGTGGATGTCGCTCGCCCCGGTCTTCAGCGCGTCATACAGCGTCGAATTGACAACCTTCACCGCCGCGCTCGCGTCCTGCGTCGCGCTGGCGTAGGAGATCACTGCCGCGACATCGCGCTCCGGTGCGCCGTTTCCCGTTTCTTTCAGGATCGTCTGCACGGCGCGCGCCGCGGCCTCTTGCTTGGACAGATAGGCGGCGATGTCGGACGCAAGCGCGAGCGCGAGTTCCGCGCCGCCCTTGGCGTGGGCTTCGAGCCAGGTGCGCAGGTCGAGGTTGAACGGGTCCGGGGCGATGGCCAGCACCTGGCCCGCTGGACCAGACGTGAGGTTGCGCATCAACACCGCGCCACGTTCGATCGCCTGGGCGAGTGGCAGCAGGTCGAACGCCGGTTCGTAAGCCTCCATGTCGCCGGTTTCCAGCACCGGCACGCCGACACGCCCGCCTAAAGCGTGCAGCACGGCGCGCGGCGCCTGGCCGGTGGCGGCTTCGATTTCGTCGGCGACGTTGCGCCCGGTCACGCTCGCGCGCTCGCGCGCCGAGGTAATCATGGCATCGCTGACGACGAAGGGCAAGTGCTCGGCTTTCATTGCATGGCCCTCACCTGCGGTGCGCGCCCCCGGCAAGCATGCCGGGGCCGCTCGACGGGCTCGCCGCATGTGGCTCGAAACCGCCGCCTCGCCCCCGGCCCTCTCCGGCCAGCGGGAGAGCCATTGTCATCCCGGCGCACGCCGCGATCCAGGAAGGTCATCCGAGGGTGGATCCCGGCGTGCGCCGGGATGACATACACGGGTTGGGGTGAGGGGCCGATGAGCGTCATTGCAAACTACCCGCAAGCTCGAAGATCGGGATGTAGAGCAGCACCACGATCGTGCCGACGACGATGCCGATCGCCGCCATCATGATCGGCTCCGCGGCGCGACTGAAACGCTCGATCAGGCGCGTCACTTCGGTGTCGTAGAACGTCGCCGCCTTGATCAGCATTTCGCCCAGGTTGCCGGCGCGCTCGCCCACGCGGAACAGCCGCAGCGCCACCGGTTCGGCCAGGTGGTTCGCCTGCATCGCCGCCGAGAACGTTTCTCCCGAGGCGATGCGCTGCGCGGCGAGCTGAAGTTGCGCGCGCGTTCCCGCGCCGACGGTCGCCTCGACCATCTGCAGCGCCCGCACCAGGGTGATGCCACCCGACAGCAGCAGCCCCACCGTCATGTAAAGACGCGACAACTCGTAGGTGCGCGCACGTTGCCCGACCCAAGGCAACTTGGCCAGCACGTCGGAGATCGAGAATTTCTCGCGCAGCGCGCGCCAACCGATGATCGCGCCGATCACCAGGGAGGCGAGGGCGAACACGATGAACCCGGTATGGTTCGCGACGAACTGCCCCCAGGCAAGCAGGACGGACGTGAGGAACGACATTTCGCGCCCGGCCTCGGCGTACACGCTGGCAAAGCGCGGTACCACGTAACCCAGCAAGAACAGCGTGACGCCGCCGCCCACCACCAACAGAATCGCCGGGTAGATGGCCGCGCTCACCGCCTTCGCGCGCACCGTGGCGATGCGGGTCTCGAATTCGACGTAACGCGCCAGCGACCCCGGCAGGTCCGACGTGGTTTCCGCCGCCTGCACGATGCCCACGTACAGGGGTGGAAAGTGATCCGGAAACGCGGCGAGCGCCTGCGAAAAACGCTGCCCCTGCTGCAAGGCGTGGGCCAGCGCGGCGGCGACATCGCGCGACACGCCGGGAGTGCTTCTCTCGGAAAGCGACTCGAGCGACTCGACGATCGTCAACCCCGCCTCCAGCAGCGCCAGCAACTCCTGGCTGAAGAGTACGACCGGAAACGCCGCCCGCGACCGCCGCGCCGCGCCGCGCGGCGCCGGGCGAACCGCCAGAGCGCGCAGCGACCGTTCGCCTGCTGCCGCGCGCGCCGCGCCTTCGTCCTGGGCTTCCAGGACGAGCGTGCTCATCCGGTTGTCGGCGGAGAGGGCGCGGACTTCGTAAAGCATCGCTGGGCCCGTTGGCTATGACTGTACGACGCTTCAGTGTGCCTATTGATTCGTGATGTCCGCCGCGTCACCCACCCCACCTTGCACGCCGTCCTTGCCGAAGCTGAGCAACTCGAAGTCGCCCTTCGCGCCCGGCGCGCGGTAGGCGTACGGCTTGCCCCAGGGGTCGAGCGGCACCGCCTTCTTCAAGTACGGCCCGTTCCACTTCGGCAACTCGCCGGGTTTCGCGTTCAGCGCCGCCAGGCCTTCTTCCGAGGTCGGGTAGCGACCGACGTCGACGCGGAATTGGTCGAGCGCCTTCTCGAACGCCTCGACCTGGGTGCGCGCGACGCTCGTTTCGCTCTTGCCGATCTGCGCAAAGAAACGCGGCCCGACGTAGGACGCGAGCAGGCCGAGGATGACCATCACGACGAGCAGTTCGAGCAGCGTGAAGCCGCGTCGTCGGGATCCTGAAAACGTTTGTGCCATGGTTCCCCCTTGGATGGTACGCAGTCAACGCGGCCTTCCGTGAAGCCGGCGCGTGACGCGCTCGCACAGCACCCATACTGCCACTCGGGAGGCGGCAAAGGTTCAGGGAAAACCAGACTGCGGGCGAGGGCGAGGATAAGCGTCTGGCGGTGGCATCTTGAGTTGACCTGGCCGGTGGCTGAGCATCGCGTTCATGGCGAGGATGGTGGATGCGGCTTTGGCGAAGGCAATGGCGATTGCCGCGCGCTGGCTCAGCGACGCCGTGCTGGGCGTGTTCATGTTCGGTCGATCGGCGGCCCTCTCGGCGTGGCGTCGAGCGTGGTTCGTCACGCTGGAGGATAAGTGGCCTCGCAGGAGTGCCCAATAGATGGCCAACCTAAGGATAGGAACTGCGGCACCAATGGCCACCGCCAAGCCGATGAAACGGCGTTGACTCATGGCTTTCCTGGCAAGCCCTGAAAGAACGTCGGGCGCGAGCCATCCCACCTGTTGCCGGCGGGAATGCCTTCGGCGCGAGTCAGAACGAACTCGACAGCCCGCTCCTTACAGCCATACAATGTAAGGAATTACCCTTCCAAGTCAGGATATCCATCATGTTTGCCACGCTCACCAGCAAGGGCCAGATCACGTTGCCCAAGGAAATTCGCGACCGGCTCGGGCTCGATGCCGGATCGATGCTGGACTTCCAGGTTCTGCCAGACAACACTATCACTGCACGGGCCGTGAAACCCGATGCGCGCCGAATCCGCGGCCTCCTGAAGTCGCCGCACGCCGGACCGCTGACGGTCGTGCAAATGGACGAGGGTATCGGCAAGCACCTGCGTGAGAAGCATGCGCCGAGTTCGCGTCGGGGTAAGCCGTCTGGCCAATGATCGGGCTCGACACCAACATCCTGCTGCGCCTATGGCTCAACGATGACCCGGCGCAGAACAAACGCATTGATGCGCTGCTGGCCGAACATGGCAGCACACCGGAGTCCTTGCTGGTGACGGATGTCGTGCTGGCGGAAGCCGTATGGACGCTCCGATTTGCGTTCGACGAGGACAAGGCGGCCCAGTTGATCGCCGTGCGCAGCCTCCTGGGTGAAACCGCGTTCGCGTTCGAGGACCGCGAGGTCGTCAGCAAAGCGGTGATCTTGTTCGAACAGAGTTCGTGCGGCTTCTCGGATTGCCTGATCGTTGCCAAGCATGCTCAACTGGGCTGCGAATTCACCGCCACCTTCGACCGTGGCATGCGCAAGCAGCCAGGCGTCAAAGTGCTCTGAGTCGAGCACTCTCCGGACCGAAATAGCGCGCTGCAAGGTAGACAGATCGAGCTGAACGTTTGGGCTCGAGGCATCGCAAAGGAGAAAGTGGCCGTGGCTCTGACGTGGACCGCAAGCGTCAATGCAGCTTGTCGATGTTCCCCCGTCAAAGCCCCGTCAGAGACGGCGTGTCGATCTTTCAGTCGTCGTGCCCGTCGTCTTCATCGTCGTCGTCATGATCGTCATGGTCATCGTCATGCCCATGGCGCTTCGGCTTGCGGCACTCGAAGTTCGCCGCGACGTCGATGCTGCCACCCAGATGACGCGCCACCTTCGGGTACTGACACAGCGGACGGGTGCGCTCGACGACTCCGGCGGCGACGTCGTTGCCGACATACTTCGTCGCGACCACCGGCCCGGGCTCGACGCCCTGCTCGACCCATTTCTCCAGCGGCGTCAGCATGTCGAACTGATTCGGCCCCGGCCCACCCGAGCAATGGTGCATGCCGGGCGCCAGATACAGGCGCGTGAAGCGGTCCGCCTTCTTGCGGCTGCCGGTGCGGTCGACCACGTCGTTGTAGTACTCGATGGTGCGCTCGGCCATCAGGGCGTGGTCGGCCCAGCCGTGCCACAGCAGCAGCTTGCCGCCGGCCTTGCGGAATTCCGACAGGTCGGTGTTCTGCGCGTTGATGAACCTGCCGGTCCCGCGCAGCGCGCGCGGGTCGCGGTCGAAGTCGAACGATCCGATCGGGTCATAGGCCGGATCGGAGAACACGAAGTAGCGCAGGTAGTGGTCGGAGAACGTGAACTGCAATGGGTTGCCGTTAACCGGCGGCAACGCGATGCTCGGGCCGCTGATCCAGGTCTGCCAGCCCGACCCCGCGCCGGTGCCCGGGGTATCGCCGCCTTCGGCGCCTGGCGGGAAGCCCGGGTGCAACTGCCTGCCGCGTGAATTGGACGGCCCGGCGTAGACCTTCTTCACCGCGCCCACCTGCGCCGCGGTCAGGCAATTCGGGGCGTCGGCGCCGCTGCACTGCAGGCTCGCCGGGTCGAAGTCGCACTTCAGCGGGTTGTCGATCAGGCCGTCGGCGAGGCCGTCTTGCGCGTCGCAGCGCTGCACCGCCGCGTTGGCGATCAGCGTCAGCTTCGCCGGCGGAATCGGCGCGGCGCGCAGCGCTTTCGAGTTCCAGTTGAAGCCGATCATCAGACCAGTCCAGTCGAGCGCCGGCGCGGCGGCGACGATGCCGTCGAAGTCGTGCGGATAGCGCTGCGCTTCGTTCAGCGCCTGACGGCCGCCGTTGGAGCAGCCCTGAAAATAGGAATGGTTCGGTGCGCTGCCGTAGGCGAGCGCGGTAATTTGTTTCGCCGCAACCGTGACGACGTGGATGCCGCGATGCCCGAAGTTGACCTGCCGGTCGCGCCGATTCAAGGCCCACGACCCGTCGAGCGCGGCAACGCCCGTGCCGACGTGGCCGGTGTCGGTGGCCACCGACGCGTAGCCGCGCGTCAAGCCCGCGGTGATTGCCGGGATCGAGCCGACGAAGCCGCCACCGCCCTGGTGATAGAACGTGCCGTTCCAGGTGAGCGGCAGGCCGAGCTGGAAGTTGATTTCGGTGTCGACCCGGCCGCGCACGAGGCAGTGCTCGGGCACCGCGCCGGCCGGTGCGACGTAGGCAGCAGAGGTGATCGTCGTCGCGGGCACGGAAAGGCTGGCCAGGCCAGGGCATTGCGCGGCGGTCAACGCGTGCGCCGGCGACAGCGCCGCGAGCGTGCTCGCGACGCAGGCAAATCGGGCCGCGCGAAGCAGTGGGTGTAGCGCAGGTTTGAGGAATGTCAAGCGCATGGGAAATGTCTCCTGTGGGTTTGGTGGATCGATTCCAACACAGGACGCCTGCGCAACCCGGGCGCGGGAAAAATGATGTCGATTTACCGCAAGCGGAATCGATTTTCGGACAGCGAGGCGCGCTTCGATCGTTGATTTCGCCGGGAGTCTGCGCGAGCATCGCGAAGCGCCGCCGCTGATGCCCGGCAGGGCGGGCCCGGCGCAGGGGCAGGCCAACAAAGTGCTCATTGCATACCCAATAGGAGATATTCATGAAACGTTCATTCGCTGCGATAGGTCTCGCGGTCGCCGCTGGCGTGGCCGTGGTGAGCCTGTCGCTGATGCAATTCGGCGATGCGAAGGCGGACCGTGAAAAGGGTCCGCGCTTCAAGGTCGATGCGTCGTGGCCCAAGGCGCTGCCGAACAAATGGTTGATCGGGCAGGTTCCGGGCATCCAGGTCGACAGGGACGACAACATCTGGATCGTGCAGCGCCCGCGGACCTTGACCAGCGACGAGCGCGGCGCATCGAATTTCGAGCCTGGCGTCCCCGCCACGGTTCTCGACGGTGCCGTGCGACCCCAAGGCGCAATCTCGGACTGTTGCCTGCCGGCTCCGTCGGTCATGCAGTTCGATCCCAAAGGCAACCTGCTGCGCGCCTGGGGCGGCCCGGCGGACCCGGGCAAATGCGTCGAGACGCTCTCTGAGGCGACCACCTGCCAGTGGCCCAATACCGAGCACGGGATCTACGTCGACGACGACCTGAACGTCTGGCTCGGCGGGCAAGCGGGTGGCGCAGTTCTGAAGTTCAGCGCGGATGGGCAGTTTCTGCTGCAGATCGGCCGCCGCCAGCCCCCGGTACGCAACAACAACCTCACGACCGGCGGCGTGAACGGCACGCCGCTGCTGGGGCAGCCTGCGGACCTGGAGGGAGACTTGTCCGCAAACGAGATGTACATCGCTGACGGGTATACAAACAATCGCGTCATCGTGGTCGACGCGACGACGGGCTTGTACAAGCGGCACTGGGGTGCCTACGGCCAGAACCCGGTCACCGACCCTGGGCCTACCACGTACGTCAAGAACCAGGCGCCGTCACCGAACTTCGCCAACCCCGTGCATGCGATCAAGATCACGAAGGACGGGCTCGTCTACGTGGCGGACCGGGTGAACAACCGCATTCAGGTGTTCGACAAGACGAAGGTTGGCGCGCCATGCGTGCCGGCGGGACCGGGCACGTGTGGCTTCATCAAGGAGTTCTTCCTCGATCGCGAAACCCTCGGCCCCGGCGCCGCCTGGGATATCGACACTTCGCCCGACAGGAGAGAGAAGTACCTCTACAACGCCGACGGGTCGAACAACTACATTGCGGTGCTGAACCGCCAGACGGGCGCGATCCTCTCGACGTTTGGCCGCAATGGCCGCAGCGCCGGGCAGTTCCACTGGGTGCATAACATGGACGCGGATTCGCAGGGCAACCTGTACACCGCCGAAGTGGATACCGCCAAGCGCGCGCAAAGGTTCGTGCTGCGAGGCGGTCGCGACCGCGACGACGACGACGACGACCGCGATTGACCGGGCAGAATAAGAAGCCCACCGGCGCGCCTGCGTGGCGCGCCGTTTTTTTTCGCTGAGAGGCCAGTGATGTTCAAGTTGCTTGTCGGCGCCGCCGTTGTGCTCGCAGCATTGTTTCGCCCGGCGGCGGCGCACGACATTCCCGAGCAGCTTGTGCTGCACGGATTCGTCAAACCCGAAGGCGACCGGCTGCACTTTCTCGTGCGTCTGCCCCTGGTGATGCTGCTCAGCTTGAACCTGCCCAAGCGCGGCCCGGGATTCCTGGATCTCGCCCAGATCGACGACGCACCGCTGCAAGCTGCGGCCGCTGCTGCGGCCAAGGAAATCGAGCTCTACGAGAACGGCACGCTGCTCAGGCCCGGCCGCACCGGGGTGCGGATCTCCGCCGCGTCGGACCGTTCCTTCGAGGGGTATGCGAAAGCGCTGGCCAACATCGAAGGGCCGAAGCTGCCGCCGAGCGCGGAGGTCTTCTGGAACCAGGGCTATTTCGACGCTCACCTCGAGTACCCGATCGCAGCGGAGCGTTCCGACTTCTCGCTCGAGATGCGGCTCACGCCGGGCCTGGCGAGCCGGCTCAAGCTGATCGTCCGGTTCCTGCCGCCTGACGGCACCACCCGCGCCTACCAGCTTGCGGGCGACGCAGGCCATGTGATGCTCGATCCGCGCTGGCACCAGGCGGTGTGGGCATTCATCAAGTTCGGCTTCGCGCACATCCTGGACGGCGTGGACCACCTGCTGTTCCTGCTGTGCCTGGTGATTCCGTTTCGCCGCGTCGGCTGGACGCTCGTGGGCGTGATCACGTCGTTCACGCTCGCGCATTCGGTAACGCTCATCTCCGCCGCGTATGGCATCGTTCCTTCGGGCCCATGGTTCCCGCCGCTGATCGAGGTGCTGATCGCGGTGTCGATCCTGTACATGGCGGTGGAAAACGTATTTCGGCCGAACCTGCAGCGCCGCTGGCTCATCACGTTCGCCTTCGGTCTCGTGCACGGCTTCGGCTTCTCGTTCCTGCTCAAGTCGCAGCTCCAGTTCGCCGGCGACCACCTGCTGACGTCGCTGCTCGCGTTCAACGTCGGCATCGAGCTCGGCCAGTTGCTCGTGCTCGGCGTCGTCTTGCCGCCGCTCGTGTGGCTGTTCAATCGCGCGAGCGCGCACGAACGCGCGATCACGGTGATCGCGTCGCTGCTGGTGGGCCACACGGCGTGGCACTGGATGATCGAACGCACGCAGGCGCTTCGCGACGCCGACTGGCCGAGCTGGGCGCAGGCGGGCGTGCCGCTCGCGTTGGGGGTCTCGCTGGTTGTCTTGATCGGCGCGCTGGCGTGGATCGTTCGCGATCGAATGCGTCTGAGGGAGGCTCGATCTGCCGTGCAAGGGACGGTAGGCGCCGAGCACCCGCCGACGCCGATATAGCTTGATCGCCCGCCCTTTCGGCGAGGTCGACTCGTGCCGACGCCCCTCGCGCCGGCGTCACTCGATGCGACTTGCTCTTGCCGCTTTCGCAACCTGAGCGATGCGCCTCGTACATTCGGCAACGCCGACTGGTTTGGGCCGAAACCCAAGGCGATTCAGGTTTAGGTTTCTCGCCTTTACTTGCCGAAAATCGACATTAGTTTTATCGGTGGTCAGTGCGTGGCAATGTGACTCGTACGATGAGCCGCCGTTCGGGCGGTATCCCCGTCGACCATGGTTCCAGTTCCATCGTCAAATAGAAAGACAACCATGAGACAAATCAGACCCATTGTCCTTGCGGCTTGTGCGGCGCTTGCGCTCGGTGCCACGCTGGCGCAGGCACGCGTGACGCGGATCGTCATCGACACGACGACGGCTCTGGCCAATCCGGCCAATGCCGCCAACCCCTATCAGGAGATCACCGGGCGCGCCTTCGGCGAACTGAACCCGCGCGATCGCCACAACCGGGAAATCACCGACCTCGACCTCGCGCCGAAAAACGCCCGCGGCAACGCCGAATACATCGCGAGCTTTCGCATCCGCAAGCCCGTCGACATGAGCACCACCAGCGGCCTGATGTGGCACGACGTGCCGAACCGCGGCGGCAACGTGGCATTGAGCGCTGACCTGATTGCCGCAGGGGATCTGCACCTGCTCAGCGGCTGGCAAGGCGACAACGCCGGCGCGACGCGCGTGCCGGCCAACGTTTCGTGCTTGCCTCCCTATGCGGCGCCGTGCGCGGCGCCTGCGTTCGCGAACCACTACGTGAAGACGCCGGTGCTCGCCGGCGTCACCGGCACGATGCTCGGGCGAATCATCAACCGCGGCGGCTTGGCCGCGGCGCCGCTCAACGTGATGGGCAACCCGATTCCCTACTTCCCGGTCGACGTGAACAGCAACGCAGGCGCGGTGATGCGCACCGTGCTGAGTGAGGCCATCAACGGAACGGTCACCTACGGCCCCACCATCGCGAACAGCGACTGGAAATTCTGCGGCAGCCACGTCCCCGCTGTTCCCGCCAACCCAAACGCCAATCCACCGACTCCGGCAGTTCCCGAAATCACCAGCACGTTCAATTCGCCGCGGCCGGTTACTGCGCTGCCCGTCAATGTGTGCATGAAAGACGGCTTCGACCCCGCCAAGCTGTACCAAGTCACGTACGCCGTCAAAGACCCCTATGTGCTGGGCGCGGGCACCGCGGCGTTCCGCGACGTGCAGTCGTTCTTCCGTTATGAATCGGTCGACGACTTCGGTACGCCCAACCCGGTGGCCGGCAAAGTCAAATGGACGATCGTGCGCGGCTCGTCGCAGTCAGGCAACTTCACGCGCCACTTCATTCACCTGGGAATGAACCAGGACGAGCGCGGCCGCATCGTGCACGAAGGCGCGTGGCCGCTGATCGCCGGGCGGCGCGTGGCGAACAACTCGCGCTGGGGCCAGCCCGACGGCGTGCTCGAGCTGTACCAGATGGGCAGCGAAGGCCCGCAATGGTGGGCGCGCTGGGAAGACGAAGTGCGCGACCTGCCCGACAGCGGCATCCTGGATCGCTGCAAGAGAACCAGGACGTGTCCGAAGGTCGTCGAGACCTTCGGCGGCGCCGAAGTCTATGCGTTGAAGATGACGATGTCGTGGGTTGGCAGCTCGGCCGACGTCGACATCCCGCTGCCGAGCAACGTGCGGCGTTATTACCTGCCCAGTTCCACGCACGGCGGCGGCAACGGCGCGACGACGGAGAACCCGGCACCCATCACGATCGCCAACCGCGTCAACTGTCCGGGCAACAACTGGGGCAGCGGCACGCTGCGCCAAAGCCCGGTGCCGGCCGTCGGCCTGGTGAACAAGGTGCGTGCCGCATTGCGCGAGTGGGTGATGTTCAATACGCCGCCGCCGCCGAGCCAGTGGCCGACCCTCAAGCCGATCAAGCACCCCGGGGCAAACGACCGCGACGATGACGACGATGACCGCCACGACCGCAAGGGTCATGGCGGCGACGCCGATCGCGACGACGATGACGACGACGACGGTAATCACAAGCGCCACCACGGCAAGAAATGGCGCCCGTTGCTCGTCAAGCCGACGCTGAAGGCGATGGGTTTTCCGAAAGGCGTTCCCGGAATTCCCGAGTCGATCTTCAAGCCCGAGAACTTCGTGTTCCCGGTGTTCGACTACGACTGGGGCCCGCACTACGACCACAGCGAAGCGAACGGCGTACCGACGAACGCGCCGCCACCGATCAGGCACGTGATCAAGACGCTCGTTCCGCGCGTCGACAAGGACGGCAACGAATTGGGTGGCGTGCCCACAGTCCAGAACGACGTGCCGCTGGGCACCTACCTCGGCTGGAACATCACCGCCGGGCCCGGCGACCCGGGTTACGACCCGGCCAATCCGCGCCCCTTCCACGCCGGCCAGGTGTGCAACTACACCGGCGGCATGGTGCCGTTCTTCAAGACGAAGGCGCAGCGCGATGCCGTGGGTGACCCGCGCCTGTCGCTCGAAGAGCGTTACGGCGACCACGCCGGTTATGTCGCGGCGGTCACGGCTGCGGCGAACAATGCGTTTGCCAAAGGCTATCTGCTTCCCGCGGACCGCGATGTACTGATTGCCCAGGCGGTGGGCAGCGATGTGCTGTGTTATCCGTTCGTTCCAGCCACGGCGACGACGCCCAGTGTTTGCACGCCCAAGTCAACGCCCTGAAGGAATTCGAACCTCCGGCCCGAACCGGTAGCCGGCGATGTTTGAGGTTGCGCATGTCGACCAGGCGACTGCGCAGCCGGCGGTTGTCGCCGGCAGGCTTCCCGCGCCGGTGGCGTCGAGCCGGTTGCGCGGCTGGAACTGGCTAGTCGTCGAGCGTTTTTGTGCCGAAGGCCTGGATGTCGTGATGCGCCCGCCCGCCGTTCTGGTGACGCTGCATTTCGGGCCGCGCGTCGAATTCGTCCAGACGCGGCACCACCAGGTCGACCGCCGACGTCTGGGGCAAGGCGACGCAACCGTCACGACCGCGGGTGAACCCAAGGGCTGGCAGGCACGCGGGCGAACCGAGTTCGCTGCCGTGTGGCTCGACCCGGCCTTGATCGACAACGTGGCGGCGCACAGCGACGATATCGCGCCGGAGCAGCTGGAGTTGGTCGACAATTTCGGCACGCCCGACGCACAGCTCGAACGCATGGGGTTGTCGCTGTTGCTCGAACTCGAGCATGAACAGTGCGCAGCCGGCATCGTCGTCGAATCGCTCGCGATCGAATTGGCCGTGCACCTCCTGCGACGTTATTCGAAGGTGGCAGGAGTCGAATCGCCGGCTCGGCCTGCCGCCTGTACGCTGGCTGCCTCCAAGTTGCGCCGCGTCAGCGAATATCTGGACAGCCACCTGCGCGACGACCTGACGCTCGCCGAGATTGCCCAGGTGGTGGGCATGAGCCCCTACCACTTCGCGCGGCGCTTCAAGCAGAGCACCGGCATCGCGCCGCACCAGTACCTGATCGCACGCAGGATGGCACGGGCGAAGGCGCTGCTGCGCGAGACCGACCTGCCGATCGGCGAAATCGCGCACCGCGTCGGCTGCTCGAACCAGAGCCACTTCTCCACGCTGTTCCATCGTGCCGAAGCGATGACGCCCAGGATGTTCAGGCACATGTGCTGAACACCTGCGCATATGGGCAAGATCGGAAACGCAACCGCAAGATCGCAAAAGACGGATGGGTTCGACGTTCCTAGCATCGGTGCCTCAGGGTTCGGACCTGTGGCACTGAAAGGAAGTCAACATGGACTCGTCGTTTCGCATCGACGCCAACTTACGCGGCGTTGCGCTGGCGGTCGCCGCCGCTCTGACACTGGGTGTCGGCAGTGCGCTCGCTGACATCAGCCAAAGCGGTGAACAAAAAAACATGCGCCGCGTCGGGCATACCGATCTGCAAGGGCGTGCTGCGTATCACCCGGACTTCATCACGTACCCGGATGGAAGGGTCATCGCGTTCGTGGGAACGCACAGCAGCGCGACCCCGACACCTCGTCCTGCCGGGATCGACAGTAACTGGACCCAACCCAATCCGCTGAAGGCGGGCAGCCCCTTCGAGGCGAACGGAACGATGATCATCGACATCACCAACCCGAAGCATCCGGTCGAGAAGTTCCATATCCCCGGCCCGATCCCGGCCGGCGGAGCGCAAACACAATCGAACCGCATGTGCCTGGGTTCGGACCTTCCCCGGGGAACCCCCGGCCAGGTGTACCTGCTGCGCAACGTGCAGACCGGAAACCTGGCCGTTTCGGGCTACGAAGTCTGGGACGTGACCAACGTCACCGCCCCGACGCTCGTGGGGTCGATGCGCGGCCTGCGCAACACGCACAAACCCTGGTGGGAATGCAAGACCGGCATCGCCTATCTGCCGGGTAGCAAAGGCGCGCCCGCGCCGCAATGGCGCCAGGGGCAGTCGATGATCATCGCGGACTGGAGCACACCGTCAGCGCCGATCTACCTGCGCACGCACGGGCTGCCGGGCGGGCAACCGGGTACGACGGGACCTGTGCCCACGTCGCTGCATGGCGCGATCTCGACGCACGAGCATCCCAACGCTGCCGGCAAGCTGGCACGCAGCGCGACGGCCGACGACGTGATCGGCAACCGCATCTACCTGGCCTGGGGCGTCGGTGACTATGGCGTGCTGCAGGTTCTCGACAGGAAGAAGACGCTTCCGTTCCCCTACGGCACCTGGACCGGCGATGCGGACATTCCCACCAATGCGCAGTTGGAATCCGCGCAAACGTCGATCCTCGTCACGTCGCCGGATCAGGGCGGCCACACCAGCTTCCCGGTATTCGGATTGGCACCGAAGAGCTACCAGGGCTTCACCGAATTCAAGACGCGCGACATCGTGGTGTTCGCGTCGGAGTCGACGGCCGATCTGTGCGATGAAGCGCCGCACTGGAGCTTCATCGTCGACGTGACAGTCGAAAACTCGCGCACCGCATCGGTCGGGCCGCCGGCGCGCAATGCCCTGCAGAACCCGTGGCAAGGGCCGATGGTCCTGTCGACGATGTGGGTCGACCCGCGCGCCGGCGAAAAATATCCGCGCGGCAACTACTGCACGCGCGGGGCGCGCTACGGGGTGCACTCGAGCGAGGAGAACTTCCGCAACCCGTTCTACGGCAGGCTGACCTTCATGGCTTACTTCACCGGCGGCGTGCGCGCCTGGGACATCCGCGAACCGCAGGGTCCGCGCGAAGTGGGGTTCTATGTCCCGGTCAGCAATGCCCTCACCGAACCAGCCGGCTACATGACGAACAACCTGGAAGTCGACAACCGCGGCTATGTTCTTGCGGTGGACCGCAACGGCGCCGGATTCGACATCATCAAGCTCACCGGCAAGGCCAAGAAAATCGGCCTGGGGATCGAGCACAACGATGACGACGACGACGATCACGACCGCGACGATGACTGAGCGGCGTTGGCTGCCGGGGCCCGATTCGATTGGGGTCGCAATCTGGAGGGCACAAGGAGAGGAGCCATGCGGCTCCTTTTCGTCTTGCGCGGCAGGCCGTAGGTAGCGATCTCTCGAGCCAAAGCCGCTCGCCCACGCTGTTTCGTCGCAACGTCGTCGCAACCCCTGCGATGACGCCGATGATGTTGCGCAGCAGCGCTGAACACAGCCGACGACAAACTCGCAGGATCGGAAACGTTCTCGCAAGAACACGAAACACACCCGCGTTCGACCGTCCTAGCATCGTTGGTTCTTTCACAGCAAAAGCAAGGAGTCAGGCATGACGATCAAACGACGAACCATTCTTCAGGCTGCAGGTGTCGGCGCTGGACTGGGCATGACCGGCGCCGGCTTTGCCTTCCACAGGGATGGGCTCCCGCTCATGCAACCGAGCTACGGGGATATCGGTGGTTATGAGATCCTCGGCTTCAACGACATGAGGCTCCCCGGGCAACCCCGCGCCGCGGGCTGGGATCAGACCTATGAGTTTCGAGTTGTCGAGCAGCGCACGGGCCGATTTGCATACTGCGGCAACGGCGCCATGGGGTGGAGCATCGTCGATGTCAGCAATCCGCGGAACATGCGAACGGTCTGGCGGCAGCCGCACCTGCCTACGCCGCAATCGCCGATGGCGGCTCCGTTCCCCACCGACAACACGCAGTACATCGAGATCAAGACCGGCGACATTCTGGTCGTCAAGCGAAACAGGTCTCTTGAAACCTGGGATGTGAGCGATCCGAGCGCGCCTGTCAAATTGGCCTCTTACCAGCCTTCCGACATTCACCCCACCACGAATGCGCCGTTCCACGGGCTGTGGCTGCACGAGGATTCGCGCGGCAGATTCGCATTTTCCGCCTTCAGGCCGAACGGATTCATCGCTGAAATCCTCGACGTCTGTGACGTCACGGATCCCAGAAACCCGAGGAACGTCGCGCGGTGGTGGTATCCGGGTATGGGAGAGGCACCGGCAGAAGTGGCGATGCGGACCTGGTGGTCGCCTCAAAACGAAGCGGCGGGCCCGGCGCCCGCGCCTCAGCTCGGCCTGCCGGCACCCACTGTCATGGTCCATGACATGACCACCTGGGAAGACCGCTGCTATGTCGCGGTGCGCGACAAGGGAATCGTCATCCTCGATATCACGAATATGAGCGCTCCGGTGAGGCTCGGCGAAATCAACTGGGCCGACCAGCAAAACCGTCCGACGTTCGACCCTGTGGTCCCGAATCCTCCGACCACCGCCACCATCCCAATGCCTCCGTTGCCGGGTCAAACGCACAGCGTGGGCCTCGTCAATCCCAAGCGCGGCCGCCGGGTCAAGACCATCGTCGTTCCCGACGAACTCGGCCAGTGTCCTTTCGGCTACATGCACTTCCTCGATGTGCGCAACGAGGCTCGCCCGAGGGAGATCTCGGGGTTCAGGACGCCTCTGAACATGCATGCGAACTGCCCGAAGGATCGGCTCGGAAACCGGATGGGCACCCACGACATCGAGCGCTATATCCGCGGCGACGTCGTGCACAGCGCCTGGGAAGAAGGCGGCTTCTGGGGCGTCGACTTCTCCGATGTCCACTACCCGAAGGCCGTCGCCTGGTACGTGCCGCCCGCGAGGAGCCAGTCCACGCGTGGCACCGGGCATGCCGATGACGTGTTCGTGATGGAAGACGGCACCGTATTCGGCAGCTCGTCGGACCAGGGTGCCGGCGGGCTCTGGGCGCTGCGATCCGATCCCGGATTCAGGGGCAAGGTCACCTGGAATGCGGACGAGTCGAATGTGATCGTGACTCAAACGCATCGCGGTCGAGACCGGGACGACGACGATCACGACGACGATGACTGATCCTTGAGCAAGGTAGGCGGCAACAGCGCACAGGCGGCCTCCGGGCCGCCTTTTTCGTTGCCTGCGCGTTGGTTCCGGTGCTCGCCGCTTGCGGAGCACTTCGCAGCGCCCACGAAGACCGAGCGAGTCCTTGCGGCTCCTGTTCGTTGCGGACGACGAAACGCAAGGCGGCGACTATCGCTTTTTCGCCATCTCTGGCGGAATTTCGACATTATTTCGCCGCATGCCCCGAGTGTGGCGACGCGGCTCATAGGATGGCCGTTCTCCAACGTATACCGCGTACGTGGCTTCCACGTGCAACCCGTCATTAGGAGACCCGCATGAGAACGCTTTTGATCGCCACCGCATCGCTCCTGGCCATTGCCGCGTCGAGTGTTTCGGCAGACGACAACGACAGGATTCGCGCCAGGCTGACCGGCTATCAGGAAGTGCCCGCTGTGTCGACGCCTGCAGCCGGCCGGTTCGTCGCCAATGTCGCCGCGGACGGCTCGTACTTCGACTATGAATTGACGTACAGCGGCTTGCAGGGCGTGATCACCCAGTCGCACATTCACTTTGCCCAAAAGAGCGTGAATGGCCCGGTCGTCATCTGGCTCTGCCGCACGACCACGAATCCTGGCCCGGCGGCGCCGATCCAAGCGCCGGATTGCCTGTTGAACGTTGCCGGCCAGGCCGGTGAACTCAGCGTCAGCGGGCGCATCACGGCGGCCAACGTTTTGGCCACCCCCGCTCCGCCCGCCGGTGGGCAGCAGCTCGCAGCGGGTGAACTTGCCGAGGCCCTCGCGGCAATGCGTGCAGGTGTCGCCTATGTGAACGTGCACACAACTCTGTCTGCGGGCGGCGAAATTCGCGGCCAGACGCGCGGCCGCGGCATGCGCAAGGAAGACGAGCGCGGCGGCGGCGATCACGATCGCGACCACAAGCATTGACATGACGAGCCCGCTTGCGGGCAGCAGGACGCGGGCACTCGCGGGGTGATCCTAGAAAGGATATCGCCATGAGCAAGCAGAAGAAGGACTCGCCCAGCGGCAGGAACCAGAGCCGTCGCGATTTGCTGAAGTCAACCGCCGCGGCCGGCGTCGCCGCGGTCGCGGGCGCAGGCGCAGCGCTGACACCGGACGTCGCACGTGCCGGGGGCAGTTCGCGCAGACGCGCCGAAGAGCTGACGCTGGTGAACGGCCGGATCCACACGATGGACGACCGCAACACGATCGCGTCCTCGGTGACGATGCGCAACGGACGCTTCGTTCGCATCGGTCACCGCGGCGGTTCCGACGGGCGAGTCATCGATCTCAGGGGCCGCACCGTGGTGCCGGGCATCGTCGAAGGCCACGTCCACATCGTCAGCCTGGCGAACCGGCCCGGCTACCACGTGCCGCTGGAGAACACGACGACGATCCGCGAGATCCAGCAGACGCTCGCGGCGCGGCGGCCGGACGTGCCGGCGGGGCAGTGGATTACGTCGATGGGCGGCTGGCATCCGAACCAATGGGTTGACTTCAGGCGCCGCCCGACCCTCGCCGAACTCGACGCGGCGGTGCCCGACCGGCCGGTATTTCTGTACGAGCGTTTCACCGGTCCCGCCGTCACGAACAGCCTGGGCAAGGCGTATTTCGACGCCATCGACGCCGGGCCGCTGCCGCATCCGGACGCGGTGAAGGTCAACGTCGGCGCCGACGGCAGCATCGCCGCCGGCGGCTTCACCGGCGGCGGCCCCGCGATCACCGCACTGTTCCTGCTGCGCAGCCTGCAGACCTTCGAGGACAAGAAGCGCAGCACGCGCGACGCGATGGCGTACTCGGCGAGCGTCGGCGTCACCGCGCATCTCGATCACGTGCTGTTCCCGACCCCCGGACCGCTGCACCCGCACCAGGTGCTGTCCAACCTCGACCACTACCGGATGTACGACTCGTGGCTCGAACTGCACCGCGAAAAACAGACGATCGTCCGCCTGCAGATGAACTTCCTGCACAACCAGGGCAACATCCCTGCGCTGGGCGGCCTCGGGAACCAGCTGCCGGAGCTGCGCGAGCGGCTGCGCAACCAGTTCCAGTTCTTCGGCGACGACATGATGATGACCGGCTCGATCGGCGAGTGGGCTGCGCCGATCGGCGCCGGGGCGGTGTGGTTCGAGGCGCAGCGCCTGGTGGCCCAGGCGCGCTGGCGCAACGAGAACAGCGTCGGCAGCCTGGTTCAGCTCGAGCAGGTGGTCGACGCCTACGAGAAGGTCGACGCCGAGTTCGGGATCAAAGGCTTGCGCTGGATGGTGCACCACGTTCCCTTCGTCAGCGAAAGCCTGCTTGATCGGCTCGCAGCGCTCGGCGGCGGCATCCAGATGGCGGCGTTTCGCTGGGTCACCTCGGGGCCGACCGCCACCGGCGTCGGCGCGCCGTTCCGCAGCACGCTCGACCACGCGAACCGGATCGGCCTGCAGATCGGCATGCACGGCGACGGCGTGCACATCGCGCCGCTCAATCCCTGGCTGCACCTGTACTACGTGACGACCGGGATCAACTCGTTCGGCGTGCAGGTAAACGCCGACCAGCAGCTGACGCGCGAGGAAGCGCTGCGCCTGTTCACGCGCGGCAACAGCTGGTTCCTGCGCATGGAAGACAAGATCGGCTCGATCGAGAAGGGCAAGCTCGCCGACCTGCTCGTTCTCAACGACGACTACTTCCGCGTGCGCGACGAGGACATCAAGAGGATCCGCCCGATCCTCACCGTCGTCGGCGGCGAGATCGTCCACGACGCCGGCGTGCTGCACGTCGATAGGCGTCGCGATGATCACGACGACGACTGAACGTGCCGTGGGCCTCGTTCGGCCCGGCACCCGAGAACCTTGTCTTCGACATCAAGCACCCCGAGGAGCACGACGACGACCGAGAAATCGACTGAACGCCGAAATTTCGAGCATGGTGCGCGTGCGGCATTGGCATCGCACCGCGGTTGAACACGAGAAACCGAGGAGATGAAGAATGAAATACCTGACGAAGGGGCTGCGCGCGATGTTGTTTGCGTCGGTGGCGGCCGTACTTAGCCTGGGGGCCTTGGCGCTCTCGATCGCGCCGCAGGCGGCGTATGCAAGCGACGATGATGATGATGATGACGATGACCGCGACGGCCGCCGCCGCCACCACGGCTCGCGCGACTTTCGCATCGAGGTGCTCTCCGGCCGGCCCGACATGGTGGCCGGTGGCGACGCGCTGGTGCGGATCAGCGTCAGGAGACACAGGGTCGGCATGGGCGATGTGCGTGTCGAGCTGAACGGCGCCGACATCACCTCGGCGTTCGCCGCCGACAGCGCCGCGCGCACCTTGACCGGCTTGGTCGCTGGCATGCGCCTGGGTGACAACGACCTCGATGTCGGCGCCGCGCGCAAGCACCGAGGCCGCGACGATGACGACGACGATGGGCACGGCCGTGCCCACATCAGGCTCGTGAACCACCCGATCCAGGGGCCGGTCTTCTCCGGCCCGCATCAGCAGCCCTATGCCTGCGCGACGCACCAATTCAACCTGGGTGCCGGGCTGGGGCTGCTCACCCCGGCGATCCCTCCGGCCACTGTGGCTGTTCCGATCACCGATCCGAACTGTCATGTTCCGACTCGCGTAGATTACATCTATCGCACGAACGCCACGCCGTCGGCACTCGTCGCCTGGCCGGCTGGCGCGACGGCTTACCCGGCGAACCTGGCGATGACGACGACCGGCAAGCCCTACATCGTGCGCATGGAAACCGGCACCGTGAACCGCGCGATCTACCAGATCACGATGCTGCACGACCCGCTGCAAGACGCAGCGCCGAACTGGACGCACCAGTCGGCGAACTGGAACAAGCGCCTGATCTATACGTTCGGCGGCGGCTGCTTCGGCGGCTGGTACCGCCAGGGCGCGTCCACCGGCGGCGTGACCGACGACTTCATGCTCAGCAACGGCTACGCGCTCGCCTCGTCGTCGCTGAATGTCTTCGGCAACAACTGCAACGACCTGACCGCCGCCGAATCGATGATGATGGTCAAGGAGCGCTTCATCGAAAAGTACGGCTCGCCGGCACATACACAGGGCTGGGGCTGCTCGGGCGGCTCGTACGCGCAGCACCAGATTTCCGATAACTACCCCGGCCTGCTCGACGGCATCATTCCCGGCTGCTCGTTCCCCGAGGTCGGCTTCGCGACGATCAGCTTCATCACCGACGCCTGGCTGCTCGACACCTACTTCAACACCAAGGCGACGGTGCCGTGGACGCTTGCGGAAAAAGTCAAGGTCACCGGTTTCAGCAGGTACGAAACGGTGACGAGCGTGCTGCCCGCGGCGCGCCGCATCGATCCCGTCACGCGCCCGGCGCCCCAGCTCGGCACGAGCTGCGCAGTGGTGCCGGCGGGTCAGCGCTACGACCCGAGCACGAACCCGACGGGCGTGCGTTGCACCGTGTTCGACCACACCGTCAACGTCTACGGGCGCGACCCCGTCACCGGCTTTGCGCGGCGGCCGCTCGACAACGAAGGCATCCAGTACGGCCTGAAGATGGTCAACAACGGCAGCATCACGCCCGAGCAGTTCGTCGACCTGAACGAGAAGATCGGCGGCTTCGACAATGACGCGAACCTCGTGTCGCGGCGCACTGTCGCCGACCTGGAAGCCGCGCGCGCCGCGTACCGCACCGGGCGGCTCACGAACGGCGGCGGCGGCCTGGCACGCATTCCAATCATCGACTACCGCGGCTACATCGACGACTTTTCCAACGCCGACATCCATGTGCGCTACCACTCGTTCTCGATGCGCGAACGCCTGGAAAAGGCGAACGGTCACGCGAAGAACCACGTGATGGTCGTCGAAGACGGCTACGGGCTGTACAGCAACGCGAGCCCCTTGCTGCGACGCATGATCCTGACGATGGACCGCTGGATCACCGCGATCAACGCCGACACCGGCCGTGGCCGCAAGATCGACAAGATCGTGCGCAACCGCCCGGCCGATCTGCTGGAAGGGTGCAATCCGCGCGGCGTGGTCACCTTGCCCGCGGTCTTCATCGCAGAGGAGCAGGTGCGCGAAGGCGAGCGCGCGACGGTGTGCAATGCGCTCTACCCGAGCAACTCGTTTCCGCGCGAAGTGGCGGGCGCCAACATCCGCGCCGACATCATCAAGTGCAAGCGCAAGCAACTGCGCCCGAGCGACTACTCGGTGACTTTCACGCCAGCGCAGTGGGCGCGCCTTGAGGCCGCCTTCCCGGACGGCGTGTGCGACTGGGACAGGCGTGGCTACGAGCAGCGCGACTTGAAGGACACGTGGATCGTGTTCGACTGAAACGAAGGCAAGGGCCGCGGCCCGCTCCCACTTTTTGTGGGACAGGCCACGGCGGCAGACGCGAAATTGACTCGAACAACGGACAACGATCCGACAGGGAGCCTCCGGCGAAAGCCAGCAAGAAGGCAGGTGTGAAATGAAAGTCTCGCGAGCGGTCGCTCTGGCGCTTGCTGGAGTTCTCGGTTCTTTTTCGATGGGTGTCAGTGCCGGCGGTGACCGGGACGACGACGACCGCAGGCACGATGACCGCGACATCGACATCGAGGTGCTCTCGAGCCGGCCCAACACCGTCAGTGGTGGCGACGCGCTGGTGCAGATGCGTGTGCCGCGCCACACGAGCGCGGGCCGCGTCGTGCTGCGTCTGAACGGCCAGGACGTCACCGGAAAGTTTGTCGCCGACGCCTCCGGGCGCCGCCTGACCGGGTTGGTGACGGGGCTGCAGCTCGGCAAGAACTCGCTGACCGCCAGTGGCGGCAGGCACGGCCGCAGCCAGTCCGGGAAGCTGGAGATCACGAACCACCCGAGCCACGGTGAGATCTTCGGTCCGCATCAGCGGCCGTGGGTGTGCGAAACCGCGGCGTCCGGCCTCGGGCCGCCTCCGGCCAGCGGCCCCTGCGTGGGAGCCACGATCTACGAGTGGCTGTACCGCTCGACAAGCGGCGCACTGCTGCCGCTGCCGGCCGGGCCGCTGCCGGCGGACGTGGCGAAGACGACGACGGTCGACGGCAACACCGTCAACTTCATCGTGCGCATCGAGTCCGGAACGATCAACGAATCGATTTACCGCATCGCGATCCTCGACGACCCGGGCAATCCGATCTCCAACCCCTGGTCGGCAGGCGGCAAGAAGCCGGGCCCGGGTTGGAACGGCAAGCTCTTCTACCACTTCATCGGCGGCGCCGGCCCGGGCTTCCGCTCGGGGCGCAACCTGCTCGCCACCGCAGTGAACATCTCCGACACCGTGTCGGTTCGCGACGAACCGCTGCGCCTGGGTTATGCAGTGGCGTTCGGCACGCGCAACACGTTCGGCACCGGCGGCAACGACATCGTCTCGGCCGAGACGGTGATGATGATCAAGGAGCGTTTCATCGAGCAGTACGGCCTGCCGAAGTACACCGTGAGCATCGGCAGTTCGGGCGGTGCGATGCAGCAGCAATTGATCGCGCACAACTACCCCGGCCTGCTCGACGCGATCACGCCGGTGCGCTCGTACCCGGACCTGGTGAGCGTGGTCACCGACGTGATCGACTGCGGCCTGCTGAACAACTACTTCGGCACCGTCGCCAACCCCGCAGATTGGCCAGGTCCAAGGCGGTCGAAGGTCGACGGCTACCCGGTGGACCCGAACGGGCTGACCAACTGCAACGGTTGGAACGCGTTTGCGCGCGACTGGCCCGGGCCGACGAACGGCTTCGACGCCGTCGTTCCGCTCGCGGCGCGTTACGACCCGGTGACGAACCGAGGCGGCGCGCGCGGCACCTACCAGGATGGTGTCGTCAATGCACTGGGAATCGATCCCGACACCGGATTCGCCGGACAGCCCTACGACAACACCGGCGTCCAGTACGGACTGAACGCGCTCAACAGCGGTGCGATCACGAAGCTCGAGTTCCTCGATCTGAACGCGAAGATCGGCGGCGTCGATATCGACGGCAACTTCGTCGCCTCGCGCAACGTCGGCAACTTGAAGGCGATCGAACGCGCGTACACGACCGGGCGCCTGAACGACGGCGCGAACCTGACGCTGCCGATCATCCACTACCGCAACTACGTCGACTTCGAGAACAACATCCACAGCTACCACCGCACGTTCGCGCTGACCGAGCGCCTGGAAAAGAAGAACGGAACGTCCGCCAACCTCGTGCGCTGGACGATGCCCAGCGCCGGTACCGTGAACTTCATGCGCATGGCGTTGCTCGCGCACGACCAGTGGTTGACGAACATTGCCAACGACAAGTCGGACCTGCCCTACGCAATGAAAGTGATTCGCAACAAGCCCGCCGACCTGACGCATGGCTGCTGGGACGCCGCGGCGGTGCGGCATGAGCAACCCGCCAGCCCCACTGCACCGGGCGTCTGCAATACGCTGTATCCGGTGCATGCCGATCCGCGCATTGCCGCGGGCGGCCCACGCTCGGGCGACATCCTGAAGTGCCGCTTGAAGCCGGTGAATGCGGCCGACTACTCGGTGGCGTTCAGCTCGGACGAGCTGGCGCGCCTGAAGTCAATCTTCCCGGACGGCGTGTGCGACTGGGGCAAGCGCGGCGTCAAGCAGCGGGGTTTGAAGGACTCCTGGCTCACGTACCCCGAGCCCGGGCGCGCCGAATCGCTGAATCGAGACGACGATGAGCACGATGACGATCACGATCGCGATTGAAATTCAGCGCCGGGTGTTTCTCTCAAGGAAATGTGGCTTTGCCACTTTGCTTGAACCCCCGCGGGGGGCGGGCCGGGCTGGCCCGGCCCTGGGGGCGCTCAGAAGGTGCGCCGATCGGCGCTGCCAAACATGGAGATGGAAATGAGCTTTTCAGGAACGCGTGGTTCGATCCGGGCGACGATGTCGGCCATTGTCGTATTGGCGCTCGTCGCCATGGGCAACCCTGCCAGAGCGACCGATGACGACGATGACCATGACCGTAGTGGCCGCGACGGCCGAATCTCGATCCGTACGGTTTCCACGCCGGCGGACCGCGTCAGCGGGGGCAACGTTCTTGTGGAGGTCAAGGTGCGGCGCGCGTTGCATGCACCGCAGATCACGCTGAACGGCCGCGACGTCACGAGTGCCTTTCGCGTTGCGGACGGCAGGAAGCTCATCGGCCTGGTGACAGGCCTTGACGTCGGGGAGAACCGGCTCACGGTGCGCAGCAAGGGCGACGACAGGGAATCGCTGACGATCACCAACTATCCGATCACCGGGCCGATCACTTCGGGCCCGCACATCACGCCCTACATTTGCCAAACGGCGGTGTTCAGGTTGCCGCCCTTTTCCCCCGCCATTCCCGACGGTGGTTTTTTCGGGCCGTCTACCGATGCGAACTGCTCGGCGCCGACGAAGATCACGTATCTGTACAAGCCAACGGGTCAGGCGGCATTCGCAGCGCTGCCGAGCACGACGAGCCTGCCTGCCGACGTCGCGACGACGAAGACGACTGCGGGAGTGACCGTCAGGTTCATCGTGCGCGTCGAGACCAGCACGATCAACCGCGGCATCTATCAAAGCGCGGTCCTGCACGACCCGACCATAGACGCCGAACCGTCGCCGTTTTCCCCGCCGCGCGGCTGGAACAAGCGCCTGATCGCCGTCGAAGGCTTCGGCTGCCCGGCCGGCTGGTACGTTCAGGGAGCGAGCGTGGGCAGTCTGAGCTTCGGCGGCATGGACTTCGACCTGCTCAGCCCCACGCGCCTGGGAGAAGGCTACGCGATGTTCACGAACACGCTGCAGCACCCGTCGAACAACTGCAACTCGGTGCTCGCCGGCGAAGCCGCGATGATGAGCAAGGAGCACTTCATCGAGACTTACGGCGAGCCGCGCTACACGGTCAGCGCAGGTTGCTCCGGAGGCTCGTACGGCAGCATCCAGCTTGCCGACGCGCTGCCGGGCCTGTTCGACGGCGCGCTGATCGCGTGCACGTTCCCGGACCCGCTGTCGATCGCCTTCTCCGGCTCCGACGCGCATCTGCTGGCGAACTACTTCGCCGTGAAGAACCCGGGCGCGTTCACGACTGCGCAGAAGATCGCGGCGTCCGGCCACAAGGCCTCGTCCGCACCTGCCGGAATCGATCCGATGGTGGCGTTCATCGACGCGGCGCGCCAGTCGGGCCGTACCGATCCGGTTCCCGGGCGCGTGTCGCCGAGCATTGCGGGCTATGTGTCCGCGCCATTTCTTGCCGCCGTTCCAGCAGCGCTGCGCTACCACCCGGTCACGAATCCGCAAGGCGTGCGCGGTACCGTGTACGACGCGTCGCGCAACGTCTACGGCATCGACCCGAAGACGGGTTTTGCGCTGCGCCCGTTCGACAACGTCGGCGTGCAATACGGCTTGCAGGCGCTGAACGCCGGAACGATCACGCCCGCGCAGTTCCTCGACCTGAACGAGGGCATCGGCGGCTTCGATCAGGACGCGAATTTCATCGTGGATCGCTCGGTCGGCGACCGCGGCGCGATCCGCCGGGCGTATCAGAGCGGCTTGCAGTTCGTCGGCAGCGCTGGTCTGGCGTCGATTCCCCTGGTCGACATCACCGGCATCTACAACGACGACTCCGGCTACCACTACCAGTGGACGCATTTCGCGACGCGCGAGCGTATGGCCAGGCACAACCGCGACACCGACAACCACGTGATGTGGCGCGGCGCGGTGCCATACCCCGCAGCGTGGAACATGTTCATCGAGTGGGTCGAAGCGGTGGCCGACGACAAGTCGCGCCGCTCGACGCGCGACAAGGTCGGGCGCAACAAGCCCGACGCGGCGCGCGACGGCTGCTGGGCCAGCAGCACGCAGTTCATCGCCGAGCCGCAGACGTTCGCAGCCGCGCCGAACTCGACGTGCAATACGCTGTTCCCGTCCTATGCGTTCCCGCGTTACGTGGCCGGTGGGCCGCTGGCCGCCGACATCATGAAGTGCAAGCTCAAGCCGGTCAGCGCGCGCGACTACCCGGTGGCGTTGACGAGCGCCGAGATGGACCGCCTGCGCAGCATCTTCCCGCGCGGAGTCTGCGACTGGTCGAGGTCCGGCGTGCGCCAGACGGACGTCGTGCCCTGGGCGTCGTTCGGGCCGGCGCCGGAGAACCTGGTGTTCGACGTCACGGGCCGGCGCGACCACGATGACGACGACGATTGAGGCTCGGCGTCGTCACGCGGGGCCCCCCTACATTCCGCCGAACAACGTTGCCAACCGGGTGCCCGGCCAGATCAATACGAATACGGGTGGCGTCGGGACCGATGGAGTCGCAAAAGGTGGAGCGATCGTCGTCTTCTACC
>JANNKM010000500.1:0-23741 GCA_031396305.1 Rhizobacter sp.
TCACGCGCTCATCTTAGGCTACTGGCACACCATCGTCACGCCGCCGATGGTGTTCGCGAAGATCATGGTCGAGGCCCGCGACGAGATGCGCGCCAAGGGCATCGAAAAGCCGATGGTCGCCTCACTCGCCGGTGACGTGCAGGTGGAAGAGGCCGCGCAGTACCTCTATGAACACGGCATTCCCGCCTACGCCTATTCCACCGAGATTCCGGTCGCGGTGCTCGCGGCGAAGTATCAGTGGGCGCGTGGGGCGGGGTTGCTCTGAGTCCGCATTCAGTTTCGTTTTCACGACCGTCGCCCGCATGACTCCAAAGACAATCATTCCGATCGCCGCTGCGCCGTCAACGCGGCAAAAAAAGCGCGAGGCGCCGAAGGGGCGTGTCGTCGATCCGGCAGCGCTGGAAGAGGTGCGCGGCCTGCTCGCGGGCTTGCCATATGCGGCATCGCGTTCGCGCGACATGCTGATCGAAAACCTGCACCGCGTGCAAGACCGCTACGGGCACCTGAGCACGCGCCACCTCGCGGCACTGGCGCGCGAAATGGGTCTGGCGCAGACCGAGGTCTACGAGGTCGCGTCGTTCTACCACCACTTCGACATCGTCAAGGAAGGTGAGGCTGCGCCGCCGGCCCTGACGGTTCGGGTCTGCGACAGCTTGTCGTGCGAGATGGCGGGTGCGCAGGAGCTGCTGGCGCGTTTGCCGAAGCTGTTGGGGAAAGACGTGCGCGTCATCGCCGCGCCGTGCATCGGCCGCTGCGAGCAGGCGCCGGCTGTCGCGGTAGGCCAGCACCCAGTGGCCAACGCCACGTGTGAGTCAGTGCTCGCCAAGGTGGGTGCAGGCGAAGTCACGCACTCGCCCGCGGGCTTCATCGACCTGGCGGCGTATCAGGCACAGGGCGGCTACCGGTTGCTCAAACAGTGCATCGCCGCGGAAATCGAGGTCGAAGCTGTCATCAAGACGATGGAAGACTCGGGCCTGCGCGGCCTGGGCGGCGCCGGTTTTCCGGCCGGCCGCAAATGGCGCATCGTTCGCGGCGAGGCTGCACCGCGCCTGATGGCGGTGAACATCGACGAGGGTGAGCCTGGAACGTTCAAGGACCGCGTCTACCTCGAGCGCGACCCGCACCGCTTCGTCGAGGGTATGCTGATCGCGGCGTGGGCGGTGGGGATCGCGCGCATTTACGTCTACCTGCGCGACGAGTACCACGGTTGCCGCGCGCTGCTCGAGGCCGAACTCGCCAAATTGCGCGCGAGCCCGCCCTACCCCGGCATGCCCGAGATCATCTTGCGCCGTGGCGCGGGCGCCTACATCTGCGGCGAAGAGTCGGCGATGATCGAATCGATCGAGGGCAAGCGCGGCATGCCACGGCTGCGCCCGCCGTATGTGGCGCAGGTCGGCCTGTTCGGCCGACCGACGCTGGAACACAACTTCGAGACGCTGTACTGGGTACGCGAAATCCTGGAAAAAGGTGGCGCGTGGTTTGCTTCGCACGGACGCAACGGCCGCAAGGGGCTGCGCTCATTCTCTGTTTCGGGCCGCGTCAAGAACCCGGGCGTGAAACTGGCGCCCGCGGGGATCACGATGCGCGAGCTGATCGATGAATTTTGCGGCGGCATGCTGCCGGGTCATTCGTTCTACGCCTATTTGCCCGGCGGGGCGTCGGGCGGCATCTTGCCGGCGTCGCTGGGTGACATACCGCTCGACTTCGATACGCTGCAACCGTATGGCTGTTTCATCGGTTCGGCAGCGGTGATGGTGCTTTCCGACAAGGACACGGCGGCGGCCGCGGCGCGCAACCTGATGCGCTTTTTCGAACACGAGTCATGCGGCCAGTGCACGCCCTGTCGCAACGGCACGGCCAAGGCGTCGCTGCTGATCGCGAAACCGAAGTGGGACGTGGCCTTGCTTGCAGACTTGTCAGCGGTGATGCGCGATGCGTCGATCTGCGGGTTGGGCCAGGCGGCGCCGAATCCGGTGGACTGCGTCGTCAAGTATTTTCCCCAGGAGTTGGCATGAGGCGTGGCGTGCACGATGAGGGGGGGTGGCCTCCGGGCTTGTTGCTGACCCTTCAGCGTGCGCAATGCGTGCCGCCTGCCGCGCCGCGCCGCGCCGACAACCGCAAGCCAGACGGTGGCGCAGAGTGACCAAACGCCCGCACCTTTCACAAGAACATCGGCGTTCCGTACGTCGCAGGTGGCGCATAGCGCCGTGGAGTCAATGAGATGAACGCAGTCACGCGCAAGGAAGCAGCGGCACTCGCCGCGCCGACCGTCAGCTTCAGGCTCAACGGCCGTGACGTCACGGGTCGCGCGAGTGAGAACCTGATCGAGATCGCAAGGCGCGAAGGCGTGGAGATTCCGCACCTTTGCTACAAGCAGGGGCTTGAACAGGTGGGCAACTGCCGCGCCTGCGTCGTCGAGATCGGTGGCGAGCGTGTGCTCGCGCCGTCTTGCTGCCGCGCGCCGACCGCCGGAATGGTGGTGACGACCGACAGCGAACGCGCCGTCAAGTCGCAAAAGCTCGTCCTCGAGCTGTTGCTCGCCGACATGCCCGAGACGGCGTTCACCCGGCATAACGAGGTGGACGAATGGGCTGGCAAGCTGGGCATTGGCAAGCCGCGCTTCGCGGCCCGCGCCAAAGTCGTGCAAGACTTGTCGCACCCCGCGATCGCGGTGAATCTCGACGCCTGCATCCAATGCACCCGCTGCCTGCGCGCGTGTCGCGACGAACAGGTGAATGACGTGATCGGCCTGGCCTTTCGCGGTGAACACGCGAAGATCGTGTTCGACATGGACGATCCGATGGGCGCCTCCACCTGTGTCGCCTGCGGGGAGTGCGTGCAGGCGTGCCCGACGGGCGCGCTGATGCCGGCGCGCGACGCGGCGCTGGCGGTGCCTGACCGGCAAGTCGAATCGGTGTGCCCGTACTGTGGCGTGGGTTGCCAGCTCACCTACAACGTCAAGGACGACAAGATTCTGTTTGTCGAGGGGCGCGACGGCCCGGCGAACCATGGGCGGCTGTGCGTCAAGGGGCGTTATGGTTTCGACTATGCGCACCACCCGCAGCGCTTGACGAAGCCGTTGATCCGCCGCAACGACGCACCGCCCAAGCGCGGTGACTTCGTGATGGACCCCGATCGCGTGATGGACGTGTTCTTTGAGGCGAGCTGGGAAGAAGCGCTCGAATTCGCCGGCGGCACCTTGCGCGCGATTCGCGACCGGCATGGCAAGAAGTCGCTCGCCGGTTTCGGCTCGGCCAAGGGCAGCAATGAAGAGGCGTACCTGTTCCAGAAACTCGTGCGCACGGGTTTTGGCAGCAACAACGTCGATCACTGCACTCGCCTGTGTCACGCGTCTTCCGTCGTCGCGCTGTTGGAGGGCATCGGCTCGGGCGCAGTGAGCAACCCGGTGATGGACGTGATGCAGGCCGAGGTCGTATTCCTGATCGGCGCGAATCCGACGGTGAACCACCCCGTCGCCGCGACCTGGATGAAAAACGCGGCGAAGGCCGGCACCAAGCTGATCGTGCTCGACCCGCGCCGCTCCGAACTCTCGCGTATTGCGCATCGCTTCCTGCAGTTCAAGCCCGACACCGACGTGGCAATGCTCAACGCGATGATGAACGTCATCGTCACGGAAGGCCTGGTCGATGAGAAGTTCATCGCCGATCGCACGATCGGCTATGAGGAACTGCGCAAGAACGTCGAGGGCTATACGCCGGAGCTGATGGCGCCGGTCTGCGGCATTGACGCCGCGACGTTGCGCTACGTGGCGCGGCTGTACGCCACGTCGAAGGCGTCGATGATTCTGTGGGGCATGGGAATCAGCCAACACGTGCACGGCACCGACAACGCGCGCTGCCTGATTGCGCTGTCGCTGATGACGGGCCAGATCGGCCGCCCCGGAACCGGCCTGCACCCCCTGCGCGGCCAGAACAATGTGCAGGGTGCGTCGGACGCGGGCCTGATTCCGATGATGCTGCCCGACTACCAGCGTGTCATCGAAGCACCGGTGCGCGCGCGCTTCGAGGCGGCGTGGAAGCTTGAAGCCGGAACGCTCGATGACAAGGTCGGCTTGACCGTCGTCGAAGTGATGCACGCGATTCATGCGGGAACGATCCGCGGCATGTATGTGATGGGCGAGAACCCTGCGATGTCCGACCCCGACGCGAACCATGCGCGCGAGTCGCTCGCGGCGCTCGAGCACCTGGTCGTGCAGGACATCTTCCTCACCGAGACCGCGTACCTCGCCGACGTCATTCTTCCTGCAAGCGCCTTCCCCGAGAAGACCGGGACGTTCACGAACACAGATCGCCTCGTGCAACTCGGTCGCCAGGCGATCCCGCCACCGGGTGACGCGCGCCAGGACCTGTGGATCATCGAACAAATCGCCAACAAACTAGGGTGCGGCTGGAACTACGGCCATGTGTCGGAGGTGTTCGACGAGATGCGCCACACGATGCCGAGCATCGGGGGCATCACGTGGGAGCGGCTCGAGCGCGAACACGCCGTGACCTACCCCTGCGTGAACGAGGGCGACCCCGGCACGTCCGTCGTGTTCGACCACGACTTCCCGCGTGAGGGCGGCCGGGCCCGTTTTGTGCCGGCAGACATCATCCCGGCCGACGAGCGACCCGACGCCGAGTACCCGCTGGTGCTGATCACGGGGCGCCAGTTGGAGCATTGGCACACCGGCAGCATGACGCGGCGCGCGGCAGTGCTCGACGCGTTGGAGCCCGACCCGACGGCGCTGCTGCACCCGCTCGACCTGGCAGCACTGGGCGCAAGACCAGGCGACGTGGTGACGATTGCGTCCCGTCGCGGCGCCGTGACGCTCTACGCACGCGCCGACGACGGCACGCCGCGCGGCGCGGTGTTCGTGCCGTTTTGCTACTACGAAGCGGCGATCAACAAGCTCACCAACGCCGCGCTCGACCCGTTCGCGAAGATTCCCGAGTTCAAGTACTGCGCGATCAAAGTGACGCGCGGCGGGCCGGCGCCGGCGCAGAGCAGCTTTGGCGGTGGGCAGGTGTTGGAGCGAGTGGGCGGTTGAGCGAGCTGCAGCAAATCTCGCCCGTTCGGACGCGTGTCTTGCGCCATTCGGCCGTTGCTGTCAATTATTGACTTTTATTGGGTATAGGATAAATTATGCGCGTATGAAATAATCACCCGTAAAAGCGCCATGAAACACTTCCCGCGCGTCAAGCTCGCCGCCGAAATCGCCACCGCACTTCAGGGGCGGACACTGTTCGGCGACGCTCCGAACGGGCTGTTCCTGGCGGCACCAAGGCGCACCGGAAAGTCGACTTTCCTGCGGCAGGACCTGCTGCCCGAGTTGCAGCGCCGCGACATCGTCGTCGTCTACGTGGACCTCTGGGCCGACCAGAAGCGCGACCCCGGCGACTTGATTGCCGACGCCGTGGCCCGCGTCGTCGCCGACAATCTCGGGCTGGTAGCGAAGGCCGCCAAGGCGGCCGGGCTGGAAAGCGTCAGCCTCGCCGGATGGCTCAAGGTCGACACCACACGCATCGGCAAGCCGGACGGCACTACTCTGACCGACGCGCTGCAAATGCTCGCTGAGATGACGAAAAAGCAGGTGGCATTGATCGTCGACGAGGCTCAGCATGCGCTCACGAGCGAAGCCGGCGAGAACGCCATGTCCGCGCTTAAGGCCGCGCGCGACAAACTCAATTCGCCCGGCAACGTGCGCCTGATGCTCGTGATGAGCGGCTCGGACCGCGACAAGCTCCTGCGGCTGGTCAACACCAACGGGGCGCCGTTCTACGGCTCGCAGGTCGAGCGCATGCCAGCGCTTGGAGAGGACTTCATTGACTTCGTGGCCGGCATCATCGAGACAGAGCGCCCCGACCTCTCTCCGGTCAACCGCGAGATGCTGGGCGATGCGTTCCGCCACTTTGGGTCGAGACCGCAGTTCTTGGCCTCCGCACTCGGCGACGCAATGAATCCATTGACATCGCACGGCGGCCGGTTCGAAACGCAGGTACTCGATGCCGCGCAGCAGAGGTTAAGAGACGACGAACGCCAAATGGAATCGGAATACCTGTCGCTCAAGCCCATCGAGCAGGCTGTACTTTGGCGCCTTCTCGAACAAGGCAACCGCTTTCGACCCTACGATGCTGACGCGCTGCGCTTCTACCGCGACAAAGTCGGTGGCGCCCGGGTCACGGCTCAGCACGCACAGGCAGCCTTGGAGGCCATCCGCACGAGGACTCCCGCACTCGTCTGGAAATCGGCCCGTGGCGAATATGCGGTCGATGACGCGATGATGCACGGCTGGTACACGGTGAGGGTTGCCGCAGGCACTTGGCCACCCAGACAAGTTGTCGATTGACATGAGCGTGCCTGCGCTCGAGCGTGGCGCGGCTGGCACGACCAATGCGCAGCGCAGCGGCAAGCGACGCCCGATTCAGAACCCGGTCTCGCCCCAGCGCGCGTCGGCCCAGTTGAAGCGCGGCACGGCGCGCGGCGCGCAATTCGCCATCGAGTCGTGGCAGCGCCGCTTTGCGGTGAGGATGGCGTCGGTGAGGAACTCGGCGTCATAGGCGCGCAGCATGTGCGCCTGTTCGCCTGCGAGGTAGCCGCGAATCCGTTCGCGTTCGCAAGGCGTTGCCGCCAGGGCGCGGTAGGTGTCGCTGTCCCAGTGCCAGCGCAGGCCCAGTTCATAGAAGGCCACGTTGAAAGCGCCCCGCTCGACCTCGTGGGTGTCGTCAATGCGCGGGGCGGTGAGTCGGGCTGAATTCATGGTCAGTCTCCTGCGTTGCCGTGATGAACCAAAGCGTTTTGTTCATCGACGCCTTCACTGTAGAGCCAGTCATGAATAATTGATAATCAATCTAAATGATGGTTTGCATTACGTATTGGTTATGAAGCACGCGACGCTGCGCCAGCTGAAGGTGTTCGACGCGGTGGCGCGGCTGTCGAGCTACTCGCGCGCCGCCGAAGAACTGCACCTGACACAACCCGCCGTCTCGACCCAGGTGCGCAAGCTCGAAGAACACGCGGGCCTGAAGCTCTTCGAGCAGCTGGGCAAGAAGATCTATCTCACCGCTGCCGGCACCGAGCTGCTGCACCACGGCCGCGCGATCATTGCGCAGTTCGAGGAGGCGCAAAGCGCGATGGCCCAGTTCAAGGGCGTCGCGGGCGGCAAGCTCAATGTCGCGGTGATCAGCGCCGGCGACTATTTCTTTCCGCGCCTGCTCGTCGAATTCGCGCGGCGCCACAAGGGCGTGACGCTGAACCTGTCGGTGCGCAATCGCGACGAACTGCTTGCCGACCTGGCCGAGAACCGCACCGACCTGGCGGTGATGGTGCGCCCGCCGCAGGGCGCGGACACGCTCAATGAGGCCTTTGCACCGCATCCGTATGTGATCGTCGCGGCGCGCAAACACCCGCTCGCAGCCGAGTCGCGAATCCCCATGTCGCGGGTGCTGCGCGAGCCGTTCATCGTGCGCGAGGCAGGCTCGGACACCTGGCAGTCGATGGCCGACGGCTTCGGCGCGCACATGGCCAAGCTGAACGTCGCGATGCAGATCAAGAGCACAGAGACGATCAAGCAGGCGGTGATCGCCGGCATGGGCGTCAGTTTTCTGTCGGCGCATACCGTGAGCCGCGAACTGCGCGCGCGCAGTTTGGGCGTCCTCGACGTGCAGGGTTTTCCGCTGCTGCTCAACTGGTACGTCGTGCACCGGCGAAACAAACGTCTGCCGCCGGTGGCTCGGGCGTTCAAGCAGTTCCTGCTGAGCGAAGGGCGGCAGTTGATCGATCAGGCCGTGCCCGTGCCGACGTTGCGCGCCGGGCGCAAGCCGCGCGTTTCACGCTGAAGGCGCGCCCGAGGTTCTCGCGGCGCGCCGCGTGGCACGTCAGGCGGCGAGCTTGAGGCGCACGTGTCCGCGCGCTTCGTCCATCGTCGCGCCGAGCAGCTTGACCAGGGCGTAGACGGTGTCAATGCTCGGTGTCGGCGTGCCGGTGAGCCGCCCGAGTTCCACCACCGAGCCCACCAGCGCGTCGATCTCCGGGGCGCGGCCCGCCTCAACATCTTGCAGCATCGAAGTCTTGTGCTTGCCCACCTTCTCGGCACCGGCGATGCGCTTGTCGAGCGATACACGGAACGTGATGCCGAGCTTGTTCGCCACCGTCTGTGCCTCGAGCATCATGTTCGCCGCCAACTCGCGCGTCAGCGGGTGCTGGCAGATGTCGACGAGCGTCGAGTGGGTGAGCGCGCTGATCGGGTTGAAGGTCAGGTTGCCCCACAGCTTCAGCCAGATCTCGGCACGGATGTTTTCCAGCACCGGTGCCTTGAAGCCGGCGCGCGTGAAGCACGCCGAGATCCGGTTCACGCGCTCGCTCATCAAACCGTCGAGTTCTCCCAGCGGAAAGCGATCGCCTTCGATGTGTTTCACGACGCCGGGTGCAATCAATTCGCTCGCCGGGTAGACGACACAACCGATGATTTGGCGCGCGGGGATCGTGCGGCTCAGGATTCCGCTGGCGTCGACGCTGCGCACCTGGGTGCCGGCGAACTCTCCACCGTGTTCGTGAAAGTACCAGAACGGAATGCCGTTTTGCATCGTCACGATCACCGTGTCCGGCCCCAGCAGCGCCGGCAGGTCCTTGGCAACGGCTTCGACCTGATGCGCCTTCATCGCGAGCACGACGATGTCTTGCACTCCGGCTTGGGCGTAGTCGGCGGTGGCTTTCACGTTGCGGGCGACGAGTTCGGAGCCGTCATGCGAGATCAGCTTCATGCCATGCTGGCGGATCGCCGCCAGATTCGCGCCGCGTGCGATGAACGTGACGTCTTCTCCGGCCAGCGCGAGCTTCACCCCCACGTAACCGCCGATCGCTCCGGCGCCGATGATCGCGATTTTCATGATGTCGAGCCTTCTCTTTGAGGTGTACCGCCCAAGGCAGCGCAACAGCAATCACTCTAGCCGGACCGGCTTGCGTGGGCATCCCGGGAGTTCGGGGGCTTAGTGCAGGTAGATCGCGGATTCCTGCACTTGCGCAGGCCATGCTAGGGGAGAACTCGCGCGATTGATACTCAGACTTTCTGACCCATCAGGTCAGCATTCAGTTATCTATCGGCCTCCTGGCCGATCGCCTATCGCGCCCGTTACCAACTCCACAACGTGCCGTCGTGCTGCAGCCGGTTCACCGGCAGGTAGGCGCGCCGGTACGGGTACTGCGCCGCGAGCGCTTCGTCGATCTCCACACCATGGCCCGGCGTCTCGCCGGGAAACATCATGCCTTCGCTGAAGCGGTACGCATGCGGGAACACGGCGTCGGTGGCTTCGGTGTGCGGCATGTATTCCTGAACGCCGAAGTTGGGCACCCACAGGTCGAAATGCAGCGCCGCGCCCATGCACACCGGTGACAGATCGGTCGCGCCGTGGCAGCCGGTGCGCACCTGGTACAGCGCTGCGAGGTCCGCAATGCGCCGCAGCTGCGTGATGCCACCGGCGTGCGTCACCGTCGCCCGGATGTAGTCGATGAGCTGGTTCTCGATCAGCGCCTTGCAGTCCCAGATGCTGTTGAACACTTCGCCCACGGCGATCGGCGTCGTCGTGTGTTGGCGGATGAGGCGAAACGCATCCTGGTTCTCGGCCGGTGTCGGGTCTTCCATCCAGAACAGGCGATGGGGTTCGAGGTCGTGCCCCAAGCGCGCCGCTTCGATGGGCGTGAGGCGGTGGTGCACGTCGTGCAGCAAATGCACGTCGGCGCCGATGGCGCTGCGTACGGCATCGAAGAGTTTGGGCGTGTGGGCCAGGTACTTGCTGCTGTCCCAATCGTGTTCGCTCGGCAGGCTGGCATCCGCGGGCTCATAGGGCGTTGCGCCTTTGGCCACGCCGTAGACCCTGTCCAGCCCAGGCACGCCGCTTTGCGCGCGAATCGCCTTGAATCCCAGCTCGCGGTGGCGCAACACTTCGTCGACGGTATGTTCGATGTCGCGCCCATTCGCGTGCGCGTAGACGAGCACGGCGTCGCGACTCCTGCCGCCCAGCAACTGGTACAGCGGCATGTCGGCAGCCTTCGCCTTGATGTCCCACAGCGCCGTGTCCACCGCGGCGATCGCGCTCATCGTCACCGGGCCGCGCCGCCAATACGCGCCCTTGTAGAGGTACTGCCAGATGTCTTCGATGCGGTGCGCGTCGCGGCCGATCAGGCAGGGAATGACGTGCTCGGTGAGGTAACTCGCCACCGCGAGCTCGCGGCCGTTCAACGTGGCGTCGCCGATGCCGGTGAGGCCGGCGTCGGTCTCGATCTGGAGAGTGACGAAGTTTCGGCCGGGGCTGCAGACGATGACCCGGGCGGCGGTGATCTTCATGCGGCGCTCACTTCACCGGGATCGGGATCGAACGGTCCACCGCCACCGCGGTGACGCTGTTCTGCGGCGAGCCTTCGATCAGCCGGTCCGAATAGGTCAGGTAGACGAGCGTGTTGCGCTTTTTGTCGACCATGCGGATCACGCGAAGCTTCTTGAAGACCAGCGAGATCCGCTCGTTGAACATCTCCTCCTGCTCGGCGATCGGTTTCGGAAACGAGATCGGCCCGACCTGCCGGCACGCGATCGACGCTTCCGATTTGTCTTCCGCCAGGCCGAGCGCGCCTTTGATGCCGCCCGTCTTCGCGCGCGACACGTAGCACGCCACGCCGTTCACCTTCGGGTCGTCGTAGGCGTCGACGACGATCTTGTGGTCGGGGCCGATCAGGATGAAGACGGTGTCGACTTCGCCCACCGGCTCGGCGCGGGCGGCGCTTACAAGGGTGGCAGCGATAAACGTGGCGCAGAGCGTCACGATCGAACGGAACATGGGACCCTCCTGTGGCCCGGAAAGGAATGCATGAGCTTATCCGCAACCGCGGCCTCTAAACTTCGTCGAGGCCACCTTCTCGAAAGCCCACCATGCCCACCCGTATTCCCGCCACGCTGATCCCCGGTGACGGCGTCGGCCCCGAGATCGTCGACGCCACGCTGGCGGTGCTCGACGCGCTCGGCGCCCCGTTCGAATGGGACCGGCAGATCGCCGGCCTCGAGGGCGTGAAGCTCGCCGGCGACCCGTTGCCCGCGGCGACGCTGGCAAGCATCCGCCGCACCCGGCTGGCGCTCAAAGGCCCGCTCGAAACGCCGTCGGGCGGCGGCTACCGCAGCTCCAACGTGCGGCTGCGCGAAGAGTTCCAGCTCTACGCCAACCTGCGGCCGGCGCGCACGCCCGTTCCGGGCGGCCGTTTCGACAAGGTCGACCTCGTCGTGGTGCGCGAGAACCTCGAGGGCCTGTACATCGGCCATGAGCATTACGTGAAGATCGACGACGACCCGCACGCGGTGGCGATGGCGACCGGCATCAACACCCGCGCCGGCAGCCGGCGGCTGCTCGAGTTCGCGTTCGAACACGCCGTGGCGACCGGGCGCAAAAAGGTCTCAATCGTGCACAAGGCCAACATCATGAAGGCGCTGACCGGCATCTTCCTCGAAACCGGCCTGGAACTCTACGAGCGCAAGTACAAGGGCAAGTTCGAACTCGACACCGTGATCATCGACGCCTGCGCGATGAAGCTCGTGCTCAACCCCTGGCAGTTCGACGTGCTGGTGACGACGAACCTGTTCGGCGACATCCTGTCCGACCTCGTCGCCGGCCTCGTGGGCGGTCTGGGCATGGCACCGGGCGCCAACATCGGCGCCGACGCGGCGATCTTCGAAGCCGTGCACGGCAGTGCGCCCGACATCGCCGGCAAGGGCGTGGCCAATCCGCTCGCGCTGCTGCTCGCCGCGGCGATGATGCTCGATCACGTCAGGAGAACGGACCTGGCGGCGCGGCTGCGCGCGGCGATCGACGCGACGTTGAACGTCGACAAGGTGCGCACCCGCGACCTGGGTGGAACAGCCAGCACGGCCGAGTTGACGCGCTCGCTGGTGAGCCGGGTCGGCACCTCATAGGCGCGCGGCAGGCACTCTGCGGATGGAGATTTCAGGCCCCAGGCCCACAGCGGGCGCAGCCGCACTGCTGCAAACGAACGCAGAATCGACCCCGGGTGGCGAAAGCATGAAGACGCCTCGGCAGTGGCAAGGACCAGTAGAGGTAATGTATGGCAGCCAATGGTCATCAAGCTGAAATCAGGTTCACGCAGGCATTCGACCCGGCGTCAGTGCGATGCGCCCCTGCGAATGCCTGCCTGTGGCCATCCGCTGGCCATAGCCGGATAGAGCATATGTGAATGGTGATGTTCAATCCACGTTGGGCCGCGCAACGACCGCAAGTTCGTGCGAAGGATACATTCCCTTCTCGGAACTATTCGAACCATCAATGCCGACAAACCCGAGACCGAGCTGATTGAGGCCAGAAGGCGCCTGCTGGAGTTCGCTGAGGCCTACGATGCAACTCCGGACAAGACCGCGCTAGATGCGATCTGGCAGCGTGCGCGCGAAATCGGGAAGAGCGCCAGCGGCTCCTGGCTGGGCTATCACGCGAACGTCTACTACAAGAGCTTTCAACCGCCTCCTGCGGGCGTGCACTTCAATATTGAGCACGGCACGGGAGGTACATACTTCTCAGGACCAGCCACCAACTGGGTCGAGCACACTGCTCAGGACATCTTTGACCTACTTGTAGACGAACCGGGCAAGGCTTCGTTGGCCTCTGCAGAGGCGTGGGCCGAGAAGGGCCTATCACTCCTGAATAGCGTCAAGGAGGACGTATCGTCCGTGTTGGCCGTCTACCTCGACGGCCGCGAGGACAAATTCGTATGACGCCTCGCGGACGAAATCGAAAGCTCGAAAGTGCTGGGTGCCACCGACATAGCAAACGAGATGTCGCCAAAGAGAAAGCTCATCACCAGCGACATGAGGGCAGTCCAACAAGGTACGTGGGCTCCACCGCACATCAAGGTACAGGCGCGCATCACAGCCGCGCATCAACCCGCAGCGCACTGCCGAGACCTTGCGGGACGCCTTGAGAAGCTAGCTGCCCACCTGGCTCGCGTGAAGCAGGGGGAAGCCCGCGCAGCCCGCGTCGGGACCAACATCTTCATTGGTCATGGCCGCTCGCATGTCTGGCGGGTTCTGAAGGACTTTGTCCAAGATCGACTGCGCCTCCCCTACGATGAGTTCAATCGCGTCCCGCTTGCTGGAATCACAAACATCGCGCGACTGTCCGAAATGCTAGACGCTGCTGCGTGCGCCTTCGTCATCATGACTGCCGAAGATGAACTTGCGGATGGCAAGACACAGGCTCGAATGAATGTGATTCACGAAGTCGGCCTGTTTCAGGGGCGACTTGGCTTCACCAAGGCGATCGTCCTTCTTGAGGAAGGTTGCGAGGAGTTCAGCAACATCGAGGGGCTTGGCCAGATCCGCTTTCCTAAGGGCAACATCGCCGCCAAGTTCGAAGAGATTCGCCAGGTCTTGGAGCGTGAGTCTGTCCTGGATTCATCGGGCGCGGCCCAACACTTCGGTCAAGCCGACGCTATCCGGGCTGCGCCCTCCGCGCGCGGCTTACCTCAAGCGTAACGTTTCGCGAACAGGAGGTCCATCCATGTTGCCACCTTACCGAGGCAACTGCATGTGCGGCCAGATCCAGTTTCAACTGAACGCTGAACCGCTCACGCTGTATGCCTGCCACTGTACGGACTGCCAGCGCCGCTCCGGAGGCGCACTGCTGCTGTCAATGTGGGTCCATCGAGATTCACTCGAAGTGCTGGACGGAACTCCGACACTGGCTTCCTCGATCGCCAATGACGGACGAGAACGGAAGAACAAGGTATGCCGGGCCTGCGACGTTCGCCTTTGGTCAGAGCCGGTCAATCGACCAGGACTCGCAATTCTCCGGCCGGGCACACTGCACCAGGCCAGAGACTTCAAACCCATCGCACACCAGTTCGTTCACAGCGCGCTACCGTGGTTTGTCTTCCCGGAAGGCGTCAAACGGTATGAAACATCGCCCGAAGACCCCACGGAACTCGTTCGCCTGTGGCGTGAAGCGAGTACGCCGCGTCCCGACGGAGGCGCAACGTAACCCATCGGTCAAGTCGAGGACACGCGCAAGGAGTACGGTGGACGCCGAGTGCTGTGCTTCGGCCTGCTTGGCGGCAGGCTTGTCGTCGTCGGCGACACCCCGCGTGGCTCGGTTCGTCACATTTTCAGCATGCGAAAGGCCAACGATCGTGAGCAAACCCGCCTCGCGCCGTACTTCGGGCTCTGATCTGGCGCGCGTTGACGCGCACGTCATCAAGCCGTCCGAGTACAAGGAACTTCCGGAACTCACCGACGAAATGCTCGCTCATGCGGTCGTCAAGAAGGGCGGGCGCTCGCGCTCGGTGAATCCGCGTCAGCTGATCAGCTTGCGCCTGCCCGCCGAAGTCGTTGCACGCTGGAGGGCCACGGGCCCGGGTTGGCAAACGCGCATGGCCGAGCGCTTGGCCAAAACACCCGTGCCGCGTGCGAGGAGTAAAACCTAGCCCTTCTCTCGAGCGGACGTTCGGCCGGCCGCTTATCAACGGCGTTAGCTCGCGCACATTCCCACCCTTGACTTTTGTATCCAGATGGCTACAGTGTCGTCATGTACACGGTCCGCCAAACTGAAGAGTTCGTTCTGTGGCTTGACGATCTAAAGGACAAGCAAGCTCAGATTCGCATCGCTGCTCGGCTGCGGCAGGTAGAGGCATGGAATCTATGACCAAGACCAAAGCCCCATCGAAACTCATTGCCTTTGATGCCGCGCGCTATCTGAACGACGACGCAGCCATCGCCGAGTACATGACAGCGATTCTGGAGGCCAACGATCCTGATCTTCTTCTTCTGGCGCTAAGCGACGTGGCACGCGCGAAGGGAATGGCTCAGGTCGCAAAGGATGCAGGCCTTGGTCGCGAGAGTCTCTACAAGGCACTCGCTCCCGGAGCCAAGCCGCGTTTTGAGACGGTCATGAAGGTTGCCCGTGCGCTCGGCGTCAAGTTCACAGCCCAGCCCGTATGAGTCATCGTGAAGGCGCTGTCTAACCCTTTTTTCGACTGGACCCGCTTGCGGCCTGCGGAGTAAGCTGGTCTGGCGCTGCAGCACGAACAGGAGACAGCCACCCATGAAAGCCCTGGAAAAGCTCACCTTCGAGAGCGTGCGCGTGCGCGCGGTCGTGATCCCGATGAAGCGGCCCATCGTCGCCAAGGTCGGCACGTATCCGGAATGGCCGTTCATCCTGATCGACGTGAATACGAAGGAGGGCGTCGTTGGCCACAGCTACCTCGAGCCCTACCTGAAGACGGCGGTTCGCTACATCGGGCCGGCGATCGAGGACATGGCGCAGGCATTCAAGGGCAGGCAGCTCGCGCCGCTCGACCTGTACCGCGACGTGATCGGCACGCTGCATCTGCTCGGCAGGCAGGGAGTCAGCGTGATCGCCGCCGCGGGGCTCGACATGGCGATCTGGGATGCGCTCGCGAAGGCAGCCGGACTGCCGCTCGCAGAGATGCTCGGCGGCAGCGTCGGCAAGGTGCGCACCTACAACACGAATGGGCTGTGGCTGCTGCCGGTGGACAAACTCGCGGCGGAGGCGGCGGAGCTGGTCGAAGAGGGCAACTTCAGCGCGATCAAGATCCGCCTTGGGCGGCCGAAGCTCGCCGATGACCTGAAGGCTCTGGAGTTGGTGCGTGGGGCCATCGGCAAAGACATCCAGCTGATGTGCGACTTCAACCAAGGGCAGACGCTGCAGGAGGCGATCTGGCGCTGCCACGCGCTCGATGACCAGGGGTTGTACTGGTTCGAGGAGCCCGTGGTATTCGACAACTACGCGCAAAGCGCGCAGCTGGCGCGCGAGCTGAGGACTCCGGTGCAGATCGGCGAGAACATCTATGGACCGCGCTCCTTCTTCGACGCGGTGCAGGCCCGGGCGGCAGATCTTTACATGCCGGATCTGATGCGAATCGGTGGCGTCACCGGCTGGATGCGCGCTGCGGCAATCGCGGGCGCGGCCGGCCATCCGATGTCGAGCCATCTGTACCCGGAGGTGTCGGCGCACCTGCTGCGTGCGACCGAGACCGCGGACTGGCTCGAATGGCGCGACTGGGGCAACCCCATCATTGCGCAGCCCTTCGAAGTTGTCGACGGCCACGCGGTGATTCCGGATCGGCCGGGCAACGGGATCGAATGGAACGAGGCGATGGTCGCCAGGTGCGCGTACTGAACGAGCATGCTTGGGGCAGCGTCGAAGCCGTGAACTTCACCAAACAGCATGTCACCCCGGCGGAGGCCGGGGTCCATTCGTGGCGTCGCGCAATGCGGCGAGTGGATCCCGGCGTGCGCCGGGATGACACGGAAATGGTCCATGCGACGCCTCGTCGAATCCAACGGCCAATGCTCTCGCCGTACCTCGAACGATCGCTCGAGCTGTACACCGACGAAGGCAAGGCCAGAGTTGAGTTTCCTACATCGTCGCGCCAAGTTGCCACGGCACGAATTCGTTCTGCCCGTAACCGTGGACTTCGCTCTTTGTCTTGGTGCCCGACGCGGTGCGCAGCATCAACTGGAAAATCTTCTCGCCCAGTTCATCCACACTCGCCGAGCCGTCGATCACGTCGCCGCAATTGATGTCGATGTCGTCCTCCTGCTTGCGCCACAGCTCCGTGTTCGTGCTGAGCTTCAGCGACGGCGACGGCGCGCAGCCGTAGGCTGAGCCGCGGCCGGTGGTGAAACAGATCAGGTTCGCCCCGCCCGCCACCTGGCCGGTGGCGGACACCGGGTCGTAGCCGGGCGTGTCCATGAACACCAGGCCCTTGGCGGTGACGGGCTGCGCGTATTCGTACACGTCCACCAGATTTGTCGTGCCGCTCTTGGCAATCGCGCCGAGAGACTTTTCGAGGATCGTCGTCAGTCCGCCGGCCTTGTTGCCGGCAGAAGGGTTGTTGTCCATTTCGGCGTCGTTGCGCTCGCAGTGGCGCTCCCACCATTTGATGCGCGCGAGCAGTTTGTCCGCCACCGCGCCGGACACCGCGCGTCGCGTCAGCAGGTGTTCGCCGCCGTAGATCTCCGGCGTTTCCGACAAGATGGCGGTGCCGCCGTGGCGCACGAGTCGATCCACTGCCGCGCCGAGCGCCGGGTTCGCGCTGATGCCCGAATAGCCGTCCGACCCGCCGCATTGCAAGCCGACTGTGATGTGGCCTGCGGCGACCGGCTCGCGCTTGATCTTGTTCGCTTCTTCCAGCAACCAGGTGATGAGCTCCACGCCATGCGCCACCGTCTTCCTCGTGCCGCCGGTCTCCTGGATGTTGAAGGTGTGCAACGCGGTGCCGGCGCTCAGGCCTTCCTGCGCCATCAGGCCGGCGATCTGGTTCGTCTCGCACCCCAGGCCCACGACCAGGATCGCCGAGAAGTTGGCGTGCCGCGCATATCCCCCGAGAGTGCGGCGCAGCAGTTGCAGCGGCTCGCCGTCGCTCGCCGTCGCGCAGCCGCCGCCATGCGTGAGCGCGATCACGCCGTCGACGTTCGGGAACGCGGCCAGCGCCTCGGGGTGGATGTCGCGCCGGAAGTGGTCCGCAATTGCGCGTGCCACCGTCGCCGAGCAATTCACTGAAGTCAGCACGCCGACGTAGTTGCGCGTCGCGATGCGGCCGTCGGCGCGGCGTATGCCCTGGAACGTCGCCGGCCGGTCGACGTACGCGGTGGCATGCACGTCCTGGCCCACCGCATAGTCACGCGCGAAGTGGCTGAATTCCAGGTTGTGCGTGTGCACATGCTGGCCCGGCGATATCGCGCTCTTGGCCGTGCCGATGATCTGGTTGTAGCGGCGCACCGGCTCGCCCTGAGCCACTGCCCGCACCGCCACCTTGTGGCCGGGCGGAATCAAGCCGCTGACGGTGACGCCTTCCCCGGGCAACGCCTGGCCACCCAGCAACTGATGGCGGGCGATGACCACGTTATCGGCCGCGTGGATGCGGATGATGGGAGATTGCACGGCAGCCATGAGCGTCCCTCGTTGCTATCGTTGCGCCGTGGTCAGTTGTCGATCAACGCGGCGTCCCAGGCGTGCACCTTCTGCTGCTGCTCGCCCAGGCCCTGGATCGCCAGTTTCATCGTGTCGCCGGCCTTCAGATAGAGCGGCGGCTTCATTCCCAGGCCCACGCCGGGTGGCGTGCCGGTGGTGATCAGGTCTCCGGGATGAAGCGTCATGAATTCGCTGATGTAGCTCACCAGATTCGCGACACCGAAGATCATTGTCTTCGTGCTGCCGTTCTGGTGGCGCTTGCCGTTCACCTCGAGCCACATCGTCAGGTCTTGCGGGTTCGGGATTTCGTCGGCCGTCACCATCCACGGGCCGATGGGGCCGAAGGTGTCGCAGCCCTTGCCCTTGTCCCACTGGCCGCCACGCTCGATCTGGTATTCGCGCTCCGACACGTCGTTGACCACGCAATAGCCCGCCACATGCTTGATCGCATCGGCCTGCGACACGTAGCGCGTCTTCGAGCCGATGACGATGCCCAACTCCACCTCCCAGTCGGTCTTCACCGACCCCTTGGGCAGCACGATCGGATCATTGCAGCCGACGATGCAGCTCGTGGCCTTCATGAACAGGATCGGTTCCTTGGGAATCGGGTTCCCGGTTTCGGCGGCGTGGTCGGAGTAGTTCAAACCGACAGCGACGAATTTTTCGCAGCCCGTCCACGGCGGCGCCGTGCGCCCCGGGCTGGCGACAACGGGCAGGCTTGAAATGTCGAGCTCGCGCAGGCGCTTCAGGCCGCTCGGCGTGAGTGTCTGCGCAGTGATGTCGGGCATCACCTTGGAGAGGTCGCGCACCTTGCCTTGGGCGTCGACGAGGGCGGGTTTTTCGCTGCCCTTGGGGCCGTAGCGCATGAGCTTCATGTAGGGTCCTTGGTTGGGGGGGAAGATGCCTGCCGGCGCGTGCGCCAAGCAGAGTCAAAGCGCGAATCCGCCGTCGACGAGCGGTGTCGTGCCGGTGGTGAACGCCGACTCGTCGGAGCCGAGGTACACGGCGAGCAGCGCCACTTCTTCGGCACTGCCCAGCCGCCCCATCGGCTGGCGTGCGATGAAGGCGGCCTCCACCTGCGCGAGCGTCTGGCCGCTGGCTTTGGCTTGTGCGTCGATTCGCTCACGCAGCGAGGGTGATTCGATCGTCCCCGGGCAAATCGCGTTGCAGCGGATGCCGCGGCTGATGTAATCGGCCGCGATCGCCTTGGTCAGGCCGATCACCGCCGCCTTGCTCGTGCCATAGACGAAGCGATTCGCTATGCCCCGGATGCTCGACGCACCCGAGGCCACATTGACGATTGACGCGCCGACGCGAGATTGCTGGTAGTTCGCCAGCATCGCCGGCAGCAGCGCGCGGATCAGGCGGTACATCGAGCGCACGTTCAGGTTGAATGAGAAGTCCCACGCCGCTTCGTCGCATTCGAGAATGCTGCCGGCGTGCACGAAACCCGCGGCGTTGAACAGCACCTGCACCGCGCCAAGTTCGGCTGCGAGGGCATGGATCGCGTGTGCATCGGTCACGTCCAGGCGCTGCGTCGTCACGCCGGGCGTGCGTCCGAGCTCGGCGAGCAGATCGGTGTTGATGTCGGTCGCAATCACGCGCGCGCCTTCACGCGCAAACGCGAGTGCCGTGGCCCGGCCGATGCCTTGCCCGGCGGCGGTGACCAGCGCCGTCTTGCCAGCGAGTCTTTGTGTCATGAAGGCAATCCAGGGGTGAGGGGAAACACAGCATGCGCAGCGCCTGCCAGCGCGGTGGCCGACGCCGCGATTCTAAGAGGTGCCTGCGGGTCCTGGCGCTGCGCCCACCATCGCCCCGCAAGTGCCGCCGCGGCCACTCGCACGCGCCCATTTCGCCCGAAGTCATGCGGCCTATGTGCTCTGGCGTACAGACGCACGCCGACAGGGCTGGGAGACTGGCCGACTCGCTCCTCGACAAATGCCGGCATGGTGCGAACAAGATGATCGCCGCAGACGAATTCCTGAACGCCAGCATCCTCATCGTCGATGACCAGGCGTCGAACGTGCAGTTGCTCGAGCGAACGCTGCGCGAATCCGGCTACACCAGGGTTGCGACGACGATGAACCCGACGGAGGTTTGCGCGCTGCATCGCAAGAGTCGCTTCGATCTGATCTTGCTGGACCTGAAGATGCCGGGCATGGATGGTTTCGAGGTGATGCAGGGGCTGAAGGCGAACGACGCCGACGGCTACCTTCCGGTGATCGTCCTCACCGCAGAACCGGGGCACAAGCTTCGCGCGCTGCAGGCCGGCGCGAAGGATTTCATCAGCAAGCCATTCGATCTGGTCGAAGTCAAGACGCGCATCCACAACATGCTGGAAGTGCGGTTGCTGTACCGCAAGCTCGAGGATCACAACCGGTTGCTCGAGCAGACCGTCGAGGAACGCACCCGCGAGTTGCGCGAGAGCGAAGAGCGTTTCCGCCGTCTCACCGAGTTGGCCTCCGACTGGTACTGGGAACAGAACGAAATCGGCAGCTTCACGCATGTGTCGGGCCCGGTCACGGAGATGCTCGGACTCGGGTTGACCGAATTCCTGGGTGGAGACGGCGAGCACGCAACCCCGGGATGGAATCTCGCGGAGCGCGAATCGCTTCAGGCAAAGATCGCGGCCCGGCAGCCCTTCCTGGATTTCGCCTTCAGCCGTCGCACTGCCGATGGCTCGCTGCGGCAGTTTCGCGTCAGCGGCGAGCCGATGTTCAGCAAGTCGTGCCGCTACATCGGCTACCGCGGAATCGGCGTGGAAGTCACCGCGAAGAGCTAGCCGGGCTTGACGGGATCAAGTCGCAAAGCCCATCGTGCGTGGCAACCACAGCGAAATCGTCGGGATATAGGTCAGGATCACCAGGCTCACGAGCAGCGGCACGAGCCACGGCAGGATCGCCATCGTCGTGCGCTCGACGCTCAGTTTGGCCACGCGCGCCAGCACGAACAGCACCATGCCCATCGGCGGGTGCAGCAGGCCGATCATCAGGTTCAGCACCATCACCAGGCCGAAGTGCACCGGGTCGACGCCGAGCTTGTGGGCGATCGGCAGCAGGATCGGAACGAGAATCGTGATCGCCGCGGTCGGCTCGAGGAAGCAGCCGACGAACAGCATCAGCAGGTTCGCCATCAGCAGAAACAGCCATGGGTCCTTGGTGACGGCGAGCACCCATTCGGCAATCGCCGCGGTGACGCCGGTGGCGGTGAGCATCCAGCCGAAGATCGACGCCGCGGCGACGATGAACATCACCGTGGCCGTGGTTTCCACCGTGTCCAGGCTCACCTTGACGAACATCTTCCAGTTCATCGTGCGGTACCACGCCAGCCCGAGGAACAGGGCCCAGGCGCTCGCGGCAATCGCGCCTTCGGTAGGCGTGAACAAGCCTGTCGTCATGCCGCCGATCAGAAGCACCGGCGTCATGATCGGCAGCACCGCCTGGAAGCGGAACACCCGGTCCAGCGCGAAGAGCAGCACGATGGCTCCGAACACGACCGGCTGCGCCGGCAGCTCCGCCTTGGTCACGAGCGCCCAGGTAGCGAGCGGCCAGGCGATCACGATTGCGAGCTCCAGCAGCGCGCCGGACAGGCGGGCCCAGGAAAACTTGACGTCTGCGCCCCAACCGTTCGTGTGCGCGTAGTACGCCACCGTCACCATCATCAGCAGCGCCATCAGCACGCCGGGCAGGATGCCGGCAAGGAACAGCGCCCCCACCGACACGTTGGCCATCATCGCGTAGATCACAAACGGCAGGCTCGGCGGAATGATGGGACCGAGCGTCGCGGAGGCTGCCGTGACGCCGACCGCGAATTCGAGGTCGTAGCCGTGGTCCTTCATCGCCTTGATTTCCACCGTGCCCAGGCCCGCGGCGTCGGCCACCGCGGTGCCGCTCATGCCGGCGAAAATGACCGAGCCGACCACGTTCACATGGCCCAGGCCGCCCTTCAGCCAGCCGACGAGCGCGAGCGCGAAGTTGTAGATGCGGTTCGTGATGCCGGCGTTGTTCATCAGGTTGCCGGCCAGGATGAAGAACGGCACGGCGAGCAGCGGGAAGCTGTCGATGCCGCCGATCATGCGGTGCACCACGGCAAACGGCGGCAGGTTGCCGCTGATCAGGATGTAGAGCAGCGACGCGCCGGCCATCGCAATGGCCACGGGCAGGCCGCTGGCCATGAGGAACAGGAAAATGATCTTGAGCATGTGACGGCAGTCCGGGTCAGCGGTCGTCCATCGTCGACTCGGGCCGCTCCAGCACCGAATAGCCGCGCTTCAGATGCACCCGCATCACCCAGATCGAGCGCAGCGACATCGCCGCGAAGCCGAACAGCACGACGCTGTAGACAATGTTCATCGGCAGGTCGACGATCGTCATCTGGTACGCGCCCATCTTCAGCATCATCTGCACCGTGTACACCGTCATCGCCACCAGGAACGTGATGCGCAGCACGTCCACCAGCAGCGCGAGCGCGCGGCAGAGCTTCGCCGGCAGGTACCGGTACAACAGGTCGACCTGGATGTGGTTGTTCTTCGCCACGCCGATCGACGCGCCGACGAAGACCACGCCGATCAGCAGGTAGCGCGCGATCTCCTCGGTCCAGGACGCCGAGTCGTTCAACGCATAGCGCGTGAAGAACTGCGTGAACACGACTGCCGCGAGCGCCCAGAACAGCGCCAGCGCCGCCCAGGCTTCGATGGGCGTGTGCGACAGGTCCACGGCCTCGTCGGTGGCGTGGAACTCGCCGTCATCGCCCATCACCTTCGGGCCGGAGTCGATGTCCATGGATGCTGTTGCGAGTGGCGGGTTCGGCTAGCCCGGCGCCTCAGCCTTCGGCTGCCGACACCCCGGCGAACGCCGGGGTCCAGGCCGGCGCGCAGTGGATCCCGACTTTCGTCGGGATGACGGTGTACGTGGCAAGCGCCGTCGCGGTGTCACTTGAGCCCGACGATGCGGTCATAGTCCTTCTTATCGAAGCCCATCGACTCGACCGTCTTGGTCTTCAGCACGGCGTCGACGAAGCTCTGGCGATTCACGACGTTGATGCCCAGGCCCTTCTTCCTGAACTCGTCCACCAGCTCGGCCTCGCGCTTCTTGATCTGCGCCGTCGCGCGTGCCGCGGCTTCCAGCGCGACTTCGGTGAACATCGCCTTGTCCGCGTCGGAGAGCGTCTTCCACACATGCGGCGCCACCTGCGTCGTCAGGCCGTCGACGATGTGACCGGTGAGCATGATGTGCTTTTGCACTTCATAGAACTTCTTCGCCTCGATCGTCGTGAGCGGGTTCTCCTGCGCATCCACCGTGCCGTTCTGCAATGCAAGGTAGACCTCGGCAAACGCGATCGGCGTCGGATTGGCGCCGCACGACTCGGGTGTCGCGCGATAGGCGGGCACGTCGGGCACGCGGATCTTCAGGCCCTTCATGCCGGCACAGTCGGTGAACGCCTTCTGGCTCGTGGTGTGGCGCGCACCGTAGTAGGTGTAGGCGGTGATCTGGATCCCGGTCTTCTTGTTGTACGCATCAAACCACTTGCTGTAGACCGGGTTCGGAAAGGTGGCGCCGGCCCCGGTGAGCTTCTGGGCCAGGGCCGGTGAGGCGACGCCAGCGGCGAGCAGGCCCAGCAGGGCCAGGGGGCCGCGCATCTTACCAGAAAACATGGACTGTCTCCTTAACTCGGTTGAGCGATCCGGGCCGATAATTCGACCCGGAGCAAAGAAGCCGGGGGATGGTCACGGACCACCCCCGGCTCTGTCACGAATGCGTC
>JANNKM010000528.1:0-3572 GCA_031396305.1 Rhizobacter sp.
TTCGACTGGGTGCACACGGTCGACCGCCTGAAGACCGCTCAGCGCCTGGCCGAGCAGCGCCCGGCGGGGCGGGAGCCGCTGCAGGTCTGCGTGCAAATCAACATCAGCGGGGAAGTGAGCAAGGCAGGCGTTGCCCCCGCCGATGCGGGCGCCTTCGCGCAGGCCGTGCGTGGCCTTCCCGGCCTGCGGCTGCGCGGCCTGATGTCAATTCCACAGCCTGCGCTTGCAGTTTCCGAGCAACGGGTGGCGCACCGCGCCCTGCGCGAACTCCTGCAGCGCCTGAACCTCGACGGCATGGCACTCGATACGCAGTCCATGGGCATGACGGCCGACCTGGAAGCCGCCATCCTGGAGGGGGCCACGATGGTGCGCGTGGGCACGGCAATCTTCGGCCGGCGCCAGCCCGCCACTGCACTGGCTCAACCCGGCGGATCACAAGCCTGATCGCGGTGCTTACACTGGCGGGATGAAACGCATCGTCTTCGTCGGCGGCGGCAACATGGCCAGCGCGGTGATCAGCGGCCTGTTGAAGCGGGGTCATGCAGCGTCGGCGCTGCATGTGGTTGAACCCGGCACGGCGCAGCGCGACAGGCTTCGCTCTGAGTTCGGCGTGTCGAGCCAAGCCGCCGCCGACGCGAGCCTGGCCAGCGCGGAGCTGGTCGTGTGGGCAGTCAAGCCACAGATGTTCGTCGACGCCGCGCGCGAGTGCGCTCCGTCGGTTCGTTTGGCGTTGCACCTGAGTGTGATGGCCGGAATCCGGATTGCGGCCATCTCTGAAGCCTTGCGGACCGAGCGTGTGGTTCGAGCCATGCCCAACACGCCGGCTCTCATCGGTCAGGGCATCGCCGCTCTGTGCGCCGCGGCCACCGTGACCGCGACTGAGCGCGCCCAGGCCGAACGGGTGCTGCAGGCCACTGGCGCGACTTTGTGGGTGCAGGCCGAAGCCGACCTCGACGCCGTTACTGCGCTATCGGGTTCAGGCCCGGCATACGTCTTCTACTTTGTCGAAGCGATGATCCAGGCCGCCACTGAGATGGGCTTGAGCAGCGATGTCGGCCGCAGACTTGCGCTGGCCACGTTTTCCGGCGCCACGGCGCTGGCCCAGGCATCGCCGGACGCACCTGAGACGCTGCGCGATCGGGTCACCTCCAAGGGCGGCACGACGCACGCTGCCATGCAATGCCTTGAGAGGCACGGAGTCAAGGCTGCCTTTGTCGAGGCGTTAAAGGCGGCGCAACGGCGGGCGAGGGAACTGGGCGACGAGTTCGGAGGCGGAGCGCCGAGTGTTTGATTGACCCGCAGGCCAGCGAGTGCGATTCGAGGAGACACAAGTGAGCTATCTGTCATACATCACACCGGGGGACGGAAGCCCTTGGCACACCTACCTTACCCAGGTCGATCGCGTGCTGCCGTATCTCGGGCCGCTGGCGCGCTGGGCGGAGTCGCTGAAGCGCCCGAAGCGCTCGTTGATCGTCGACGTTCCGATCGAGATGGACGACGGCAGCGTGCGCCACTTCGAGGGCTTTCGGGTGCAGCACAGCCTGTCGCGCGGGCCCGGCAAGGGAGGGGTGCGCTACCACCCCGACGTCACGCTCGAAGAGGTGATGGCGCTCGCGGCATGGATGACGATCAAGAACGCGGGAGTGGGCCTGCCCTTCGGCGGGGCCAAAGGCGGTATTCGCGTCGATCCGAAATTGCTATCGAGCAAAGAGCTCGAACGCATGACACGGCGCTACACGAGCGAGATCGGCATCATCATCGGCCCGCAAACCGACATTCCGGCACCCGACGTCAACACCAATGCGCAAATCATGGCGTGGATGATGGACACCTACTCCATGAACACCGGCGCGACTGCGACGGGCGTCGTCACCGGCAAGCCGATTCACCTCGGCGGGTCGCTGGGCCGCGTCAAGGCCACCGGACGCGGCGTATTCATCACCGGCCGCGAGGCCGCGCATGCCATCGGAATGAACTTGAGCGGCGCGCGAATTGCGGTGCAGGGCATGGGCAATGTCGGCAGCACGGCGGCCGAACTGTTCGTTGCCGCGGGCGGGAAGCTGGTGGCAATGCAAGACCACACGGGTACGCGCGCGAATCCGAAGGGCTTCGACATCGCCAAGGTCAATGAGACGATCAGGCTCACCGGTGGCATCGGGCAGCACGCCGACGGCGAACCCATTGACAACGAACAGTTCTGGGATGTCGATTGCGACATTCTGATACCAGCGGCACTGGAGGGGCAGATCGACACCGGCCGGGCGAACCGGATCAAAGCGAAACTCGTGCTCGAAGGGGCCAACGGGCCGACGCTGCCACAAGCCGACGATGTGTTCGCCGATCGCGGGGTGCTCGTCATGCCCGACGTCATCTGCAACGCTGGCGGCGTAACGGTCAGCTACTTCGAGTGGGTCCAGGACTTCAGCAGTTTTTTCTGGAGCGAGGACGAGATTAACGTTCGCCTGGACAAGATCATGGTTGAAGCTCTGCGCAAGATCTGGGATACGGCGAATCGGCACAAGGTCAGCTTGCGCACTGCAACATTTGCCGTGGCCTGCGAGCGCATCCTGCTCGCGCGTCAGGAGCGGGGCCTCTATCCTTGAAAAGGTCGGGCAATCGCGTAGTCCAGCACCACGCCGCACCAGACGGTGAAACCCAGCCAGTGATTCAGGCGGAAGGCGCGGAAACATCCCTCGCGGCTGCGATTTCGGATCAGGGTGAAGTGCCAGCCGGCGATCAACGCGGCAGCGGCGATCGCGCTGCAATAGATCCAACCCAGCCCGGCGCGCGCGCCGAGCCAGGCCCACAGCGCAAGGTAGAGCGCATAGCACGACATCACGGCAGGCACGTCAAATCGTCCCAGCGTGATGGCTGAGGTCTTGATGCCGATTCTCAGATCGTCATCGCGGTCGACCATGGCGTATTCGGTGTCGTAGGCAAGCACCCAAAACAGGTTGCCCAGCAACAGATACCACGCCACAGCAGGTACCGCGCCGACCACGCCAGCCACGTCCCGCGAATCGCCCCCATGGACCGCAGCAAACGCCATCGGAATGCCGAAGCTGAATGCCAAGCCGAGCACGGCCTGCGGCATCGAGAAAAAACGCTTGGTGAAGGGGTATAGAGCGGTCACGGCGAGCGCTGCAATGCTCCAGGCCACGGCGGCAGGGTTGGTCGTCAAGACGAGGCCAAAGGCAAGCAGCGCGAGCGCCGCGCCGAGCCAGAGCGCCTCCTTGACGCTGACGGCCCCGCTCGTGACCGGGCGCTGCGCGGTGCGTTTGACGTGCTTGTCGAACTCGCGATCGACCACGTCGTTGAGCGCGCAACCCGCGCTGCGCATCAGAAACGTGCCCAGCGTGAACACGATGAGAAAATGCCACCCTGGGAAGCCGCCTGCCGCGAACCACAATGCGGACAGCGTCGGCCAGAGCAGCAAGTAAGTCCCCGCCGGACGGTCCCAGCGGATCAGGTCCAGGTACAGGGCGACGCGACTGCGCGACAGGTGATTCGGCATAGCGGGGATTGTGTGGTGCGACGCCCGACGGACGCTGCAGGCCGGCGGTCTCGCTGCC
>JANNKM010000542.1:0-17166 GCA_031396305.1 Rhizobacter sp.
CGCGGGCGGCTTCAACTTCAGGCGGAAGTCGACACTTGGCCTGATGGGTGGATTCGGCGAAATTCGCCTGGGCCGTGACTACTCGCCGACGTTCTACAACACCTCAGCCTTCGACCCGTTTGGTACGAACGGCCTCGGTACGTCCTTCACCACTTCGCGCTACTACAACGTGTTTTTGGTGCCAACTGCCGTTCGTTCGAACAACGCCGTCAGCTATTTCCTGCCCGCCTTGGGTGGCGTGTACGGACAGGTGATGGTTGCGCCCGGCGAAGGTGGACCGGGCAAATACACCGGCGGGCGAATCGGTTTCGCTGCCGGCCCCGTCGACGTGTCTGCCTCCGCTGGCAGCACGGAAATGGACGCCGTCGGAGTTCTCAAGGCGAAGGTCTTCAACGTCGCTGGATCGTACAAGATCGGACCGGCCAAGATCATGGCGCAGTTCAACGACGAGAAAGTTGAAACGTCGCCAACGGTTGAAGCCAAGGAAACGCGTATTCTGATCGGCGCCAATGTAACCATGGGCCAGGGCGAAATTCGTGGTTCCTATATCAAGAGCGACAACAAGACCGTGGGCCAGACGAACAATGATGCCAGCCACATCACCCTGGGGTACATCTACAATCTGTCGCCGCGTACTGCGTTGTACGCCACGTTTGCGAGCATCTCCAACAAGGGCTTGTCGAACTTTTCTGTCGCAGGGGGCAGCTCCATTGCGGCGCTCCCGACAGCGGGCGGCAAATCGAAAGGCTACGAAGGCGGCCTGCGTCACATCTTCTGAGCGCAGGCTTGCCTAGGGCAAGCGTTGACTCTCAAAGTAAGGCCGCTTTCGAGCGGCCTTTTTCCTGTCCGTTCCGATATGGGACGGTCAGGCGAGGTCAGTGCTTACCTTCTGCCTGCACCTGCCAACACGAATCCCATCGCGGTTGAGTGGGCGAGCCGGCGGCACGGGTCTGTGGCATCGCTGAGCGGGCCATTGCAGTCACACGGCAGGTAGCATGAGGAGTGCGCCCTCGGTCTGGCGCGCGCCGAAAGCTTTGACCTTGCTCAGTGATAACCCCGCGCCGCCGCCTCCCGGAACGCACCGACAATTCCGGAATGCGAATCTCTAGCGTTGCTCTGGCGACTTTCGTGCTCGCCGGTTGTGCGACGCACCCCATGTCACCGCCCGGCGAAGCGGCGCCGCATTCAGCAAGCGCCGCGTTGGGCTGGCATGACTTGGCGCTGCCAGGCAAGGCGAGCACCCTCTACTCGTTTACAACCGAGCAGGGTCGGCCGGTGGTGCTCGCCGAATCCCTGGGCTCGGCCAGCATGCTGCGCCGCACCGTACGCGTTGAACCCGCCAGCCTGGGCCGCGTGAAGTTCTCCTGGCGCGTCCCCAGCCTGATTGAGACCGCGGATCTGACCGACCGCGATGCTTCCGATTCACCTGTTCGTTTGATCCTCGCCTTCGATGGTGACCATGCGCGCCTCACGCTGCGCAATCGGTTGATGTTCGACCTGGCGCATGCGGTGACCGGCGAAGCGCCACCCTATGCGACGCTGATGTACGTCTGGGACAACAAGGCACCGATGGAGTCGGTGATACACAGCGGGCGTACCGATCGAATTCGCAAGATCGTCCTGGAGTCGGGCAAGAGCAACCTTGGTGGTTGGCGGCACTACGAGAGAGACATCGCCGAAGACTATCGAAAGACCTTCGGTGAAGACCCGGGCCCGCTGATCGCCGTCGGCTTGATGACCGATTCCGACAATACGCGGTCCAGGGCAAAGGCCTGGTACGGTGAGGTCCACTTGTTGACCCAGGACGGCCGGCGACTATGAGCCCGCGCCAGCAGGCGCACAGCATGAAGGTGCTTGCCTAAGAGGATTGCCTCGGCGCCGATCCCAGCAATGCTTGCTTTTATTCTTCGCCGCCTCGTCCAGGCCGTCATCGTGATGCTGGTCGTTGCATTCATCGCCTTCATGCTTTTCCAGTATGTCGGGGATCCCGTGACCAACCTGCTGGGCCAGGACGCGACGGTCGAACAACGCGAGCAGTTGCGCGCCGACCTCGGCCTGGACCAACCCTTTCCGGTCCAGTTTGCGCGATTCGTCGGCAATGCCGCACAGGGCGAGTTCGGCCTGAGTCTGAGGCAGGGCCGAAAGGTGTCAGCGTTGATTGCCGAACGCTTCCCGGCGACGCTCGAGCTGGCGTTGTCGGCAGCGATCACTGCCCTGTTCCTGGGTGTGCCGATGGGTGTCTATGCCGCGCTGCGCCGAGGAAGCTTCGCGTCGCAGGTCTTGATGGCAATCTCTTTGCTCGGTGTTTCTCTGCCCAGTTTCCTGATCGGCATATTGCTGATACTTTTCTTCGCGGTCACCTTGAAGTGGTTGCCCAGCTTTGGACGAGGCGATGTAGTGATCCTCGGGCAGTGGACGACAGGATTCCTGACCGTTGATGGCTGGAAGCACCTGGTGTTGCCTGCGCTGACCCTGGCAATCTTCCAGCTCACGCTGATCATGCGGCTGGTACGCGCCGAGATGCTCGAGGTGCTGCGCACCGACTACATTCGCTTCGCGCGTGCGCGAGGGCTTTCTGACCGTGCTGTGTACTTCGGGCACGCCTTGAAAAACACCCTGGTGCCGGTGATGACGATCACGGGCTTGCAACTCGGCGGCCTGATCGCGTTTGCAATCATCACCGAGTCCGTCTTCCAGTGGCCGGGCATGGGGCTGCTGTTCATCCAGGCGGTGAGCTTCGCCGACATTCCCGTGATGGCCGCCTACCTGTGCCTGATTTCGCTGATCTACGTCATCATCAACCTCACTGTCGATCTTCTGTACTTTGCGGTGGATCCGCGTTTGCGCGTCGAGCAGCCCGCGGGGGGACATTGATGTTTGAACTGCCTGAGTTGTCCAAGGCGGGCTCGCTGTTCGAGCGGCTGCGCGCCATGCACCCCGAGCTCACCGCATTCCGCCGCGACCTGCACGCCCACCCGGAACTCGGATTCGAAGAAACGCGCACGGCGCAGCGCGTGGCCGAGGCGCTTCGGGTCTGCGGCGTCGACGAGGTGCATACCGGGATCGCCAAGACCGGCGTTGTGGGCATCGTCCGTGGGCGTGGCGCTTCGGCGGCGTCTGCATCGGGCGCTGTGGGCCACAGAGCGATCGGCTTGCGCGCCGACATGGACGCGCTGCCGATGCGCGAAGAAAACGACTTTGCCTGGCGCAGCACGAAAGGCGGGCTGATGCACGGTTGTGGCCATGACGGCCACACGGCGATGTTGATCGGCGCGGCACGTGCGCTCGCGGCCTCGCGCAATTTTGAAGGCACCGCCGTGCTGATTTTCCAACCCGGTGAAGAAGGCTTTGCCGGTGCCAAGGCGATGATCGACGATGGCTTGTTCGAGCGGTTTCCAGTCGACGCAGTCTACGCAATGCACAACTGGCCGAGTCTGCCACCTGGGATGGTCGGTATCAATCCCGGGCCGATGATGGCCGCCGCCGACCGAATCGAGATCACGATCAACGGCCGCGGAGGCCATGGCGCGCACCCCGCCATGACGGTCGACCCCGTGCTCGTGGCGGCGCACATCATCACCGGTGTGCAGAGCCTGGTGTCGCGTAACGTGCATCCGCTGGACAACGCCGTCGTCAGCTTGTGCGCGATGCAAGCCGGCGATCTCGGCGCGTTCAGCGTCATTCCGCGCCAGGCGCGCCTGGTCGGCACTGTGCGCACTTTCAAGCGCGATGTGCAGGACATGATCGAAGAACGATTGGGGCGTCTGGTCGAATCGATTGCAGTCGGCTTTGGTGCCACCGCGACGCTGGAGTATCGGCGCTCCTACCCGGCAACGATCAACACGTCCGCCGAAGCACAATTCGCCGGCGATGTGGCGGCCTCGCTGGTCGGCGAGGCCAAGGTCGTGCGCGACCTGCCGCCGAGCATGGGCGCCGAGGATTTTTCGTTCATGCTGCAAACCCGGCCGGGAGCCTACCTGCGCCTGGGGCAGGGCGGAGAGGCGGGTTGTTTTCTGCACAGCCCGCGCTTCGACTTCAACGACGATGTCCTGCCGCTCGGCGCTGCGTTGTTCGCCAGTTTGGCCGAACAAGCGATGCCGCTGCAGAGGCGCCAAGCGTGATCGTGTCGAGCGTCGCGTTGCCGGGGCGCATGCGCCGGTTCTTCGATGGCGATGTGTGGCACAGCTTTCGATCATCGAAGGTCGCGATGTTCTCCGCGCTGGTCGCGCTGGTGTGCATCTTCTGCGCTGCCGGTGCGGAGCTGGTCGCTCCGCACAACCCGTTCGATCTGAAGACGCTGGACCTGGCAAACTCGATGCTGCCGCCGGCATGGATGGAAGGCGGAACCGCCAATTACGCACTGGGCACCGACGAACAAGGCCGCGACGTGCTGTCAGCCCTGATGTATGGGGCGCGAATTTCGCTGTTCGTCGGTTTTTCCTCGGTGGTGCTGTCGCTGTTGATCGGCGTGAGCCTGGGCCTGCTGTCGGGCTACGCAGGCGGGCACATCGACGCGTTCATCATGCGGGTGTGCGACGTGATGCTCTCGTTTCCCTCGATCCTGATTGCGCTTCTGATCTCAGGTGTCGGCCGAGCCTTGTTTCCGAACGCTGACGATTCGCTCGCGTTCAGCGTCTTGATCATCGCGATCGCGCTGACCGGCTGGGTGCAGTACGCGCGCACCGTGCGTGGCTCGACGCTCGTGGAGCGCAACAAGGAGTATGTGCAGGCTGCGCGCATCATCGGCGTGGCGCCGATGCGCATCATGCTCAAGCATGTGCTGCCCAATGTGCTGGGGCCGGTGCTGGTGCTGGCGACGATCCAGGTGGCCACCGCGATCATCACCGAGGCCACGCTGTCGTTTCTCGGCGTGGGGGTGTCGCCGACCTCGCCTTCTCTGGGCACGTTCATCAACGAAGGCAACAAGCAGCTGTTCAGCGGCGCGTGGTGGCTGGTGATCTTTCCCGGCGGGATGCTCGTGTTGATTGCGTTGAGCATCAACTTGTTTGGCGACTGGCTGCGCGATGCACTCAATCCGCGTTTGCGCTGAATGCGGTCACAGGCCAGCGGAGCGCACGGGCGAATGAGCGCGTCCCTGCTTGAGGTACGCGACCTGAAGGTCGAATTCGCGACCCGGCATGCAACGTTGGTGGCGCTCGACGGGATTTCGTTCGACATTCAGGCCGGTGAAATTCTGGGCGTCGTCGGCGAGTCGGGTGCGGGCAAGTCATTGACGGGCTCGGCGATCATCGGCCTGCTCGACCCCCCAGGACGCGTCGTCGGCGGCGAGATTCGATTCGACGGACGCCGCATCGACAATCTTTCGCAAGACGAGATGCGCAAGATTCGCGGCCGACACATCGGCGCGATCTTCCAGGATCCACTGACCTCGCTGAACCCGCTGTATACCGTGGGGCAGCAACTGGTGGAGACGATCCGCACGCATCTCGATCTCGATGCCACCCAAGCCCGGCAACGCGCGATACACCTCCTAGAAGAAACCGGCATCCCGGCAGCCGGGGCGCGCATCGACCAGTACCCGCACCAGTTCTCGGGTGGCATGCGTCAGCGGGTTGTGATTGCGCTGGCCCTGGCCGCCGAACCGCGCCTGATCGTCGCCGACGAGCCGACGACGGCGCTGGATGTGTCGATCCAGGCGCAGATCATTGCCTTGCTCAAGCGCCTGTGCAAGGAGCATGGCGCGGCTGTGATGCTCGTGACGCACGACATGGGCGTGATCGCCGAAACCTGCGACCGAGTGGCGGTGATGTATGCAGGACGCATTGTCGAAATCGGCCCGGTGCACGATGTGATCCATGCGCCAGCTCACCCCTATTCGCACGGCTTGATGGGGTCGATTCCAGCCATGGGTGAGGATCGGGAGCGGCTCCTCCAGATCGATGGTGTGATGCCGCGCCTGAACGCCATTCCCAGTGGCTGCGCGTTCAATCCGAGGTGCCCGAAAGTGTTCGAGCAATGCCGCAACGAGCGGCCCAGCCTGTTGCCGGCCGGCCCAACCCGCGCCGCGTGCTGGTTGCATGCGGCTGGCGAGAAGGCAAAGGCATGATGACGACGCTCGGGGTGACCGAAACGCCGTTGGTCGAGGTGCGCGACCTCGCCAAGACCTTCGACGTCTCCGCGCCCTGGTTGAATCGTGTGGTTGAGCGCAAACCTCGCCAATTCGTTCACGCGGTTGACGGCGTCAGTTTCGCCATCCCGCGCGGCCGTACGCTGGCCCTGGTGGGTGAATCGGGCTGCGGCAAGAGCACGGTGGCGCGGCTGCTCGTGGGTCTTTACGCCCCCACCGCAGGCGACGTCCGCTTCGACGGCATCGACATCGCGACCACATTGCGCGGTCGCGGTGCGCGGCCGTTGCGACGCCGCATGCAGATGATTTTTCAGGACCCGTATGCGAGCCTGAACCCACGCTGGAAAATTGAAGACATCGTTGCTGAGCCGTTGCGCGAGCATGGCTTGGCAGGTGCTGCGGCGGACCGGGCAGACCGCGCGACTCTGCAAACCGCCGTGGCGCAGCTGCTCGCCTCGGTCGGCCTGGCGGGTGCGGACATGGAGAAGTTTCCACATCAGTTCTCCGGGGGTCAGCGGCAACGAATTTCAATTGCACGTGCTTTGGCCACCCAGCCCGAGTTCCTGGTGTGCGATGAGCCCACCTCCGCGCTGGACGTCTCAGTACAGGCGCAGGTGCTCAACATCATGAAGGATCTGCAGCGCGAACGCCAACTGACCTACCTCTTCATTTCGCACAACCTGGCTGTGGTTCGCCATGTGAGTGACATGGTCGGCGTGATGTACCTGGGTCGCCTTGTCGAGTTGGCTCACAAGTCCGATCTCTTCAGCCGGCCGCACCACCCTTACACGCGCATGCTGCTCGACGCGATTCCCGACATTCACATGAGCGGGCGCTCGCGCACTCCTGTCCAGGGCGAAGTGCCGAACCCGCTGAATCCCCCCACGGGGTGTTCATTCCACCCGCGTTGTCCGCATGCCAATGCGCGCTGCAAGGCAGAGCGACCTGCGCTGAAGAATGTGGCGGGGGTGCAGATTGCCTGTCATGCCGCGGAAGAAGGGCGGATCTGAATCCCCACTTGTCGCAGTTCGAAAGGTGGCTCTCCTACAATGAAACGTACGCAGCCAAGGGCAACCTCATGATCTCTCGCGAGCCGACCATCGAACGCCTTGCCGTGGCGCAAACAGTTTTGTTGGAGCCGTTTGGCCTGACCCAGGCGACGTTGAGCAAGGCGCTGGCAACGATCGCGACGCATCGCATCGACGACGCCGACCTCTACTTCCAGTACACGCGAAGCGAAGGCTGGAGCCTCGAAGAGGGAATTGTCAAAAGCGGCAGTTTCGGCATCGACCAGGGTGTGGGTGTTCGCGCCGTGGCCGGCGAAAAGACGGCCTTTGCCTATTCCGACGACATCTCAGAAGCATCGCTGCTCGACGCGGCTGAAACGGTGCGCACTATCGCCGCCGCAGGCCAAAGCCGCAAAGTGAAGGTCGGAACCGTCACGAAGATCGCGCCGAGCCGAATCCTCTATGCGCCGATGGACCCCATCTCGACCTTGGACAGCACGCAGAAGGTTGCCTTGCTGGAAAAGGTCGAGCGCATGGCCCGAGCCATCGACCCGCGAATCAAGCAGGTCATGGCCGGTCTGGCCGGCGAATACGACGTGGTCATGATTGCCCGGGCCGATGGCACCCTGGCGGCCGATGTACGTCCGCTGGTGCGACTGTCAGTCACCGTGATCGCCGAACAGACCTTCGGCGGTGAAGTGCGCCGCGAAGTCGGCACCGCGGGCGGCGGCGGGCGCTTTGGTTTTGGCTATTTCCACGACAGCGTGATCGAGAGCTACGTGCGCGACGCCACGAATGCCGCGCTGACGAATCTTGAGTCGCGTCCGGCAAAGGCGGGCGAAATGAGCGTCGTCCTCGGTCCGGGCTGGCCCGGGGTGCTGTTGCACGAGGCCATTGGCCACGGCCTGGAGGGTGACTTCAACCGCAAAGGCAGCAGCGCGTTCAGTGGCCGAATCGGCCAGCGTGTCGCGGCCAGGGGCGTGACAGTGCTCGACGACGGAACCCTACCCGACCGTCGTGGCTCGCTGAACGTCGACGACGAAGGCAATGTGTCGCAGCGTAATGTGCTGATTGAGGACGGCATCCTCAAGGGCTACCTCCAGGACTCGCTCAATGCGCGTCTCATGGGCGTTGCCCCCACCGGCAACGGGCGGCGTGAAAGCTACGCCGCAGTGCCGATGCCGCGCATGACCAACACGTACATGCTGGGTGGCGACAAGACCAGGGAAGAGATCATTGGCAGCCTGAAGCGTGGCCTGTACGCCACGAATTTCGGCGGGGGCCAAGTCGACATTACGAGCGGCAAGTTCGTGTTTTCGGCGAGCGAGGCGTTCTGGGTCGAGGGGGGAAAGATTCAGTACCCCGTGAAAGGGGCGACGATCATCGGCAACGGGCCCGACGCATTGACGCGGGTGAGCCTGATTGGCAACGACATGAAGCTCGACACGGGTGTTGGCGTTTGTGGCAAGGATGGCCAAAGCGTTCCGGTCGGTGTGGGTCAACCGACCCTGCGCATCGACAAACTCACCGTCGGCGGAACCGCCTGATACGGGATCGCTCGAAGCGCGCATCGCGCGGTCGGCGTGGTACATTGACTGCGATGCAACGCGCTTCCTATTTTTTTGCCTGTTTCTGGTTCTCGCACCGTCCGGCGGTTGGAGAGGCAGGCGCATAGGTAGCAAACGAGCGCGAGCAAATCCTCAAAACCGCCGGGCCACCCCCGGCGGTTTTTTTTATCCATCTCTACGCAACCAGATTCGACCAGGAGACAACCGCCATGCCCACCAAAACCCTGACGTCCGGCGACACGCGGCATGCCGATGGCGAACGGACCAGTCAGACGGACGATCAACGCATCAAGGACGTGACACCGCTGCCTCCCCCGGAACACTTGATCCGCTTCTTCCCGATCGCCGGGTCGGCGGCAGAGCAGCTCATTGGGCAGACGCGCGGGGCGGTGCGGCAGATCATGCAGCGCAAAGACGATCGCCTGCTCGTCGTCATCGGCCCTTGCTCGATCCACGATCCTGCCGCGGCGCTCGACTATGCGCGCCGCCTGGTGGTTCAGCGTGCGCGCTATGCCGACACGCTGGAGATCGTGATGCGTGTCTACTTCGAGAAGCCGCGCACGACGGTGGGATGGAAGGGCCTGATCAACGACCCCTACCTTGATGAAAGTTACCGAATCGACGAGGGCTTGCGCATCGCCAGGCAGTTGCTGCTCGAAATCAATCGCCTCGGGCTGCCCGCGGGAAGCGAGTTTCTCGACGTTATTTCGCCCCAATACCTGGGCGACTTGATCGCCTGGGGTGCGATTGGCGCACGCACGACCGAGAGTCAGGTTCATCGCGAGTTGGCCTCCGGATTGTCCGCACCCATCGGCTTCAAGAACGGCACGGACGGGAACATCCGCATCGCGATCGACGCCATCCAGGCGGCGGCGCGTCCGCATCACTTCTTGTCGGTGCACAAGAACGGCCAGGTGGCCATTGTCGAGACCAAGGGCAACAAGGATTGCCACGTCATCTTGCGTGGCGGCAAGGCACCTAACTACGATGCCACGCACGTTGCCGCAGCCTGCAAGGAAATTGAAGCGGCCAAGCTCGACTGCGCACTCATGATCGATTGCAGCCATGCGAATAGCAGCAAACAGCATGAGCGGCAGATCGACGTGGCGCGCGATGTCGCGGCGCAGTTGCGCTCGGGCACGGATTGCATTTTCGGCGTGATGGTCGAAAGCCACTTGGTTTCGGGCGCGCAGAAGTTCAATGCTGGCAAGGACGACCCTGCAAGACTCGAGTACGGCCAGAGCATCACCGACGCCTGTCTTGGGTGGGACCATTCCCTCGAGGTCCTGGAATTGCTTCACTCGGCCGTCAAGGCGCGGCGGCGCTGACGGGGCGCCGGCAACAACTTGTAAGGCGCTGTCATGGGCTGTAAGGCGCGTGAAGCGGCGCAAGCCCGGCGTGCACAGTCGACTCCGATGGGGTTCAATGGCTCATCGCTCTCTGAGCCGACTGGAGGATCTCCATCATGAGCAGAGTATCCGACGCCCTTAGGAACGCACTGCTGGCGGCCACAGTAACCCTGGCTGCCGCACCCCTTGTTGCTCAGGCGCGGCTCAGTCCATTGGAAGTGCTCTCTGCCTGGGACAGGGTGGTGATGGAAGCCACATTCAGCAAGGCCGACCTCAACGAGGATGGGCAGTTGACGAAGAGCGAGGCACAACGCCTGGCGGCGTTCGCCGAGCGCTTTGACGCCTTGGATGTGAACCGTGACAGCAGCCTGGACCTGGAAGAGTTTGCGGCCGGCTTTGCCATGGCTCAGTGAGGTCAGGCGTGTCGACGGCCCTCACCCGCTGTCGCGGGCCAGTCGTTCGCTGTTCCAGTAGACGTCGTCGCCCCCCAGTCCGTCCAGATTGGCGCGGTTGAGCGATCGGGCCAACACGAACAGCAGATCGCTGAGGCGATTCAAATATTGGCGCGGTTCGGCGCGAAGCACGTCTGCGGTGCCCAACGCAACGACAGCTCGTTCGGCACGACGCGCAACACTCCGCGCCACATGCGCCAGGGCCGCACTGCGCGTGCCCGCGGGCAGGATGAACTCCTTCAGTCTCGGCAACGCGGCGTTGTAGTGGGCCAACGCGTCATCGAGGCGGAGCACGGCGGACGCTTTGAGCAACTCGAAGCCCGGAATCGATAGTTCCCCGCCGAGGTTGAACAGTTCGTGCTGCACGACGACCAGCAACTCGCGCACATCTGCGGGCAAGGGTTCGGCGAGCAGTACGCCAAGATGCGAGTTGAGCTCGTCGACCTCCCCCATTGCACAGACACGCAGGTGGTCTTTCGCGACCCTCGTGCCGTCGCCAAGCCCGGTGGTGCCGTCGTCCCCGGTGCGTGTCGAGATTTGCGTCAGGCGATTGGCCATGGCTCGGAATGTTAAGGCCTGGCGAGCGCTGCATAGAATCTACCTTTCTGTGCGCCGCGCCGGCGCCGTGGAGATCCGAACATGAACGCACCCTTGCCGAACCATGCGATTCCGCAATTCGAGCACCGGACCGTGCCCAAGGCCATGCTCGACTTGCTGGCGCGGCGCTTTGCCGGGCGGTTCTCGACATCTCGCGCGGTATGCGAACAACACGGGCGCGACGAGTCTCCGTTCGAAGTCACGCCACCCGATGCCGTGGTGTTCGCCGAAAGTACTGAAGACGTAGCGTTCGTCGTCAAAATTGCCAGCGAGTACTCCGTTCCTGTCATCCCATTCGGAGTGGGTTCATCGCTCGAAGGTCACCTCCTCGCCGTTCAGGGCGGCGTCAGCATCGACCTGGGTCGAATGAACAAAATCGTCGCGGTCCATCCCGAAGACCTGACGGTCACGGTGCAGGCGGGGGTGACGCGCACCCAGCTCAATCGGGAGATCAAGGACACGGGCCTCTTCTTCCCGATCGACCCCGGTGCCGACGCCACTCTAGGTGGCATGGCGGCGACACGCGCAAGCGGCACGAATGCGGTGCGCTACGGCACGATGCGCGAAAACGTACTGGCGTTGACGGTGGTGACAGCCAACGGCGACATCATTCGAACTGGAACACGGGCAAGAAAGTCCAGCGCCGGCTACGACCTGACTCGATTGATGGTCGGCAGCGAAGGAACACTGGGCGTGATCACGGATGTGACGGTGCGCCTGTATCCACTTCCCGAGGCCGTCGTGGCGGCCGTGTGTCACTTCCCTGACGTGGGCGCGGCCGTCAACACCACGATCCAACTGATTCAACTCGGAATTCCCATTGCACGCTGCGAGTTGCTCGACGCCAATGCGATTCGTGCCGTCAACGCGCACGACAAGTTGAACCTGCTCGAGCAACCGATGCTGCTGATGGAGTTTCACGGCAGCAACGCGAGCGTGAAGGAGCAGGCCGAGGCGGTTCAGGAGATCGCGCGTGAATTTGGCGGCGAACAGTTTCAGTGGGCCACGACCCCCGAAGAACGAACCCGGTTGTGGACAGCGCGGCACCACGCGTATTTCGCCGGCATGCAAATTCGGCCGGGCTGCCGCACCGTGACCACGGACACTTGCGTGCCCATCTCGCGCCTGGCCGAATGCGTGACCCTGGCGCTGGAGGAAGCGCATCGAGCCGGCGTGACGCATTACACCGTCGGGCACGTTGGAGATGGCAATTTTCACGTCGCCTACCTCGTGGACCCCGCAGTACCCAGCGAGCGTGAAGCGGCGGAGGCGCTCAACCACGCGGTCGTGCAACGAGCCCTGCGCGTCCAGGGCACTTGCACCGGCGAGCACGGCGTTGGACTGCACAAACAAGGATTCCTGGTCGATGAGGCCGGCGAAATGGCTGTCGAGATGATGCGCACGATCAAGCGCGCACTCGACCCGAAAAACATCATGAACCCCGGAAAGATTTTTTCCCTGTAAGGCGCGTTCGTGGTCGGCCTGGCCGGGGGTCAGGCTTGAAATTTCGCAACCCTGCCCCCAAGTGGCTCGCTCGCCACGCGACAGTGAACCTCACCACGAATTGACCATGAACAAGCAGACCCTATCGTTCCAGGCTGAAGTCAAGCAGATCCTGCATCTCGTCACGCATTCGTTGTACTCAAACAAGGAGATATTTCTGCGCGAGCTGATCTCCAATGCGTCGGATGCCTGCGACAAATTGCGTTTTGAGGCATTGAACAACGCAGCGCTGTATGAAGATGCGCCGACGCTTGAGGTTCGGGTCAGCTTTGACGAGCCGGAGCGCACGATCACGATTCAGGACAGCGGAATCGGCTTGTCGAAAGACGAGGCGATTGAAAACCTGGGCACGATCGCCAAGAGCGGAACGCGCGAATTCATGGCTGCGCTCGAGGGCGACAAGAAGAAAGACGCGCAGTTGATCGGGCAGTTCGGCGTAGGTTTTTACAGCGGCTTCATCGTTGCTGACAGGATCGTCGTTGAGTCGCGCCGTGCCGGACTGAAGGTCGACGAAGGGGTTCGCTGGAGCTCCGCTGGCGACGGCGACTTCGAGATCGAAGCGATCGAGCGGCCGCAACGTGGCACGAGTGTCACCCTGCACTTGCGTGCCGATGAGGGCGAATTCCTCAGTGGCTGGAAACTCAGGTCGATCATCGGCAAGTACTCAGACCACATCTCACTGCCGATCCTGATGCAAAAGGAGGAGTGGGACGCGGACGCGAAGAAACAGGTGCTGCGCGACGAATGGGCACCGGTGAACAAGGCTGCGGCCCTTTGGACACGCAGCAAGAGCGAGATCACGCCCGAGCAGTATCAGGAGTTCTACAAGCAGATCAGCTACGACAGCGAAGCGCCCCTGGCCTACACGCACAACCGGGTGGAAGGGCGCAGCGAGTACACCCACCTCCTCTATGTGCCGTCGAAAGCGCCGTTTGACCTTTGGAATAGTGACAAGCGAGGTGGCGTCAAGCTCTACGTCAAACGCGTCTTCATCATGGACGATGCCGAGGCGCTGATGCCCGTTTACCTGCGCTTCGTGAAAGGCGTGATCGACAGCTCCGACCTGCCGTTGAACGTGTCCCGCGAGTTGCTGCAGGAAAGCCGAGACGTCAAAGCGATTCGAGAAGGCTCGACGAAACGCGTGCTGGGCATGTTGGAGGCCTTGGCGGACAGCGAGGATCAGGCGGAAAAGGCGAAGTACGCGGCGTTCTGGAAGGACTTTGGTGCGGTCCTGAAGGAGGGCGTCGGCGAGGACCATGCCAACCGGGAGCGCCTCGCCAAGCTCTATCGATTTGCCTCGACGCACGCCGACGAAGGCGTTTCATTTGCTGACTACGTGGGGCGCATGAAGGAAGGCCAGGAGGCGATTTATTTCATCGCAGCAGACAGCCTGGCAGCCGCCAAGAGCAGCCCGCAACTCGAAATTTTTAAGAAGAAGGGAATCGAGGTCCTGCTGCTCACCGATCGAGTCGATGAGTGGATGCTCAGCCACCTCTATGAATTTGATGGGCATTCATTGCAAAGCGTGGCCAAGGGTGCAGTCGATCTGGGCAAGCTGCAAGACGAGGCGGAGAAAAAGCAGGCCGAAGAAGCTTCAGCAGCGATCAAGCCCCTCCTCGAACGACTGAAGACGACGCTCAAGGACCGGGCCAAGGACGTTCGCGTGACGACGCGGCTCGTCGATTCTCCGGCTTGCCTGGTCGTCGAAGAGGGCGACATGAGTGCGCATTTGGCGCGCATGCTCAAGCAAGCAGGCCAGGATGCGCCGAAGGCGCAGCCGATTCTCGAGATCAATGCGGAGCATGCGCTGGTCAAACGCCTGGAGCGAACTGAGAGGTTCGATGACCTTGCGCACATTCTTTTTGATCAGGCCCTTCTCGCCGAGGGTGGGCATCTCGACGACCCGGCAGCCTATGTGCGCCGCGTGAACTCGCTCCTGCTCGCCTGAAGGCCGCTCAGGGAACCCGGATCGGCGGTGCCGCCATCGCCGCCACTTGGTCGCGCAGATTGGCGGCCTGGCCCTGCCAGTAGGCAGGCTCGGAAAACCATGGAAATGCGGGCGGGAAAGCCGGATCGGACCAGCGCTGCGCGATCCACGCACTGTGGCGCAACATGCGCAACGTTCGCAAGGGCTCGATCAACCGCAGTTCGCGACGGTCGAAATCCTCGAATCTCTGGTAGCCCTCCAGCACCGCCGCGATTTGTGAGCACATCGAGTCGTGACTGCCGGAAAGCAGCATCCATAGATCCTGGACCGCGGGTCCGGTGCACGCGTCGTCGAAGTCGACGAACTGCGGGCCGTTCGCGGCCCACAAGACGTTCCCGAGGTGGCAATCGCCGTGCAAGCGCAGCTTTTGCCCGGGGCCGAGCGTTCTGAAAGCCGCGCCGACCGCGGCTAGCGCGGCATCGGCGGCGGCGCGCCACGAATCCAGCGCCTCGGGCGCAATGCAATCCGCGCTCAGCAACCAATCGCGGCTTGCCGTGCCCAGGGTTTCGACGTCCAGGCGTTGGCGAAATTCGAAGTTCGATTGCAGTCCCACCGCGTGAATTCGGCCGATTGCGCTTCCCATGCGGTTCAAAGTTTCGCTGTCACCGAGTTCAGGTGCCCGACCGGACAGCCGCTCGGCCACGCTGAAGCGGTACGGCCCCTGCGGCATGTCGAACTCGGCCAGCGTCGGTCCGATCAAGCGGCAGTGAGGTCTGGCGTTCGCCGATCCATCGACCTCCATCGGTAAGGCAGGTGCGACCGGAAGTTCGTTGCGCGCCAGCTGCGCGACAAAGTCGTGCTCTTCGAGGATCTGGGCGTCGCTCCACCGTTGCGGCCGGTAGAACTTGGCGACAACGACGCGCCCGCTGTCGAGAAACACCTGATAGACCCGGTTCTCGAAAGAGTTGAGCTGAATCAGGCGGCCGTCACCGGGCAAACCCACGCTGGCAAGCGCATCCAGCACGCAGCCTGGCTCCAGCCCGGAGAACGGCGTAAGGTGAGCCGACTTTAGGGTGTGCAACATCCGGCGATGCTACGCCCACCCTCTGTGCGGCTGCTCGCAGGATGCTTGTCAGTGGTGAGTGGGCCGGCTCCCAGGCGGCGAGTCGACCACGACGCCTGCGATGTCATCGTCCTCGCCGCCATTGCTGCCGTCAGCTGGTGCTGCCCTAGCATACGATGTCGAAGGCGCGTCGTTGTGTGCGCCGAAGTCACTCTGGCCGAACCCGTCAACCCGGATATCGGGCGCAAAGAAGGAGTCCTGGAAGAGTGACGAATCCTGCCACAGCGCAGTTCGTTCCGCCCTTCGGTGCGCGACGGTGTTCGACAAGCTGGCGCTTGCATTGCTGAACCGGTGCGCTCCTTGCCCGTTGGAAAGGGGTCCACGCGAGGCCGCGCCGCCCTGAGGAACGAGTAGTTGAAGTTCGGCAACCGAGGGAAGGTGCTCTAGCGGGCATCGCATGTATCGCACGCGGCAGGCCATCAGCACGGAGTGTTTGATCAGTTGCGCACGCCTTGACACTCCACGCTCAGTATCCAGGTCAACGGCTGCAAGAACCCGGCCGTTCGCGCTGCAAACGGCAAACGTGACGTGGATCGTCCCCAGCAATTCGAACCAGAATCTCGTCTCTGAGGGGTCCCCAGGCTGGCAGAACCTGACCAACGGCAGCTTGGACAGCACGATATGGTGCGGCAGCGCCTCGCGCAGCAAACGGTAGACGCGCCGCTCTTCCAACGAAAACACCGGCCGCGGCACGAGGGGCCATTCGGTCGGGAGCGCCACGGAGGCTCTTTGTTTGCGCACCTGCATCGCCCAGACTGCTAGCGCAATCGCCAGCAAGCCCAACGCCGCCAACGCGACCATCCACACAAGTGTCTGCATTTCCAACAGCGGCTACCGAGGAGCGAATGCGCACGATGCGATTCAGCCGAATCCGGGTGATAAATGTAGCGGATCGCGGCATCGTGCTGCATTGCTGCCTACCCGAAATTGAGAGCCTGACCCCGGACAGCGGGCGCAGGATGCCCGCAGAGGCGATCCCGGCAATTCGCCGCGTCCGCCCCGGCCGCTGGGGTGGCGCCACACTGCCTTGGTATACTCGCCCGTTTTCCCAAAACGGCCCGGGGAAAGTGCGGGCGGCGAAGGCCGCCCTGAGCAGAGCGTGAGCGTCCGCCACATCGAGAAGCGGATCCGAGCAACCTGCCGATCGTGGGCCGACAAACCAGAGTAACTCGCATGTCAACCTTCAGTGCCAAGCCGGCCGAAGTGACGCATGAGTGGTTTGTGCTTGACGCAACCGACAAGGTACTTGGCAGGGTGGCCAGCGAAGTCGCCCTCCGATTGCGTGGTAAGCACAAGGCCATTTATACGCCTCACGTCGACACCGGTGACTTCATCGTCATCATCAATGCAGCCCGTCTCCGGGTCACCGGCGCCAAGGCGCTCGACAAAATCTACTATAGCCACTCCGGTTATCCGGGGGGCATCTCCCAGATCAACTTCAAGGACATGCAAGCCAAGTTTCCAGGCCGCGCGCTGGAAAAGGCGGTCAAGGGCATGTTGCCCAAAGGCCCACTTGGTTACGCCATGATCAAGAAGCTCAAGGTGTACGGCG
>JANNKM010000008.1:0-8514 GCA_031396305.1 Rhizobacter sp.
GTTCGCCGGGATGACAGCCCCGGCCACCCCGTCGTCATCCCGGCTTAAGCCGGTATCCACGCGTGGGTGCGCTGGGTGGATCCCGGCTTTCGCCGGGATGACGGCTGGTGAGGTCGTGCGTTCGACGACCGCGTCTGCTTCGATCACAACCACGGTCACCGGCCGATCAACGCATTCAAGCGCCGTGCGCACTGCGGCCTCCCACTCGGGAGTCGCGAACACCAGCTTGCAATCGCTGTGCTCCAGCACGTAACGCATCTGCTCCGGCTGCGACAGCAGGTTGACGGGGTTCACGCACCAGCCGCCGTGCATCGCGCCGAGCAGCAGTTGCAATGTCATCAGGCCGTTCGGCATGACCAGCGACACGGTGTCGCCAGGTTGCAAGCCGTGACTTCGCAGCAGCGCCGCGACGTTGCGGCATGACGCCGCGAGTTCGCCGAAAGTCAGCTTCGAGCCGCCCTCTGCACCGACTGCGTAAACCGCCTGCGGTTGCAGCGCGGCCTGATGTTCCACCAGGTCGCGTACCGTGGCGGGCCGCGCCATCATTGCCTGCCGAACTTGTCGAAATACTCGCCGAAGATTTCGGTCTCGCTCGGCACGCGTTCGGGAATCGGCCGCGAGATGCGCGTGATGTTCAGGTAGTGCCGATAGTTCATGTTGTCGGAGAAATTGTTCTTGCCCCACGTGCCGCAACCCATCGACAGCGAAAACGGCAGCCCGTTGTCGAAGCTGCCGCCGGTGGCGATGCAGTGCGCCTGGTCGACGATGACGCGCGACACCGGCAGGGTCAGCCCGAGTTGCAAGGCGCGCTGCGGATTCGCGCTGTGCAGCCCGACCGAGTGCCCGGCGCCTTCATAGGCGTAAAGGCGCTCCACGATCTGCATGGCTTCGGCAAAATCCGCGGCGCCGTACAGCGTCAGCACCGGGCAGAGTTTTTCGCCCGAATAAGGGTGGTCCTTGCCGACGCCGTCTTCCTCGACCAACAGGATGCTCGGCTGCTGCTCCGCGATCCCGCTCCATCCGGCGCGCTGGGCGATCGCGCTGGCCGATTGGCCGATCACCCCGGGCGACAGTTTGCCCTCGGGCCACATCAATTCCTGCAGCGCCGCTTTCTGCGCACTGCCCAGCAGCACCGCGCCGCGCGATTCCAGGGCAGCGATCATCTTCGCTCGCACGGCATCGACGATCACCAGTGAATTCTCCGACGAACACGACGTCGCGTTGTCGAACGTCTTTGACAGAACGATTCGATCGGCGGCGAGTTCCACGTCGGCGCTTTCGTCGACGATCGCCGCCACGTTGCCCGCGCCCACGCCGAACGCCGGGGTGCCGCTGGCGTACGCCGCGCGCACGTTGGCCTGCGAGCCGGTGGCCACCACCAGGTCGCAGCGTTTCATCAATTCGGCGGTCGAATGTTTGCTCACCGGCGAGGGCAGCAGTTGCACCAGATCGCGCGGCGCGCCGATGCGTGTGAACTGCGCGTGGACGAACTCGACGAGCCGCGCGCATGTTGCCCAGCCTTTGGGCGAGGGCGCAACGATGACGGCATTGCGCCCCTTCAGCGCATTGATGATCTTGTTCGCCGGTGTCGCGCCGGGGTTGGTCGACGGCGTGATCGCGCACACCACGCCCACCGGCCGGGCGATTTCGACCAGGCCTTTCGCCGGGTCTTCGGCAATCACTCCCACCGACTTGGCGCCACGCAAGTCGCGCAACAGGCCCAACGTCTTGCGATGGTTCTTTCGAATCTTGTCGGCAACGTTGCCGATGCCCGTGTCGGCAACGGCGCGCTCCGCGAGCTCGCGATTCCGTCCCGGCTCGATGATGGCCCAGCCGGCAGCGGCGACGAGTTCATCGACCCGCGCCTGGTCGTAGCCGTTGGCGACGGCCTGCGCCGCGCGCGCCTGCATCACGAGCCGTGCAACGCGCGTCTGCGTATCCTGCAGTTCGGCAGCCATTCAGTCGGCCTTGATGTTCGCGTCCTTCGCCAGCTTGGCCCACTTGGGCAACTCGTCAGCGACGATCCGGCCCAGCGCTTCGGGCGTGCAGCCCACGCCTTCGCTGCCCTGCGCCAACAGTTTCTCGCGGATCGACGCGTCAGCGACCACGCTGTTCAGCGCGCGATTGAGCCTGTCGATGACAGCGGGTGGCGTTTTCGCCGGAACGAATATCGCGTACCAGGAGTCGACTTCGAAGTCGGCGACTCCGGACTCCTGCAACGTTGGAACGTCGGGAAACGCGGCGCTGCGCTTGAGAGTGGAAACGCCGAGTGCCTTGAGCTTGCCCGTCTTGACGAACTGAGCCGCGGCGGGAATCGACACCCACAACAGCGGCACCTGACCACCCATCACGTCGGTCACCGCCGGGCCGCCGCCGCGGTACGGAATGTGCGTCATCTGGGTGCCGGTGCGGAGCTTGAACAGCTCTCCTGCCAGGTGGCCCGGCGAACCGTTGCCCACCGACGCAAACGAAAGCGACCCAGGTTTTGCCTTGGCCAGCGTTATCAACTCGGCCACCGTATTCGCCGGGAACTGTGGGTTCGCGACGAGAATTTGCGGCAGTGAGGCAACGCTGCCCACCGGCTCGAAGTCCTTCACCGTTTCGTAGCTCAGCTTCGGAAAGATCGCCGGATTGATGGTGTGCGAACTCAGCGTAAACAGCACCGTGTAGCCATCCGGCGCGGCCTTGGCGACGACATCGGTGCCCACCGAACCGCCTGCACCGCCCTTGTTCTCGATGATGATCGTTTGCCCGAGCGCCGCCTGAAAGCGCTCATGCACGATGCGTGCGATGACATCCGTGCCGCCGCCGGGCGGGTAGGGCACGACGAAGCGAACGGGTTTGTCGGGGTAGGTGGCGGTTTGGGCAAATGCGCCCGGCGCTGCAAGCGCCGCAGCTGCAGCGAGTATCAGGAGTGACCAAGGCTTGAGCAATTGCATTCGAGTTTCCTTGTTTGTCTGAAATCCACGTCTGAAATTCATGATGGGCGCTGGCGTGGCGGCCGCTGCGCCGCGCCTGGCCTTGTGGTTCGGGCGGGGCTTGACGGATCGGTGAACAACGGCGCCGGCACCGGCTCTTGCCGCGCCTGCGCGAGCCAGGCATCGAGCTCGCTTTCCGTCAAACCCTTGAGCGCGCAAAAGTTGCTGCGCGACAGCGTGCTCGCTTCGAAGGCGCGCAGCAGCGCCTGGCGTTGGCGGCGTTGTTCGTCTTCGGCGGCACGTGCGCGACGTGAGTCGCCTTCGGCGGCGCGGGCGCGACGTGCGTCGTCTTGCGCGGCGCGCCCGGCACGTTCGGCACGTTCGGCCTGGCGTTGCGCTTCGCGCTGCGCATCGCGTTCCGCCTTGCGCCGTGCCTCGTGCAATTCGCGGCGCCGTTGCAGTTCCGCAGCCGCCGCGTCACGGTGTTCGGCGGCCACTTCGCCGGCTGGGGCGCCGTCCAGGTCAAACCGATGCGGCGAGTTCGCGAGCGACCTGAGGTAGGCCGTGCTGCTGGTGTGGCGGTGCAGAAACGCCGACAGCGCCTTGCGCGTGAAGACGCCGGGGGCGCGCAATTGCAGGTCGCCTTGTATGCGCAACTTCAGCGGTTTCGGCACGCCGGGTGAGAACACGGCAGGAAACAGCTCCGCCAAACGCGCCGCGCTGGCTGCAGGCGATAGCTCTGCGGCGGCGGGCGCCGCTGCGGCCTGCACTGCACCCGGGACCTCGAGCGCCACAATCTCGGCGCCAGCGTCGACCTGGGACGGGCCTGCGCTTGCGGGGTCTGCGTCGGGGGGGCTTGAGTGTTCGAGCATGGGCGGCGGGGACGGGATCGAATGCACGCGATTGTCGCCGCTCCTGAGCGGATCCGGCTTGGCCGGGCTGCTCAGTCCCCTTGTATGTCATCCCGGCGAATGCCGGGATCCACCCTTTGCCGCGCGCCACCGTCCTGGATCCCGGCCCCGTGTCAAGCACGGGGTGGCACTTTCGCCGGGATGACAGTTGCTCGGGGCGGCGGCGGCGCGCCGCCGCCTGGGGGCCCCTCAAAACCGGCTGCGCGCCTTGCGCTTGTCGAACTCGGCAAGCTGCGCCTTGAGCAGCGACACCAGCACGCGCGCCATGTCTTCGCTCATGCTCAGCACCGACAGCGGCTCGCCGGCCGCGTCGTCAGCGTCGCGCTTGGCCGGGTGCGGCTGAACCGACGCGTCGATTCGCGCGTTGATCACGCCATGGGCGTTGCCGATTGCCTTCACGCGCTGCAATTCGATCGCATAGGTTTTCATGCAAACTTCCCGGTCACCCAGTGTCAGCGTCGCCAGCCGCGACAGGCCGATTGTCAGCGCCTTGGGCCACGTTTCGGAGGAGCCATGTGCAGAAACATCAAGACCCTGTTCAACTTCGAGCCGCCGGCCACGGAACTCGAGATCCGCGATGCGTCGCTGCAATTCGTGCGCAAGCTCAGCGGCTTCAATGTGCCGTCGAAGGCGAACCTGCAGGCCTTCGACCGCGCCGTCGACGAGGTTGCTGCAGCGGCGCGGACCTTGATCGCCTCGCTGGTCACGGCCGCGCAGCCGCGCGATCGTGAGCTAGAAATCGCCAAGGTGCGCGCCCGATCCGCAGCGCGCTTTGGCGACGCGTAGAGTCGCCGCTGCGTGCCTGCGCCGCCGGCGCTCCCATTCCCATCCCCACCCGCACCGAAAGGTACCGACATGACCCTCGAACGATTCGACGCCATCGTCGTCGGCGCCGGCCAGGCCGGCCCGGCGATCGCGGCGCGCTGCGCCAAGGAAGGGCTGCGCACCGCGGTCATCGAGCGCGGGAATTTCGGCGGCACTTGCGTCAACGTGGGTTGCGTGCCGACAAAAACGCTCGTCGCCAGCGCGCGCGCCATTCATCAGGCGCGGCGCGGCGCCGAGTTCGGCTTCACGAGCGGCGACGTGCACGTCGACATGGCGCGTGTCATGGCGCGCAAGGACGGCATCGTCGGCGCATCGCGCAGCGGCGTCGAGGCCTGGATGCGCGGCCTGAAGCAAGCTGAGGCGATCGTCGGCGAAGCGCGCTTCGTCGCCCCGGCGATGCTCGAAGTTGCCGGGCGCCGGTTGACCGCGCCGCGCATCTTCCTCAACGTGGGCGGCCGCTCGGTGCGGCCCGAGCTGCCCGGCATCGACCAGGTGCCGACGCTCGACAACGTGTCGATCCTGGCGTTGACGCAGGTGCCCGAGCACCTGGTCATCGTCGGCGGCAGCTACATCGGCCTGGAGTTCGCCCAAATCATGCGCCGCCTGGGTGCCGAGGTGACGGTGGTGGAGCGTTCCGCGCGCCTGCTGCCGCGCGAGGACGACGACGTGTCGGACGGTGTGCATGCGATCCTGCAAGCCGAAGGCGTGCGCTTCGCGCTCGGCTCGGAGTGCATCGCGCTGTCTCGCCACGCCGGCAAGATCGTCGTCGGCGCCGCGTGCGCGAGCGAGCAGCCGCCCATCGCGGGCAGCCATGTGCTGCTGGCCGTGGGCCGGCGCCCAAACACCGACGGCCTGGGGCTGGAACACGCCGGCATTCGCACCGACGCGCGCGGTTTCATCGTCGTCGACGAGCAGTGCCGCAGCAGCGCCGAGGGCGTCTGGGCGGTGGGCGACTGCAATGGCCGCGGCGCGTTCACCCACACCTCGTGGAACGACCATGAGATCGTCGTCGCCAACGTGTTCGACAACGACCCGCGGCGCATCTCCGACCGGATCGACTGCTATGCGTTGTTCATCGACCCGGCGCTGGGCCGCATCGGCATGACGGAAACCCAGGCGCGCGCGAGCGGGCGCAGGCTGCTGCGCGCCAAGATGCCGATGCAGCGCGTCGGCCGTGCCCGCGAGGCCGGCGAAACGCAGGGCTTCATGAAGGTGCTTGCCGACGCCGACAGCCAGCAGCTGCTCGGTGCCGCGATCCTCGGCCTGAACGGCGACGAAGTCGTGCACTCGCTGCTCGACGTGATGGCCGCCAAGCAACCCTACACCGTGATCTCCCGCGCCGTGCACATCCATCCGACGGTCACGGAGCTCGTACCGACCCTTTTGCAGCAATTGCAGCCGGTGGTGTGACGCTGCCGGCGGCGAGCCGCGACCCACAGCCCGACAGGCTCCTAGCTAGCGCCGTGGGCCGGGGCCGAGCATGCCGAGCATGTCGCGAAATACCGCGCCGCCCACGGCGCCGGACAGGTCCAGAACCTGGCTGCGGCTGTAGTAGGGGCTGAGGTCCAGGCCGACGCCGATGCCGTAGATCTCGACGCCGTGGCGCTCGTGCGCGGCGACGACGTCGCGCAAGTGATGGTCGAGGTAGTGCGCGTCATTGGCCAGGCTCGTCGCGCTGTCCATCGGTGAACCGTCGGAGATCACGAACACGAGGCGGCGAGTCGGCTGGTCAAAGTCCTCAGCAAGGTCGTCAACGTCGCGCGTGGGCGTCGCGAAGCGCCGCACCGCCCACTCGAGCGCTTCGCCGTCTATCCCCTCGCGGAACAGGTCGTTCTTCAGCAGCGCCGCCAAGCTAAGGCGTGCGCGCCGCCACGGCGTGTCGGCGTCCTTGAACACGATGTGGCAGGCTTCGTTCAGCCGCCCGGGGTGGCGCGGCCGGCCGGCGCGCACCCAATCGCGCTGCGCGCGTCCGCCGTTCCACGCGCCGGTGGTGAAGCCCAGCACTTCGGTGGGAACGCCGATCGGCTCGAGCGCACGCGCCAGCAGGTCGACGAGCACGGCGACCGGTTCGCTGTGCTCCTTCATCGAACCCGAACAATCGATGAGCACGTTGACGCGGCAGTGCGGCCGGGCCTGCATGCGCCGGGTGCGAAACAGGTGGCGCTCGGTGGGCGAGCTGATGAGCTGCGCGAGGCGCCGGCCGTCGATCAGGCCTTCCTCCTGCGCGCTGTCCCAGCCGTTGCGCGACGGCACGGCGAGCAAGGCTTGCAGGTCGCGCGCCAGGTGCGTCAGGTGGACCCGCGCCTCGGCGACGCGGGAATCAAGCCGCTCGCGCAACTCCTTCAACTGTTCGGGCCGGGCCAGGTCCGACGCCTTGACTTCGCGGTCGTAGGCGGTAGTGAAGACGCGGTAAGAGCCCTGTTGAGCGTCGAGCACGAGGCTGCGGCCGCTGACTGCCGTGGCCACCGGGTCTTCGATTTCGTCGCCTTGATCGAGCAGCAGGCTGAACGCAGCCCAGGGGTTCGTGTCGGGTGCGTTTTCGTCGGCCGCTTCCTCGTCGGCGTCGGTATCGATGCCCTTCAGCAGGCCGACGACGTGATGCGCGATGCAGAGCGCGTGCGCGCCATACGCCGCCTGGTCGGCGACGGTCCTGCGCAGTCCGGCCAGAGCCACGCCCAGGTCTGCCGCGAGGGCAAAGCGCGTCGCCTCCAGCATATCTTCCGTTTCCTCGACCACCGCTTCGCCCATGACGCGCGCCCGGCACATTTGCGTGACCGTGTAGAGCAGCAGGCCGCGCGCGGACTCGGTGCCGCCCGCGTGGTGAATCGCCAGCGACCAGGCCTCGAAACGGTGCCGCAGGTTGTGCCGCACGCCGGGCAGGCTTTCGGGCACGCGTGCCTCGGTGCGGAATTGCTCGAGCAACTCGAACAACATTCGCGCCACGGGCTCAGTGGGGAGCAGGCGCTTGTGCAACTGCGCATCGCTGTACGCCAGGCGCAATGCCAGGCCGTCCGCAGCGCCGCGAAACGATCCGAAATCGTCGCTGTCGAGTGACGGGTGCAGGTGCGGCGCATAAACGGGCAGGGCGCGCCAGCCGCGGTGCAACCGACCGCCTCGGAAGTGCAGGTCAGGGATGCCACTCAGCGCACGAATCGACGCGGCGCACAGCTCTTCAATGTGCTGCTGGCGGCGGGCGCGGGTTTGGGCTTCGGTCATTGGGGCGGATTGTGAAAGCGCCACCGGACCCTGCCGTCATGGATGCGCCGCATTTCCATCCCGCCCCGCATTTGCGAAAACGCGCTCACTTCCAAGCGAGATTCGGCTTCTTGCCCAAGGACAGTCTTGCAGGGCCGCCCACACAAACTTCCAGCGATTGCCATAGACATGAGCAAGAGATCCATTGCGCTGAGAAACATGGCAATCGGGCCCACCTCATTGCAAGCCCAACTCCCGATCGAAGCAACGCTGAAAGTATTCGGCGACGACTGGCCGCTCCGCCTCATCGCACTTATTGACGAAGCTCAGCCGGAACGCAAGCGCCGGGTCGCGAAAGATCTCGAGGTTCTCGGCCCAGGTGATTACCGTGCGCGGCGACATCAGCGTCGACATGTCGCCCGCGGCGAAGCCCTTGCGCGTCAGCTCAGCCACAGCGACCATCGAGCGCACGAGCGACGTTCCCGGTTCGGTGGCAAGCGCGGGGACGCGCGCCTGCACGATCGCCACTTCTTCGTTGGCGGGCAGATAGTTCAGCGACGCGACGATGTTCCAGCGGTCGATCTGCGCGTGATTGAGCCGCTGCGCGCCGTGGTACAGGCCGTTCAGGTTGCACAGGCCGACCGTGTTGGCGGTGGCGAACAGGC
>JANNKM010000020.1:0-33378 GCA_031396305.1 Rhizobacter sp.
GGTGGCGGCGGCTACGGCGGTGGCGGCGGTGGCCGCTCCGGCGGCGGCGGCGGTTACGGCGGCGGCGGTGGTGGCCGCTCCGGTGGCGGCGGCAGCGGCGGCGGTGGTGGCCGCGGCGGCTACTGATTCTCCGACCTCCAACAGTAAAACGGGCTGCCTACGCAGCCCGTTTGCGTTTGACCCCACAGGCGGAAAATCAAGAGTCGGAATCTATCCGGATAGGCGCGCCGGGAATGGTTCAGGTACTGCGGTGCGCACGCGCGTCGGTGTCGATCACTGCATCCGTCTTGTCGTCGGCGCTGCGCGAATGCTGGCCTCATTCACCCTGCCGGCGTTTGCGCGGCCGCCCGGCGAGCAACCTGTCGAACAGTGGATTTGGCAAGACGCGTAGCAGCTTGGCGACCACCCCCATTTGCCAAGGGATGACCCGATAGCTCGCGCCGTTGTCGATGGCATTGAAGGCGTGCTCTGCAAACATCGCAGCGGGCATGAGGAACGGCATGCTGTAGCGGTTCTTGCGCGTCAGCGGCGTGTCGATGTATCCCGGCACCAGGGTCACGACCTTGACGCCGCTGCCGCGCAATTCGCCACGCAGGCACTCACAGTAGGTGATGGCGGCCGACTTGCTCGAACAATAGGCGGCATGCCCCGGCAGACCGCGGATGCCCGCCACGCTGGCCACGCCCACGAGCCTGCCCGAGCCACGCGCCTGCATCGGCGCGATGAAGCGCTGGAAGGTCGCCGCCATTCCCAAGACATTGGTTTCGAGCGTCGTGCGCATCACCTCCAAGTCGTCGAACTGGGAGCTGTCCATGCCCACGCTGATGCCAGCGTTGGCGACCACGACATCGGGAACACCTTGTTCATCCACGCAGCGCTGTGCGGCCTGCGCGAGCGCGCGAACGTCGCGAACGTCGGCAGCGTAGGCGGTACTGCCGTTGCCCGGCGGCGCCTGGGTCTTCAACCAGTGTTCGATCGGGTCGGTGCGGCGCGCCACGAGCGCCAGCCTGTAGCCCGCGCGCAGGTAGCGCGCCGCGAGCGCCTGGCCGATGCCGCTGGAAGCGCCGGTGATGAAGGCCAAAGGCGCGGGCATGCGTTGCCCTCAGGGAGGAACGTTGCGAGTGCCATCGGGCAACGAAGCAAACACAGCGCGGACGCGGCCCTTGAGTTCGATCACTTGCGCCAGGTTGTCGTATTCGACGGCGTCAGCCCGGAATTCGCTCGCGCCGCGCTTGACCGTGACCGGCAGATGCGAGCGCACGCGTTCGGTGGCTTGAAAGAAATGCAGGAACTCGGATCGGAACTCGGTCTGCGCCTCGCGCCCTAACGCTTCCCGCACCACATGGGCGTTGCCGAGAAGCTGCACTTCACTGGCGTCTGCGTTGGACAGCGCACGGTCCGCACTGGCCGAGGTGATGCGCCCGTCCCGGCCCACCGCATGGATGCGCGCGCCATCGATTTCGAGCGTATTCGTGATCGGGTAGTGATGCATGCGGCGTCCTTCGATGCGAATTCGCATCGTGCCGTCCGGTGCAAAGCGCTGGACGACGAAGTTGCTCATCTCGTAGTCAGGCTCCTGCGACACTGGCGCGCCCGCGCGCGGAGCGTCGGGCACCGGCGTGTTCTTGACGAGCCACCATGTGCCCAGGGCCAGCAGCCCCATCAGCAGCAGCGGCAGGTAGGTTGAGATGACATCGAACACGCGTACACGCCACGGCACCGCGCTGAACCGACCCGGTGGGGCTGGGGCGAGCGCAAGAGTCATGGCCGTCGTGTCCGTCACGATCGCTCTCGCGCCGCGGCGTCAAGGGTGTGCAGCGGTTCATGCAGCAGTTCGACATAGCGGCCGCTGGCCATGAGCAGCAGATCGCAGAACTCGCGCGCCGCGCCGTAACCGGCCGGCGCGCTCGTGACATACGTGCAGGCTGCCTTCACTTCGGCGTGTGCCCCCGGTGGCGCGCAGGACAACGCGGCGCGCCGCAGCAGCGGGAGATCGGGCCAGTCGTCGCCCATCGCAGCCACTTGCGACCACTTCAGTTTCAGCGGTGCGAGCAGGTTTTCGGCGGTGGCGAGCTTGTCGGCCGCGCCGAAGCTGACTCGCGTGACGCCCAAATCCGCGGCGCGCCTGCGCAGCGCGGCGGAATCGCGACCGCTGATGATCATCGGCTCGATGCCGGCCCGGGCGAGCAGCTTCAAGCCGTGGCCATCAAGCGTCGAGAACGCCTTGAATTCTTCGCCGCGTTCGCTGAGGTAGATGCGTCCGTCGGTGAGCACGCCATCGACGTCGAAGATCGCGGCGCGAACGGGCTGCGCGAGCAACAGCAGTTCCGCTGCGAACAAGAGCGCGGGCTCTGCCATCAGATCACCTTGGCGCGCATCAGGTCGTTGGAGTTGAGCGCGCCCACGAGCAGCCCTTCGGAGTCGATCACCAGCACACTCGTGATCCGGTGTTGTTCCATGACGGCTGCGGCCTCGACCGCGAGGGCATCGGCGCGAACCAGCCTCGGATTGGGATGCATGACCTGGTGCGCGTGCAGCGGGCGCAGGTCGGCGCCCCGTTCGATCAGGCGGCGCAGGTCACCGTCGGTGAAGATGCCGATGACGCGCTGGGTCGCGTCGACGATGGCGGTGAAACCCAGGCCCTTGCCCGTCATTTCGCGCAACATCGTCGTGAACGTGGCTTCGGGTTGGACTCGCGGAACGTCCGCGCCGCTGCGCATCAGGTCGCGCACATGCATCAGCAGTTTTCGCCCGAGGGCGCCACCGGGATGCGAGCGCGCGAAGTCAGCTTCGCGAAAGCCGCGCGCATCGAGCACCGCCACCGCGAGCGCGTCGCCCAATGCCATCTGGGCTGTCGTGCTTGCCGTGGGTGCGAGGTTCATCGGGCAAGCTTCCTGATCGACAGCACTCGATATCACCAGATCCGCATGCTGGGCGAGTTGGCACTGGGTGCGCCCTGTCATCAACACGAGCATGACGCCCAGGCGCTTGAGCGCCGGCACGAGCGCCGCCAGTTCGTCGCTTTCGCCGGAATTCGAAATCGCGAGCACGACATCGCCGCTTGTCACCATGCCCAGATCGCCGTGGCTCGCTTCGGCAGGGTGCACGAACATGGCCGGCGTACCGGTGGAGGCGAGCGTGGCGGCGATCTTGCGGCCGACATGACCGCTCTTGCCCATGCCCATCACGACGACGCGGCCGCGGCACTCCAGCATGGCCTGCGCCGTGCGTGCAAAACTTTCGCCTTGACGTGCCTTCAGGCCGAGCAGGGCATTGGCCTCGATGTCGAAGGTGTCGCGCGCGAGCTGCAGCGCGCGCTGCGCGTCGAATGCGGCTTTCGATTCAGCTGGAGCAACCACCGGATGCGCCCGCGCGCACGAGCGTCCATTACGATGGCGCGATTCTAGGGGGTCGATCGCTGCCGCCTTCTCCGGCAGCCGCGCGACCCTCGCACCCGAGTCCCGATGGCCAGCACGCTCGAACTGATTCTGTTGTACCTGGTTGCCGCAGTTGCCGGCGTGGTCGTATGCCGCATGGCGCGATTGCCGCCGATGCTGGGTTATCTCGTGGTGGGGGTGGTCATCGGCCCCAATGCATTGGCATTGGCCAAGGATTCCGCAGGCGTGCGCACCCTCGCCGAGTTTGGTGTCGTGCTGCTCATGTTCGTGATCGGTCTGGAGTTCAACTTGCCCAAGCTGAAGAGCATGCGCAGCCTGGTGTTCGGTTTGGGCCTGGCGCAAGTGGCTTTCACGGTAATCGGTACCGTCGCCGGACATTTTCTGCTCGAATGGTTGTTCTCTTTTACCGACCGTCCCTGGCAGCTTTCCTGGCAGGGATCGATCGTGCTCGCTGGCGCGATGGCAATGTCGAGCACCGCGATCGTGGGCAAGTTGATGGCCGAACGGCTCGAGCTCGAGAGCGAGCACGGCCGCCGCGTCATGGGCACCTTGCTGTTCCAGGACCTTGCCGTCGTGCCGCTGCTGGTGCTCATTCCGGCTCTGAATTCGAGCGCGGCCGATCTGGCTACGGCGCTTTCCTGGGCGACGCTGAAAGCCGGTGTCTTGTTGACCCTGTTGCTGGTCGGCGGTCAGCGCGTCATGCGCTGGTGGCTCACCCTGGTGGCCCGGCTAAAGAGCGAAGAGTTGTTCATACTGAACGTGCTGCTGGTCACGTTGGGTCTGGCCTGGCTGACTGAACATGCCGGGCTCTCACTCGCGCTGGGCGCCTTTTTGGCAGGCATGTTGATCGCCGAAACGGAGTACAAGCACCAGGTGGAGACCGACATTCGGCCATTCCATGACGTGTTGCTCGGGCTGTTTTTCATCACGATCGGCATGAAGCTGGACTGGCACGCGGTGCTGAATCAATGGCCCCTGGTGTTGCTGCTGACCCTGGCGCCGGTGCTGGCGAAGTTCATGCTGGTGGCGCTGCTGGCTCGCCTGTTCGGCGCAGCACCGGGTGTCGCACTGCGCACCGGTTTGTACCTGGCCCAAGCCGGTGAGTTCGGCTTCGTGCTGCTGACCCTCGGCGCCGAGCAGCGACTCATCGAACCCATGTGGCTCAGCCCGGTCTTGGCGAGCATGGTCTTGAGCATGCTCGCCACGCCCTTGTTGATCCTCTACAGCAATCGCATCGTGATGCGCCTGAGCTCGAGCGACTGGCTGATGCAGTCGGTGGCGATGACGACGATCGCGAAACGCGCGATCAACACCGAGGCGCACGTGATCATCGCCGGCTATGGTCGCAGCGGCCAGAATCTGGCGCGCCTGCTGGAGGGTGAGGGCATTGCCTACATGGCGCTGGACCTCGACCCCGATCGCGTGCGGCAAGCAGCAGCTGCCGGCCAAAGCGTGGTCTTCGGCGACGCGGCTCGTCTGCAAAGCCTGATGGCCGCCGGCCTGGCGCGCGCCAGCGCGGTCGTCGTCAGCTACCACGATACGCCGTCAGCCCTGAGGATATTGCGCCTGGTGCAGGACCATGCACCCAGAGTACCGGTCGTGGTGCGCACCATTGATGACAGTGACATGGAGCGCCTGCGCGGAGCGGGTGCCACCGAAGTTGTTCCGGAAGCGATAGAAGGCTCGTTGATGCTCGCCAGCCACGCGCTGGCCCTGGTCGGCGTTCCGATGCGTCGCGTGCTGCATTTGGTGCAAGCCCAGCGCGACGCGCGCTATGGCTTGTTGCGCGGCTACTTCCACGGTGCCGATGACGATACCGTGGATGCGTTGCGCCATGCGCGACTGCTCTCCGTCACTTTGCCCGCAGCAGCGAGGTGCGTCGGCCGGCCGCTGTCCGACTTGGCATTGCATGCGGTGGGGGTAAGCGCCGTGTCGCTGCGCCGCGCCAGCGGCTCCGCGTCGAAGCCCGACGACGCTGCCGTACTCTCGGCCGGTGACACGTTGGTCCTGTCCGGTCTGCCTGAACCGCTGGCGCTGGCCGAAGCCAAGTTGCTCGGTCGGTCCTGAAGGCCCGCCCCGCGACCGCGCTTCGGTCAGGCGAACGAAATCTTGCGCGCCTGATTCGCCCGGACGCGAGTCAACATCACCGCACCCGCGGCACGAATCAGTTCCAGCGCCAGCGCAGGAGCACGCTGCGCCAGCTCTTCCAGGCGCGGCCCACGCAAGGCCCAGACGGTGCAGGGCGTCATTGCCTCGACGCTGGCCATGCGCGGGAATTCACCGAACAGGCCGGTCTCGCCCACCACGGCGCCCGCGCGCAGGATCGCGATCTTGTTTGCTCCCGCCGCCGCGCCGCTGACAAACACCTGCAGCGAGCCTTGCCCGAGGAAGTACATCGTGTGATCCGTGTCGCCCTGCTTGATCAGCAGGTCACCGGTGCGAATGTCGTGAGGCGTCAGGAATGGCGTCACCGAGCGCCACTGTTCAATCGTCAGACGTGGGCGAAATGCGTCTTCCGTATTGAGCGACTGAATGGCCTTCACCAACTCGTTGACATCCATCATCGTTCGGTCTCACTCCGCGACACAAGGAGGATGCATTATCCGGCCGTGCACCCGTCGTCGCCAGCCGATGTCAAGTTCACATTCGCCCGCTGCGCGCTCGCCGACGGGAAGATGTCACACCGAAATCGATTTCGCTCACTTGCCAATGCAGAATTTGCCGAATATCTGCCCGAGAAGATCCTCGGATGTGAAGGCACCGGTGATCTCTTCCAGAGCACGATGACCCAGGCGCAACTCTTCGGCAAGCAGCTCGAGCGCCGCATTGGCGCGGGTCGCGTGTTGCATCGCGCGCACCACATGGTCGGCGGCACAGCGCAGCGCATACACGTGGCGCGTGCGCGCCAGGAAGATCCCTTCCATGGGTTGCTGCCAGCCGACCGAGTTGAGAATCTCGCGGCGCAGCGCCGACAAGCCTGCACCGCTGAGCGCCGAAATCGCCATCCCTTGCGTCTCTGGTGGTGTCGATACCGCGTCGATCTTGTTGTGCACATGGATCATGCGCGCACCGCGGGCGAGCGCACCAGACAATTGTGCCGCGAGCTGAACTTCAGCCGTGCGGTACTCGGCCTGCGCTGCTCGCGTCACGTCGTGCAGGAACAGCACGATATCGGCACTGGCGATTTCGCCCCACGATCTGCCAATGCCGATGCGCTCAACCTCATCGCTCGATTGGCGCAGCCCGGCGGTATCGACCACGTGGATCGGTACGCCCTCGATCTGGATGGTCTCGCTGACCTTGTCGCGCGTCGTTCCGGGCACCGGCGTCACGATCGCCAGCTCTGCACCCGCCAGTGCATTCAGCAGCGAACTCTTCCCGACGTTGGGCTGCCCGGCCAACACGACCTTGATACCATCACGCAGCAGCACGCCCTGGCGGGCGCGCAGCAAGGCATCGTCCAGGGCCGCGGCGACGCGTGCGAGTCGGCCGCGCGCGTCAGCCTTGTCCAGGAAGTCGATTTCGTCGTCGGGAAAATCGAGAGTGGCCTCGACCAGGGATCGCAGCTCCACAAGCTGCCCGGCAAGCGAGGTGATCTGTGTCGAGAAACCGCCGGTGAGCGACTGCGCCGCGGATCGTGCTGCAGTTTCCGTGCTCGCGTCGATCAGGTCGCTGACGGCTTCTGCCTGGGCGAGGTCCAGCTTGCCGTTGAGAAAGGCACGCTGGGTGAATTCACCCGGCTGCGCAATGCGCGCGCCAACCTCGGCGCCTGCCTCAAGGCACCGCGCCAGAAGCAATTGCAACACCACCGGCCCGCCGTGAGCCTGGAGTTCCAGCACGTCTTCGCCCGTATAGGAATTCGGCGCGGGAAAGTAGATTGCCAAGCCTTTGTCGATCACCTGCCCGTCGGCGCCGAGCAATGGCAGGTAGTGCGCACGCCGCGCTTGGAGCGGGCCGCCGCAGATCGCGTGCATGAGCGGCCCGAGCCGCGGGCCCGACGCGCGCACGATGCCAATCGCGCCGCGTCCCGAGGCCGTGGCAACCGCAACTATCGTGTCGTGCAGCCGCGGCAACATCAAGGCAACTCCGGCCGGTGATTGCAGAGCCGCGAGCCGCTGTTTGGCGCAGACCGTCTACTTGCCCAACACGCCCAATTGCTTGTTGATCAAGTACTGCTGGGCAATCGACAGGATGTTGTTCGTGAGCCAGTACAGGACGAGTCCAGCCGGAAACACAAAGAACATGACCGAAAACACCAGCGGCATGATCCACATCATCTTCGCCTGAATGGGGTCGGGTGGCGTCGGGTTCAGCCAAGTCTGGAACATCGTCGTCGCGGTCATCAACAGTGGCAAGATGAAATATGGATCCTTGGCCGACAGGTCAGTGATCCATCCTATCCACGGTGCGTTGCGCATTTCCACGCTGGAGAGCAAGACCCAGTACAGCGCGATGAAGAACGGCATCTGCACGAAGATCGGCAGGCAGCCACCCAATGGATTGACCTTCTCTTCGCGGTAGATTCGCATCATTTCCTGCTGCATTTCTTGCGGCTTGTCTTTTAGCCGCTCGCGCAACGCCATGACCTTTGGGTTGATCGCCTTCATCTTGGCCATCGACCGATAGGCCGTTGCGTTGAGCCAGTAGAAAGCGATCTTCAGAAGAATCACCAACCCGACGATTGCCCAGCCCCAGTTGCCGATGAATTTGTGCAGTTGTGTCAGCAGCCAAAACAGGGGTTTGGCGAGGATCGTGAACCAGCCATAGTCCTTGACGAGTTCCAGGCCGGGGGCGAGCGCAGCGAGCTTGTCTTCCTCCTGAGGCCCGACGAGAAGTCGCGCCTCGAAGCTCTTGCTCGCACCGGCTCCAATTTCGCCCACAGGTGCGAGCATCCCCACGGAGTAGGTGTTGGCCGCTACTTTGCCGGTGTAGAACTCGCGCGGCAGTCTTGCGCCGTCAGCCTTGTCGATCAACCAGGCGCTGGCGAAGTAGTGCTGCACCATTGCCACCCAGCCATTGTCGGCCTCGAGCGGGTGCTCCGCTTTCTCGCCCGCCTTGCGTTTCTCGATGTCTTTGAACTCTACCTTTGAGAACTTGGCGGCGTCGGTGTAGATCGCTGGCCCGGTGAACGTGAAGTAGAAACTCGACTCGCCGGCCGGTGCATTGCCATCGCGGACCAATTGAACGTACAAGCGCGGGGCGATCGGCACCGGCGTGGTGTTGACGATTTCGTGGGCAACGCGGATCACGTAGTTCGATCGCTCGAAGGTGTACGTCTTTGCCAATTTGACGCCACCGATTTCGTCCGACTCGAACCTGATCTGGATCGCGTTGCTACCCGCCTTGAGGTCACGATCGCCTGCAATGAGTTTCATCACCGTGTGGTGATTCGGCAGGCCGGCGCCCCCGGTGGGCGGCACGAGCCCTGTCTGAGCGACATACAGGCGCTCCGCCGATTGGTCGAACAAGACCATGTTCTTGCTTTGATCAAGCGCGTCCACTTGGCCGAGCAGTTCGACGCGAATCAACGACCCACCGCGTGTATCCAGCGTGGCCTTGAAGACATCCGTCGTCACGTCGATGCGCTCGCTGCCAGACGTGGAGGCGGGAGCGGAAACCGCCGGCACACCGACCAAGGCAGTATTCGGCGCCGCTACCGGCGGCAAACCGCTGGCCGCTGGCGAAGCACCCACGGCCGCAGTAGCAGTCTTCGCAGGTGGCGGGGGTGTGAAGATGGACGGCTGACCTGTGTGACGATTCCAGGCATCCCAGATGAGGAACAGCGACATCGAGAACACCACCCAGAGAATGGTGCGGCGCATATCGTTCATGGGCAAATATTCCTTCAATCGTTGGGGGCACGCTCACCATGCGCAGTTGAGGGTGCACTGGGCGCACGATTGAGCCAGCGCGGCGCGTGCTCTGGAACCGGATCGATGCCGCCCTCGCACCAAGGATGGCAGCGCGCAAGTCTCGACACCGTCAAATAAGCCCCGGACACTGCGCCATGGTCTTGAAGTGCGCGAATCGAATACTCTGAGCAAGTTGGGCTGAATCGGCATGAGCTCCCGAGCCAGGCGCTGAGGAACAGGCGGTACCCCTTGACCAGAGCGATCAGCATCCGTGCTGGCCATGTCGACCTCTTGCTCATGGCTGAGGTGTGTTGTTGAGCCGATTCCCCAGATTCAGATTCGCCAGTGCCTTCAGCAACTGGTCGACATCCTTCCGAATAACAGCTCGCAACGGCTCGGAAGCGGCAGAGACAAAGCGGGATGGATTGAATGCGCTGCGCAAGCGAACGACCCACATTCCAGCGGGCAGTGCGTGGGCGTGCCGATCAACGCCGCCCCGGATTTGCCGTTTCAACAAAGATCGCGTTACCGAACGGCGGGCGAATCGTTTGGGCACGATAACCCCAAGCCAAAGGCAACGGATGGGTGCAGCTTTCTGACCCAACTCGGACTCATTATCCACAGAAACTTCCCTGAACGGTTCGTCGCCTGTTGATAAGTTCGTCCGATTGGGCTTCTGGGAGAACCTGAATCGTCCTTGTGGCACGGCTTCTAACCCGTGCAAAGCGAAATGCCGATTCGCCACAGCCGCCGGTTGCGCCAATACCCGTTCGAAGTCAACCGACTCCCGCAAGCGGGTGACCCGGATGCTGGTCACAGCCGGGACAGGGTTCGCGCTCAACCCGAGGGTTGCGGTCAGATCGCCAAGCGCTTGCGGCCTTTGGCGCGACGCGCGTTGATGACGGCGCGCCCACCACGGGTCTTCATGCGCGCACGAAAGCCATGAACGCGTGCGCGGCGGATTTTCGAAGCTTGATAGGTACGTTTCATGATCTATGCGGCGCCGCTGTCTGCGCAATCGGTTCGGATCTTCCTGGCAGAGGAAAACTGGCGGTACGCTCCAAGCTGGATGACGCGTACGCGGAAAAGCCGAAGATTACAGCAGAATCTCGAGCCTCGGTCAACGAAACACCGTCAGTGCAACTGTAGGTCTGTACTTCAACATTAAGTTTCGACTGTGGATAACAGCGCAGTCCAGGGTCTTGCCGACGTACAATCTTTGCTCCCAACGGATGCGTTCTCCACAACATGGTGGCTGATCTCTGGCAGCGTGGTTGCGAGCGACTCGCAGCGGAGTTGCCCGAACAACAATTCAATACCTGGATCCGGCCGCTTCCAGCGGCTGATTTCACTGAGCATGCCGATTCAGGCGCGGTGATGACAATCCGCGTGGCCAATCGTTTCAAGCTGGATTGGATCCGCAATCAGTATGGTGGCCGCATTGAGGCCGTGCTCAGCGAATTGGCGGGTCGCCCTGTCAGACTCAACATGACGCTGGCCCAACGCGACGCATCTGGGACTGCGCCTTCGACCCACGAGGCATTTGGCAGCGCAAGTCGACAAACACGTGAGGCCTCACCGGGCGATGCGGCGGCGTTGGCGACGAGTCGGCGTCCGCCTTCGGGTGCGTCGGACAACGGTTCCGCGTCTGTGGAGTACAACAAGACGAGACTCAATTCCAGCCTGACCTTCGACACGCTTGTGCCTGGCAGAGCGAACCAGATGGCGCGAACTGCGGCTCTGCACGTCGCCGGAGCACCAGGGGTGATGTACAACCCTTTGTTCGTGTACGGAGGTGTCGGCCTAGGCAAGACGCACCTCATCCACGCTGTGGGGAACGCACTACTTGCGAACCGACCGGACGCACGAGTCTTGTATCTGCACGCGGAGCAGTTCATCACTGACGTGGTGAAGAACTATCAACGCAAGACCTTCGACGAGCTTAAAGCCAAGTACCACTCGCTGGACTTGCTCTTGATCGATGATGTTCAGTTCTTTGCCGGCAAGGAGCGAACGCAGGAGGAGTTCTTCAACGCATTCGAAGCGTTGCTGGCAAAGCGTGCGCACATCATCATGACCAGCGATACCTATCCCAAGGGCTTGGTCGACATCGATGAAAGATTGACGTCCCGGTTTGATGCGGGTTTGACCGTGGCGATTGAACCGCCTGAACTGGAGATGCGCGTCGCAATCTTGATGCGCAAGGCCGAGCTCGAATCCACCGCGATGCCGGAGGATGTTGCATTCTTTGTGGCGAAGAACGTGCGGGCGAACGTTCGCGAACTCGAAGGGGCGCTTCGCAAGATCCTCGCCTATTCGCGTTTCAGCCTCAAGGAAGTCAATATTCAGTTGGCTCGTGAGGCGCTCAAGGATCTGCTGTCTATTCAGAACAGGCAGATCGGTCTGGAGAATATCCAGAAGACCGTTGCGGACTTCTACAAAATTCGAATCGCCGACATGTACAGCAAGAAGCGACCAGCGAGTATTGCGCGACCCCGTCAGATCGCGATGTATCTGGCTAAGGAGATGACGCAGAAAAGCTTGCCAGAGATCGGTGATTCATTTGGCGGTCGGGATCACACGACGGTGCTGCATGCCGTGCGAAAGATATCCGCCGAGCGGCAGAAGAATGCTGAGTTGAATCAGCAGATCCATGTCCTCGAGCAAACACTCAAGGGTTGAAACCTTGCCGATGTCTTCGTGTCACCTTCCTGGGGACAACTGTTGAACAAGAATGCCCTGGTGGGCGCGGAAAGCGTCGCGCAAGAAGTTGTTCATGTGGGGCAGCATGCATCGCGTACCTCGAACCACAACGTTCTCTCTGATCCAAGTGTTTGATGCACCGATACAAAAGCAGCTTGTCCACCGTCATGACACTGCTCTACCACTACGACCACTCTAAGAGGTTGACATGATTGTTATCAAAGCAGCACAGGAGAAAGTTCTGCGGGCCTTGCAAGCTGTTGCTGGAATTGTGGAACGCCGCCATACGCTGCCGGTATTGGCAAACGTACTCATCCGCAAGGTCGGGGATCGCGTCGAGTTTACGGCGAGCGACCTTGAAGTGCAGATTCGCACTAGCGAAAAGCTCGATGGAGATCCAGGCAACTTCGCGACGACGGTCGGCGCACGAAAACTGATTGATATTCTGCGGTCAATGCCAGTTGAGCAAGTGGTCAGCGTATCGAGTTCCCAAAGCAAGCTGACAGTTCACGGTGGAAAGAGCCGCTTTACGTTGCAGACTCTGCCAAGCGACGACTTTCCGCTGGTGCAGGAAGCGCCCGATTTCGGCCCCACTTTCAGCGTACCTCAGGCGACGCTCAAGAGCCTGATCGGCCAAGTGCACTTCGCAATGGCAGTGCACGACATTCGGTATTACCTCAACGGAATACTATTCATTGCCGAAGGCAAGAACCTTGTGTTGGTGGCCACGGACGGCCATCGCCTTGCGCACGCGAAGGCGACGCTCGACGTTGACATACCAAAACAGGAAGTCATCCTGCCGCGCAAAACTGTCCTGGAGCTTCAAAGGCTTTTGCGTGATGACAAGGACGGTGAGGGAAGGCCGATTGAAATTTGTTTCGCGAGCAACCAGGCGAAGTTCAGTTTCAGCGGCATGGAGTTCGTCAGCAAGCTCGTGGAGGGCAAGTTTCCGGATTACAACCGCGTCATTCCGCGCAATCACAAGAATCACTTCACGATCGATCGCACAACTCTCTTGGCAAGTCTGCAGCGAACAGCAATCTTGACGAGCGAGAAGTTCAAGGGAGTTCGGGTAAATATTGAACCCGGCGTGCTGAAGATCGCTGCAAGCAATGCTGAGCAAGAAGAGGCAACGGAGGAAGTAGAGATCGACTACGCGGGAGACAGCATCGAAATTGGTTTCAATGTGACCTACATCATCGATGTGTTGACCAATATGAACAACTGCTCCATGTTCAGGATCGAACTGCAAGACAGCAATTCGAGCGCCCTGCTGACAGTGCCGGAACTTGAGGGATTCAAGTACGTTGTGATGCCCATGCGCATCTGAAAAAGGGCGACGGGCGCGTCGCGTACGTTTCGAACAAGTGACGCGTCAATCCCGACTCCTCCACCTCCGCACGTTGAGAATCAAATTGATTGCTGTGACCGAATGACTGCTACAGAAAATAATCCCGACGGTGATGGACACACTGCTGACAGTGTGGGTGCAACTGACCGCATGAACGCCGCCTACGGTGAGGGAAGCATTCAGATCCTTGAGGGACTTGAAGCTGTTCGCAAGCGACCAGGGATGTATATCGGTGACACGTCAGATGGAACCGGCCTGCATCACCTTGTGTTTGAAGTTGTCGACAACTCGATCGATGAGGCGCTGGCGGGTTATTGCGACAACATCGTGGTGACGATACATACGGACAATTCAGTCAGCGTCATCGACAACGGCCGCGGCATACCGACCGGCATCAAGATGGACGACAAGCACGACCCCAAGCGGTCAGCGGCGGAGATCGCGCTGACTGAACTCCACGCCGGGGGTAAGTTTAACCAGAACAGCTACAAGGTGTCTGGCGGCTTGCATGGGGTCGGTGTGAGTTGTGTGAACGGCCTGAGCAAATGGTTGAGGCTAACGATCAGGCGAGAGGGCAAGGTTCACTTCCAGGAGTTCCGACAAGGTGTGCCGCAAGACCGACAGTTGGCAGAACGCGACGGGTCTGCAATCTCACCAATGAAGATCATTGGTTCGACGGAGAAGCGCGGGACCGAAGTGCACTTCTTGCCGGACGGAGAGATCTTCTCAAACATCGATTTTCACTACGAGATCTTGTCAAAGCGCTTGCGCGAGCTGAGCTTTTTGAACAACGGCGTACGCATTCGGTTGCTGGATGAGCGTCAGAACAAGGAAGACAACTTTGCGTATTCGGGCGGGGTGAAAGGCTTTGTCGAGTTCATCAACGGTGGCAAGAAGACGCTGCATCCAAACATCTTCTATGCGACAGGAGAAAAGAATACTGACCAAGGGTCAGCCGTGGTGTGTGAAGTCGCGATGCAGTGGAATGACGGCTACTCCGAGAACGTGCTGTGCTTCACCAACAACATTCCACAGCGCGACGGTGGCACCCATCTGACCGGGCTGCGCGCAGCAATGACGCGCGTCATCAACAAGTACATCGAGGACAATGAGCTCGCGAAGAAGGCGAAGGTCGAAGTCGCGGGGGACGACCTTCGCGAAGGCCTGTGCTGTGTGCTTTCGGTGAAGGTCCCGGAGCCGAAGTTTTCAAGTCAGACGAAAGACAAATTGGTCAGCAGCGAGGTACGCGGGCCGGTGGAGGATGTCGTGAGCAAGGCGCTTGCGGACTATCTGCAGGAAAACCCGACCGACGCGAAGATCATCTGCGGAAAGATTGTCGACGCGGCACGGGCGCGTGAAGCGGCTCGCAGAGCGCGCGAGATGACACGCCGCAAGGGTGTGCTCGACGGGATGGGTTTGCCTGGAAAGCTGGCCGATTGTCAGGAAAAGGATCCCGCGATGTGCGAGATCTATATCGTCGAGGGCGACTCCGCGGGAGGTTCAGCCAAACAGGGCAGGGACCGAAAGTTCCAAGCCATACTGCCACTGCGGGGCAAGATTCTCAACGTCGAGAAGGCGCGCTACGAAAAGCTGCTCACGAGCAATGAAATTCTGACGCTCATCACCGCGTTGGGAACGGGGATCGGGTCGGGCATGGGGGGGGACGATTTCAATGTTGACAAGCTTCGATATCACCGCATTATCATCATGACCGACGCGGACGTTGACGGTGCCCACATCCGTACCTTGCTGCTGACGTTTTTGTTTCGCCAAATGCCTGAACTGGTCGAGCGCGGCCACATCTATATCGCCCAGCCGCCGCTGTACAAAGTGAAGTTCGGAAAGGAAGAAACGTATCTGAAGGACGGAGTCGAACTCGACGCGTATCTGCTACGAGTTGCGCTGAAGGAAGCGCGCCTTGAGACCGGTGTTGCGGGTGCGGTAGCGTTGGAAGGAGAAGCACTGGAGGCGTTAGCGCGCAAATATGTGCTCGCGAACAACGTGGCGCAGCGGCTGTCGAGTTGGATGGATGTCGAGGCCTTGCGTGCAATGGCGAATGGGTTGGAACTGGATCTGGACACGCAGAGCGCGGCCCAGGATTCAGCCGCTGCCTTGAAGGCGGCGCTTCACAACGCCGAAGTCACCGCCGAGTTCGACACGCGCACCGACAAGTTCGTCCTAAAGATTCATCGCATGCTCCATGGCAACGCCAAGAGCAGCGTCATCAACGCCGACTTCTTGCATGGTGCTGACTACGAGGCCTTGTCGACGGCGGGCAAGACGTTCAAAGGGCTAGTGGCTGTCGATTCGGTTGTACGGCGGGGTGAGGGTGAGCGGCAGAAGGAAGCGCGAGTCAGCGACTTCCGCCAAGCCATGGCGTGGTTGCTGCAACAAGCCGAGGCGGCGGTGGCGCGGCAGCGTTACAAAGGGCTGGGCGAGATGAATCCGGCCCAGCTCTGGGAAACCACGATGGACCCTGCGGTGCGACGCTTGCTTCGTGTGCAGATCGACGACGCCATCGAAGCAGATCGCGTCTTCACGATGCTGATGGGGGACGAAGTAGAGCCCCGGCGCGATTTCATTGAGGCGAATGCCTTGCGCGCGGAGAATATTGACGCTTGACAAAGCCAAGCCTCGGCCCACGTGGTGTCATTGCGCTCGGCCGGCACTCTTTTCGTCGCAATGAGAAACGGCGGCAAGGCGTTTCCGTCTTGCCGCCGCTGCTGATTTCGGCGCGGGCCCAGATTAGGGCGTGCCTAAAGAGGCTTACTTGCTGGCTTCACCCTTCGGGATGGTGCCGGCTTTGGTCGCCGCAGCCGCTTCGGCTTTGCGCTTCGCGCGGGCGGCAGCCTTCTCTTCGGCGGTCATGGTGCTCTTCGCTGCGGGCTTCTCTGCCGCGCCTTCACCCTTTGGCGTAGCGCCAGCCTTGGTTGCCGCTGCCGCGTCACCCTTTACTTCAGCGCGTGCCTTCGTGGACTTTGCTGCGGGTTGGGGCGCGTTGGCGTCACCCTTGGGAATTGCGCCGGCCTTGGCGGCTGACGCTGCCTCCGCCTTTACCTCGGCGCGGCTCTTGTCTTGCGCGAAGGCCGAAAAAGCCAAGGCCTGGGATGCAACCAAAATGGCTGCCAATGCGAGTTTCTTCATTTGAAAGTCTCCTGCGATATTGCTGAAAAGAAAAACTGCAAAAGGCGCCTGACGAAACAAACAGCCTTTGTGCGCCGAACGACAGTTTAGCGTTGCCGTCGCCCAATGCAATGGCCGGAGCCGCACAACACGGACGCTGCGAGGACCGAAATCCCTTCATCGTGCCGGCGTGAAGACGCGCCAATCAACGGACTTCACATCAACGTATCGCTCGAGCCAGGCGTTGACATGCTGTGCACGCGCGGCCCGAACCGGACAGGCCTAACGAATCGACTTTGCCCGAGACCAGTCTCGAACCGCCGCCAATGTGTTCTCGACGTGCTTGTTCGGATTCAGGCTGAGGTAGTGGTAGACGATGGATCCGCTTGGCGCAATGACATAGGAAACCCGCGTCGCAAAATCGGGCATCGACTTCATCGCCGCGTCGTAGGACTTGATAATTGTCCTCGTGGTGTCCGAAGCGACGGGAAATTTGCCTTGGCACACCTGTAGCGAGAACTTCGCAAGAGTTTCGATGTCGTCGCCGGAGACGCCGATGACTGATGCACCAAGCGCTTCAAATTGCGGTATTGCTTGAGCGAACTGTTGTGCTTCGATGGAGCATCCCTCGGTGAAGGCAGCAGGGAAGAAGTACAGCACCACAGGGCCCTTGGAAAGAGAGGCCTTGAGCGAGTAGCTGTAGGACTTTCCTGCAAGGGCTGCGGGGGTCGTGAAGTCCGGTGCCGTCTCGCCAACATCGAGTGCGGCCAGCGCGTTGGTTGCCGTGAGCCACTGAATGAAAAGTACCAACAAGGCTCGTCGCATCACGCACTCCAAAAAAAACGCAGGCCTGTTGTAAGTTTGCCACAAACGACATGCCAAGGAGGCTCCTCGCCGCGTAGAAGCCCTCCGAGCAGTGCCTCTGTCAGTCTGCCGATGGCGCCGGAACTGACCAGCGCTTCGCAATCGTTCCCGCGACATCCACGCTTTCCAAATGAATGCCGAAGCCCCACAGACGGGCGACATGTTTGAGGACCTCTTGAGCGTCGTCGTGCAACGGCCGCTGGTTGTGCTGCGTGTGGCGCAGAGTCAGTGAACGGTCGCCGCGCAGATTGACGCTCCAAACCTGAATGTTGGGCTCACGACTGCCCAAATCGTACTGACGGCTGAGACTTTCTCTGACCTGTCGATACCCTGCATCGTCGTGGATGGCCGCTACCTCGAGGTCCTTTTCCGATTCGTCGTCAACGATCGAGAACAGGCGAAAGTCGCGCATCAATTTCGGCGAAAGATACTGTCCGACAAAGCTCTCGTCCTTGAAATTGCGCATCGCGTGATCGATCGTTTCGAGCCAGTCTTGCCCGGCCATTTCCGGGAACCAGGCATGGTCTTCCTCCGTCGGCGCCTCGCAGATTCTCTTGATGTCGCTGTACATCGCAAAGCCAAGAGCGTATGGATTGATTCCGCTGTACGCGCGGTGCCCGACGGGAGGCTGAAACACGACATTGGTGTGCGACGTAAGCCATTCGATCATCACACCATCGGTAAGATGGCCATCGTCGTACAGCGTATTGAGCAGGTGATGGTGCCAGAACGTGGCCCAACCTTCATTCATGACCTGGGTCTGGCGCTGCGGGTAGAAGTATTGGGCGACTTTGCGCACGATGCGAACGATCTCGCGCTGCCACGGCTCCAAGAGCGGGGCGTTCTTCTCGATGAAATACAGCAGATTCTCCTGAGGCTCCTCCGGGAAGCGCCTTGCCAGGGATCCTTCGGTAGCCTTTTCTGCTCGCCGCGGCAGGGTTCGCCACAGGTCGTTGATCTGCTGTTGTGCGTATTCGGCTCGGTCTTTGCTCCTGGCCTGTTCCTGGGCAAGGCTCAGCTTGCTGGGGCGTCGATAGCGGTCCACACCATAGTTCATCAAGGCATGGCAGCTGTCCAGCAGCGCCTCGACGGCCTCCAGGCCGTGCCGTTCTTCGCACTGCGTCACATAGTTCCGGGCATACACTAGGTAGTCGATGATCGACGACGCGTCCGTCCACATGCGGAACAGGTAGTTGCCCTTGAAGAAGCTGTTGTGGCCGTAAGCCGCATGCGCGATCACCAAGGCCTGCATGGCCAGGGTGTTCTCTTCCATCAGATAGCTGATGCAGGGATTGGAATTGATGACGATTTCGTACGCCAATCCCATGTGACCTCGCCGATAGTTCTTTTCGGTGGCGATGAATTCCTTGCCGAAACTCCAGTGCCGATAGTTCACCGGCATGCCCACGGATGCATACGCGTCCATCATCTGTTCGGCGGTGATGATCTCCAGCTGGTTCGGATAGGTGTCCAGGCCAAATCGAAGCGCCGTCTGGCGAATGACTTGGTGATACTGCTCAATCAGATCGAAGCTCCAGTCGCTGGGCGCCGGCAGCGGCTGAGAAGCGCGCGTCGGTCGAACGATGTCGCGGGCGCGCACTGTCGGCCGTGGCGCGTTCCCCGCCGCGGTCGCGAGCGATTCTCCGACGGGCCCAGGGTCGCGAGACATGCGGATCATGCGGACGCGCCTTCCTTCTTGAACAGCTCTCGAAACACCGGATAGATTTGCGATGCTTCAGTGACCTTGCGCATGGCGAAGACTTTGGTCTGCTCGGCCAGCTGCGCATACTCTTCCCACAGGTTCTGCTCTTCCTCGGCGACTTGCACGTAAGCAAAGTAGCGGCATAGCGGCAAGATGCGCTCGGCCAGCAACTGCCGGCACCGGCCGCTGTCGTGATGCCAGTTGTCCCCGTCGCTGGCCTGAGCGCCGTAAACGTTCCACTCGCTGGTGGGGTAACGCGCCCTGGCAATTTCTTCCATCAGCACCAAGGCACTCGACACGACCGTGCCCCCAGTCTCCGTCGCGTGAAAGAAGTTCTGCTCGTCGACCTCCTGCGCTTGCGTGTGGTGGCGAATGAAGACGATCTCGATCCTCTCGTAGTGGCGCGTGAGAAACAAGTAAAGCAGGATAAAGAATCGCTTGGACAATTCCTTGCGCGACTCATCCATCGAGCCAGATACATCCATCAAGCAGAACATCACCGCCTTGGACGTGGGTACTGGAACGCGGACTCGGCTGCGGTAGCGCAAGTCGATCGGGTCAAGGTAGGGTATGCGGGCCAGGCGAGCGCGCAGGGCTTCGATCTCGCGCTGAATTCTGAGCATCTCGCGCGAATGCGGATTCGGCTCGGGGTGGCGCTTGAGGAGCTCTAACTGCTCCTCCAGGTGGCGCAAGTTGCGCCGTGATTCTGAGCCGATTGCGATGCGCCGGCCGATGGCCCCGCGCATCGAACGCACCACATGCAGGTTGTTCGGTGTGCCGTCGCTGGTGTATCCGGCCCGGTGCGTCTTGAATTCCGGTGTGTCGGCGAGCGTTGTGCGCGCGAGGTTGGGCAAGGCCAAGTCGTCGAAGAAGACCTGCATGAACTCTTCCTTGCTGAGGTGGAAGACGAAATCGTCGTCACCCTCACCGCTGTCGCTGGCCTTGCCCCCGCCGCCCGAGCCGCCGCCGCCCTTTGGGCGCTCGATGCGGTCGCCGCGCACATAGTCCTGATTGCCGGGATGAACTGTATCGCGGCGTCCACCCCTGCCATGGCCGAACACAGGTTCGCTGATGTCGCGCTTCGGGATGTGAATGTCTTCACCCTGCGCCATGTCGCGGATGCTGCGGCCGTCGACCGCGCGTTTGACGGCCTCGCGAATCTGCTCCTTGTGGCGGCGCAGGAACCGCTCGCGATTGCCGATTGATTTGTTCTTACCGGCGAGGCGTCGATCGATGATTTGCTGCAAGGCACTTTCCTCGACGGGGCAGGCGGGCTAGGAGCTCTTGCGAACCCGCAGGTACCACTCGCAAAGCAAACGTACTTGCTTGGAGGTATAGCCTTTGGCCACCATTCGGGTCACGAAGTCTTCGTGCTTTTTGACTTCGTCGGCACTGGCTTTGGCATTGAAGCTCACGACGGGCAGCAGCTCTTCCGTGTTCGAGAACATCTTCTTCTCGATGACGGTGCGCAGCTTCTCGTAGCTTGTCCAGGCTGGGTTTTGTCCAGCGTTGCTCGCGCGTGCCCGGAGCACGAAGTTGACGATCTCGTTGCGGAAGTCCTTCGGATTGGAAATTCCCGCGGGTTTCTCGATCTTCTCGAGCTCGGCGTTCAGCGATCCGCGGTCGAACACTTCACCAGTGTCGGTATCACGATACTCGTGGTCCTGGATCCAGTAGTCGGCGTAAGTGACATAGCGGTCGAAGATGTTCTGGCCGTACTCGCTGTAGCTCTCGAGGTAAGCGGTTTGAATCTCCTTGCCGATGAACTCGGCGTAGCGAACCGACAAGTGCTCCTTGATGAAGGCCAGATACTTTTGCTCTGTCTCAGGTGCGAACTGTTCACGCTCGATTTGCTGTTCGAGCACGTACATCAGGTGCACTGGATTTGCAGCAATCTCGGTGCTGTCGAAGTTGAACACCTTGGACAGAATCTTGAAAGCAAAGCGTGTGGAAACGCCGCTCATGCCCTCGTCGACGCCGGCATAGTCGCGGTACTCCTGGAAACTCTTCGCGCGCGGATCGGTGTCTTTGAGGTTCTCGCCGTCGTACACCAGCATCTTCGAGTACAGGCTTGAGTTTTCCGGTTCCTTCAGGCGAGTCAAGACGGCAAATTGGGACATCATCTTCAGGGTGCCCGGCGCGCAGGTGGCCTTGAACAGGGAGGATCCCCGCAGCAGCTTCTCGTAGATCTTGATTTCTTCGCTGACGCGCAGGCAGTAGGGCACCTTGACGATGTAGATGCGATCCAGAAATGCCTCGTTGTTCTTGTTGTTGCGAAACGCCTTCCACTCGCTCTCGTTTGAGTGGGCGAGCACCACGCCGTCGAACGGAATCGCGCCGAACCCTTCCGTGCCCTTGAAGTTGGCCTCTTGGGTGGCGGTCAGCAGGGGGTGCAGCACCTTGATCGGCGCCTTGAACATCTCGACGAACTCGAGCAAGCCTTGATTGGCCAGACACAGGCCGCCGGAAAAACTGTAAGCGTCCGGATCATCTTGGGCAAAGGTTTCGAGCTTGCGGATATCGACCTTGCCCACCAGGGACGAAATGTCCTGGTTGTTCTCGTCGCCGGGTTCGGTCTTCGCAATGCCGATCTGCTTCAGAACGGACGGGTAGCGCCGCACGACTTTGAACTTGCGAATGTCTCCGCCGAATTCCTCGAGGCGCTTCACCGCCCAAGGCGACAAGATGCGTTGCAGGTAGCGGCGCGGGATGCCGTATTCCTTTTCGAGGATCTGGCCGTCCTCCGCAGCATCAAACAGACCCAGCGGCGATTCATTCACCGGGGATCCCTTGATCGCGTAGAAGGGAACCTCCTGCATCAGCGCCTTGAGGCGCTCGGCGATCGATGACTTGCCGCCGCCCACCGGCCCCAGCAGATAGAGAATCTGCTTCTTCTCTTCCAGGCCCTGCGCAGCGTGGCGGAAATAGCTGACCACCTGTTCAATGGCGTCTTCCATGCCGTAGAACTCGGCAAACGCCGGATAGATCTTGATGATCTTGTTGGCGAATAGGCGCGACAGCCGTGGGTCGGAGCGGGTGTCAACCTGTTGCGGTTCGCCAATCGCCTTGAGCATGCGTTCCGCTGCAGTGGCGTAGGCCACCGGGTTGCGCTTGCATTCGGCGAGGTATTCCTCGAGCGTCATCTCCTCTTCACGGGTGCGCTCGAATCTCGCTGCGAAGTTGCTGATCACGTTCATGCTGAGCTCCTTGACATCGGAATCACAACGCCACCCAATGCACGGGTGGTGCTGTAGGGGAAGTTCTGATGACGTCCACCGGGCGCCATCAGAGCTTTCCTTGTCGAGTCAGCAAGGCAGCGGTATCGACTTTGATCGATTTTCGGCCAGCGAATTGAACGAGATGCGCCGCAATCCCGCCGCACATCGATGGCTGAAGACTAACCGCTGCTGGAATTGTGGGTACACAACGTATGCGCCGGGGACTCGGTTGAATCGGGAAGAGCCATGATGCGCATATTTTTGCGCAAAGTCACTATGCAAGAGGCGTGCACGGGGAGCTGGAGGACATCAAGTTGCACAGTGGCGCCTTCCGGCGGCCGTGCGTGCAGAGCAACCTCGGCGGGTCAGCTCGCAGGAAGCCCCAACTTGTCCAGCAGGCCGTTGAGCTCTTCCAGAGAGCCGAATTGAATCGCTACTTCGCCTTTCTCGCCACGGCGAGTTCGCTTCTTGATACGAATTTCGACGCTCGCAGCAAGTGCGTCAGAAAGCAATTGTTCAATGCGCTGCAGATCGTGTGGTTTGTCCCGCTTGACGCGCAACAGAGGTGCCTGACGACCTCGGACGATGCCACTGCGGGCGACCAAGCGTTCCGCCTCTCGGACGTTCATGCCCTTGGCGATGATCTCCCGCGCACTCAGAATCTGTTGCGCCCCTTCGAGCGGCAACAGGGCGCGCGCATGGCCCATTTCCAACTCTCCTGCGAGGAGCATTTTCTGAACCGGTTCGACGAGATTCAACAGGCGCAGGAGATTGCTCGCAGCGCTGCGTGAGCGCCCGACGGCTAGCGCGGCCTGCTCGTGAGTCAGGCCGAATTCGGTCGTCAAGCGTTTTAGGCCTTGTGCCTCCTCCAGTGGGTTGAGGTCTTCGCGCTGGATGTTCTCGATCAACGACATCGCTGCCGCAGCCTCATCGGGAACCTGGCGGATGAGCACGGGCACTTCTTCCAGGCCGGCAATTTTCGCGGCCCGTGCGCGGCGTTCCCCAGCGATGATTTCGAAGCGGTCTTGCCCCACGGCTCGCACGAGGATGGGCTGAATCACACCTTGGTTCTCGATGCTGCGCGCCAGTTCCTGGAGCGAGGCCTCGTCCATACGTGTGCGAGGCTGATACTTGCCGGGCTGAAGCTGCGCAAGTTTGAGCCGCCGCAGCGTGCCGAAGCGGTTGTCCCCGGGCAACGTGTCGGTGTCGATGGCGCGCGGACCGAGCAGCGCCTCGAGGCCCATGCCGAGGCCTTTGGGTTTCTTGGTGACCATCGGAGAATTGTCGGTGATGAACTGCCCAGTGCTGCGCGTTGCCGCTTCGGGCGGCGCGTGGCTTGGCAATTGCGGCTTGTCGGCGCGGGTTTTTGCTCGACAATTGGGCGTGGCACCTACATGCCGGGGGAATTGCTATGAAGTACCGCGTGTTTGTCGACGGTCAAGAAGGCACGACCGGGCTGCGCATCCACGAGTATCTGGCGCGGCGCGCCGATATCGACTTGCTCCGAATTGATTCGGACAAGCGCAGGGACGCTGCGATGCGCTCTGAACTGCTCAATGCCGCTGACGTAGCGTTCCTGTGCCTGCCAGATGCTGCAGCTCTCGAAGCCGCAGCGCTGGTGCGCAACCCCAAGACATGTCTGATCGATGCCAGCACTGCGCATCGCACGGACCCATCTTGGGTGTTTGGCTTGCCGGAGCTCGCACCAGGACAGCGAGAAAAGATCCGGGCCTCCAAGCGCATCGCCAACCCGGGTTGCCACGCTTTGAGCTTTATTCTGTTGCTGCGTCCCCTGGTTGATGCCGGCTTGGTGAAGCCCGACCACGCCATCGCGGCAACTTCCATCACCGGTTACTCCGGAGGCGGCAAGAAGATGATTGAGCAATACGAAGCGGGCGTCGATGCGAAGCTGACGTCACCGCGGCCATACGCGCTGAATATGACGCATAAGCACTTGCCGGAGATGATGGTTCACTCTGGCTTGCGTTCGGCGCCCGTTTTCATGCCGATCGTTGGCAATTACTACAAGGGTTTGGCAGTCAGTGTGCCCTTACATCTTTCGCAGTTGGGGGGCGGGGTTTCAGCGGAGTTGTTGCACCGTACCCTGGACCAGCGTTATCGCGAGGAGCCGTTCATTCGGGTGCAGCCGATGGCCACCGCGGCTCACCCTGCTGCGGACTATTTCGACGTTCAGGGCTGCAACGACACAAATCGGGTCGACATTTTCGTCTTCGCCAACGACACCCAGGCGCTGTTGATGGCGCGGCTGGACAATTTGGGAAAGGGCGCGAGCGGCGCGGCGGTCCAGTCGATGAATGTGCATCTCCGCGTGGACGAGACGCTCGGCCTCTAGCGGCACGTCAGGCGACAAGCGGGTCGCGCGTGCGGTAGTGGTAGCTGTAGGCGTCGACAAAGCCGAGCCGAAAGTAGACGGCGCGGGCAGCGAGATTGTCTGACTCCACCTGCAAGTAGGCCAAGGTCGCGCCTCTGTTGCGTGCCATCAGCAACAGATGCTGGCAAAGGAGTCGGGCCATGCCCCGGCACCGAGCGTGCGGGGCGGTGAAGACGTCGTACAGGCCGACCAAGTCTCCCTCCAGGGCAAACTGGCCGCACGCCACTACTTCTTCATGCTTGCGCAGCTCGAAGGCGGTGAACGGGACGGGCGCATTCGCGAGTCGCTGCGCGTGGGCTTGGCGCTGAGCGAGTGGCGAACCGCGCAAGGCTCCAACGCGCTGGGCGAAAGTCTCGAGTGCTAATTCTCGTACCCGGTACTCGCCGTCGAGCACTGGGCATTCCACAGCCTCGAGCTTGTTCAAGACCATCACGCGCGTGTCGTCGAACCGAATCAGACCCTGCGCAGCGAGTTGCGCATCAAGCGAATCCGGCAAGGTGAACGGTGTGATGCGAATGATCAAAGGCAAGCTGGCGGCGGCGAAGATCTCGGCACACTGCGCCAACTTCTGTTCTGTCGGCCGTCGGCCCAGTGCGACGGCGTTGACGCAGCGGGCGCGCTTGGCCTTCCCCGGTGAAAAGCGCAGTAACCATCCGTCCAGCCAGCGCTGCTGCGGTGGCGCGCTCGCGTTCAATCCGGCGTCTTCGACGCGGGCAAGCAGGCCTGAATCCAGGTCCGTATTCAATCCAACAAGCGCATTCATCGGGCGGCAAGTCGATTCACCATCTCCTGGGCAAATTCGACGAACGACTGGGCGCCTTTCGAGGCCGGGTCGAACACGACGCCGGGCAGGCCATAGCTGGGGGCCTCCGCCAACCTGACATTGCGCGGGATCACGGTGTCGAATACCTTAGCGCCAAAGTGCTGCTTCAGTTGCTCGCTGACCTGCTGTTGCAATGTGATTCTCGGATCGAACATGACGCGCAGCAAGCCGATGAGTTGAAGTCGCGGGTTGAGGTTTGCATGCACCTGCTTGATCGTATTGACCAGGTCCGACAAGCCTTCAAGGGCGAAGTACTCACACTGCATCGGCACCACAACGCCGTGGGCGCTGCACAAGCCGTTGAGCGTGAGCAGGCTGAGCGACGGCGGGCAATCAATGAGGATGAAGTCGTAGTCGTCATGCACGCTCGCCAAAGCCTGCTTGAGACGCTGGTCGCGGCGCTCGAGCTGAACGAGTTCGACCTCGGCGCCGGCAAGCTCCCGATTGGCACCCACCACGTCGTAGCCGACCTTGCTGTTGTGTTGGCGCACCTCGGCGACCGAAGCGTTCTCCAAGAGAACGTCGTAGACGCTGTGCTCAAGAGCCCGTTTGTCAATGCCCGAACCCATCGTTGCATTGCCTTGGGGGTCGAGATCGACGACGAGCACACGCTGCCCGATCTTGGCGAGGCCAGCAGCGAGGTTGACGGTCGTCGTCGTCTTGCCGACGCCACCCTTCTGGTTGGCGATACAGAAAATCTGGGCCATGGGAGGAAGACCGTTGGGGATTCGGCCTGGGCCGGGTTGATGTGGCTATCCGCCGGGTCCAGGTTTCAGGCCCGGCGGAAATCGAATGCGAAGAGAAACGCCGCTATTGTCGCCGCCGGATCCAGACCAGACAGCGCTGAGCGTCGAGACCAGGAACGCTCAATGGTTCCACGTGAAACACGTCGACCGTGGCGGCAACGGCGCCGATCTCAGCGTCGGGACGTTTGCCCTTCATGGCCAGCCAGTGGCCTTTTTCGGCCAGGTGCGGCGCCGTCAGCGACACGAACTCTGCCAACGAACTGAATGCGCGCGAAACAATCAGGTCGAAGGCCCCAGCGCCGAGTGCCTCGACCCGGGCGTGTTCGACTTGCAGGTTAGGCAAACCCAATTCAGCCGCCACCTGCCGAACGAAAGCGACTTTCTTCCCAACTTTGTCCACACAGACGACAGAAGTCTGAGGCGCAACGATTGCCAGGAGAGCGCCGGGCAACCCTGCGCCGCTACCGACGTCCAGGATGCGGCCAGTCAACAGTGTGCCCAACTGACGCCGCAATGGCGGAACAATCGCCAAGCAGTCCGCCAGATGCTGGACCAGCATGTCGGCCGGCCTTTGCACCGCGGTCAGGTTGTACGTAGCGTTCCAGCGAACCAGCAGGCCAAGGTACGCCAGCAGGCGATCAAGCTGCGCACCCGACAACGCTACCGCGAGCTCGTCGGCAACCTGCACCAGCCGGTCGCGCAGTTCCGAGTTCACGAACGCGTTACCGCCGCCACATCATGATCAGACTGCGGCAACGCGGGGGGTGGACGCGGCGACCGCATGGCCACCGGCGCGGTGTCTTTTCAGGTGCACCAACAATAGCGAAATCGCAGCCGGCGTCACGCCTGAAATTCGAGATGCGACGCCCAGCGTGCGTGGTCGCTGTGCGGTCAATTTCTGGCGCACTTCAAACGACAATGCTGCGACTCGGTTGTAGTCAAAATCGAGCGGCAACGGCAACTCTTCAAGATCGGCGGCGCGTTGCACCTCGTCGCGTTGCTTGTCGATGTAGCCCGCATACTTGATCGCAACCTGAACCTGATCAAGTACTGCCTCCGCCAGCGCCGGGCCGAGCTCGGCAGTCAGTTGAGCGCGTGTCGGCGTTGTGCCGGGCCGTGCGATCGAACAAATCGCCTCGATTTGTTCGATTGCGATTTCGGGACGACGCAGCAACTCCGCCAAGCTGTACTCATGATCCATTGGCTTCCCGAGCAGACGTTCGGCATCGTCGGCGTTCAACACGTTCGGATTCACCCAAGTCGACTTCAAGCGTTCGGTTTCACGTGAAACAGCATCTCGCTTTCGACAGAATACGGCCCATCGCTGGTCGTCGACAAGCCCCAGGTCCCGACCAGCTTCGGTCAAGCGCAGATCGGCATTGTCTTCGCGCAACTGCAAGCGAAATTCGGCCCGGCTGGTGAACATGCGGTACGGCTCAGTGATCCCTTTGGTGATCAGATCGTCGACCAGGACTCCCAGGTAGGCCTCGTCGCGGCGCGGAAGCCAGGCATCACGCCCGCGCACTTGCAAAGCGGCGTTGACGCCCGCGAACAAGCCCTGTGCCGCCGCCTCCTCGTAGCCCGTAGTGCCGTTGATTTGACCGGCGAAGAACAGGCCGCGGATCGCGCGGGTCTCAAAACTTTCGGTGAGCGCGCGTGGGTCGAAGTAGTCGTATTCGATCGCATATCCCGGGCGCAGCAGATGCGCCTTCTCCAGCCCAACCATCGAGCGCACCGCTGCAATCTGAATGTCGAAGGGCAGGGAAGTCGAAATCCCGTTGGGGTAGACCTCGTGCGTCGTCAAACCCTCGGGTTCAAGGAAAATCTGGTGCGAATCCTTGTCGGCGAATCGACTCACCTTGTCTTCGATGCTCGGGCAATAGCGCGGCCCGACGCCTTCGATTGCTCCTTGGAACATTGGGCTGCGGTCGAAGCCGCTGCGAATGATGTTGTGGGTCGTCGGATTTGTATGCGTGATCCAGCACGGTAGCTGGCGCGGGTGCATCGACGGCTCGCCCAGGAAGCTGAAACACGGGACACGCGTGGCCGAGGGTGTGTCGTCGGCCGCAGCCATGCCGTCGCCGGGCTGCTCTTGCAGCCGCGTGAAGTCGATCGAGCGTCCATCGATGCGTGGCGGCGTACCGGTTTTCAGCCGCCCCTGAGGAAGTTTCAGTTCCTTGAGTCGCGCGGACAAAGCGATCGCTGGCGGGTCGCCAGCGCGTCCTGCGGCGTGGTTCTGCAGCCCGACATGGATGCGCCCGTCCAGGAACGTGCCAGCCGTGAGCACCACGGCGCGGCCGCGAAAACGCACGCCACCCTGCGTTGCCGCACCCGCGATGCGGTCGCCTTCGAGGAGCAAGTCGTCGCAGGCGCCTTGAAAGAGCCAGAGGTTGGTCTGGTTCTCCAAACGCCGCCGAATCGCCGCGCGGTACAGCACTCGGTCGGCCTGGGCGCGGGTAGCGCGAACGGCGGGTCCCTTGGAGGCATTCAAGATACGAAACTGAATCCCTGCCTCGTCTGTCGCCAGCGCCATCGCGCCACCCAGGGCATCGATCTCCTTGACCAAATGGCCCTTGCCGATCCCACCGATTGACGGGTTGCAGCTCATCTGCCCCAGGGTCTCGATGTTGTGCGTCAGCAGCAGGGTCGCCACGCCCATGCGAGCGCTGGCCAATGCAGCCTCGGTGCCGGCGTGGCCACCGCCAACCACGATCACATCGAACTCCTGGGGGAACCACATACCGCGCACCTCTGCATACGAACGCGGATTGTAGGGACGCACTACCCTCAGCAGTGCGGCGCAGGTGCGAAGCCGTAGAGACCCTCTTGGCGGGAAGCGCGCAATGGCCTATGGTGCGCGGCACCGTGTCACACCCGTGGCTTTGGAGGACACCTTGACAACAACGAACCAGGTATCGCCCGACCAATTGGCCTTGCAGCGCATGTTCCATTGGGAGAAGACGGCACCCGACAAGGTTGTGCTGACCCAGCCGATGGGCGCAGGCGCGTTGCGAACCTTCACTTGGGCGCAACTTCTCGGTGAATCACGCCGCATCGCCGCTCATTTGAAAGGCCTGGGTCACCCGCCGGGCAGCCGCATTGGTTTGATCTCGAAGAACTGCGCGCATTGGTTGATGGCTGACTTCGCAATCTGGATGGCGGGCCATGTGTCAGTGCCGCTCTACCCCACGTTGGCGGCGTCAACGATCCGCCAGATCCTCGAACACAGCGAAGCAAAACTCCTTCTTGTCGGCAAGCTCGACGGCTGGGAAGGCATGAAGCCGGGGGTTCCCGCCGGCCTTCCGTGCATCGGCATGCCGCTCGCGCCGCGCAACGACTACCTGCAATGGGATGCGATCGTCCAGTCCACGCCGCCCCTCCAGGGCGAGCCCAAGCGCAGCGCGGACGAACTGGCCACGATCATGTACACCTCCGGCACGACAGGCGCACCCAAAGGCGTGATGCACAGCTTCGGCACCTATGCATGGTCGATCGGTTCGGCGCTCAAGCGCGTCCACCTGACGGCCGATGCACGCATGTTGAGCTATTTGCCGCTGGCCCATGTGGCCGAGCGCACCCTGATCGAACATGGCCTGCTTGCGGTGGGCATGCAGGTCTATTTCGCGGAAAGCCTTGAAACCTTTACCGCCGACTTGCAGCGCGCCCGGCCGACGACGTTCTTCTCGGTCCCACGGCTCTGGGTCAAGTTCCAACAAGGCGTGCACGGCAAGATGGCGCCTGCCAAACTCGCGCGTTTGCTGAAGCTGCCCATCATTCGCGGCATCGTGCGCAGGAAGATCCTGGGTGCATTGGGCCTGGACCAATGCACGTTTGCCGCCGGCGGCGCCGCGCCCATGCCGCCCGAGTTGCTGGCTTGGTACGCCAAGCTCGGATTGCCGATCGTCGAAGTCTATGGCATGACGGAAAACTGCGGCATCTCCCATGCCACGCTACCCGGCGTCCCGCGCCCCGGAACGGTGGGCCTTCCGTACGAGGGCGTGGAATCGCGCCTGGACCCCGCCAACGGCGAAATTCATATGAAGAGTCCGGGCCTGATGCTCGGCTACTACAAGGAGCCCGAGCTGACACGTCAGGCGCTTACCGACGATGGATGGTTGCACACCGGCGACAAAGGCGCGCTCGATCCCGAAGGCAATCTGCGCATCACGGGGCGAGTCAAAGACTTGTTCAAGACGAGCAAGGGCAAATACGTGGCGCCCGCGCCGATCGAAGACAAACTGGTGATGAACGGGCTGGTCGAAGCCTGTGTCGTGACCGGCGCCAACCTGGGGCAGCCGCTGGGTATCGTGATGCTCAATGCGGATGCGGCGGCGCGCGCCGCAAGCGCCTCGAGCCGCGCCCCCATGGAAGCGAGCCTGAATGAGCATCTGGCCGCGATCAATGCCCAACTCGATCCGCATGAGCAACTCGATTGTCTGGTCGTCGTGCGTACCGCCTGGACCGTGGACAACGGGTTTATCACGCCGACCTTCAAGGTCAAGCGCAATCGCATCGACGAGGTCTACGCGCCGCTGTTCGAGCGCTGGACGGGCGCCAAGCGCAGCATCGTCTGGCACGACGCCTGATCACCGCCCCCGAGTCGAGGCCGCGGCGAACCGTCAGCGCCGGGTTGGCGCTGGACCCATCATGGAATCGGCAAGAGCCGAAGCCGTCTTGGACGGCCCGCGAGCGCGGCGTGACTGGCCAAGCTCGATCATCGCCAATTCTGTCTGCACAACGATCTCGCGGGCCGTGGCACCGTCGTAGAGGAAAAGGCCACGATGCGCCGACGTGCTGATCCGCGTCGTGGACTCGCTCAGCGCCTCGATTTCGATCTCAATAGTGCGATCTGAGACTCTGGCGCGAATCGTCTCGATGGATTCGTTCTTCTCCGAGGACTCGAACTTCATTCCCATCTTGCCCAGAGCGACCAAGGCGGCTTGTTTGACCAGTTGATCACTTGCCGTGAAGGTGCGCGAGCTGATGCTGTTGGCGGTGTGAGACAAGCCGGTCGAGGCGCCGACGCCCGCCGCGGTGAGGGCGAGCGCCTGGCACCCACCCAGCAACAGCGCAGCAGCAACCGCCAGAACAGATCTCCCGCCAGGAAATGACGTGATCACTCGGGTGATCAGGCGCATGAAAAGCCCCTTGTTGCGACGCGTGGTACCAATCTAACTGTGGCGGCGGGAGGCGTCAGTGGCGCATCGCACATCCCGCATCCCGTTCAAGGTCGGTTACGCAGTTGCGCGACTCGGAAGGGGCGGTCATCAAGAGTTGGCAGAAGGAAAAAGCGCAGCCGGTTTCATCGGCTTAACCTGGTCGCCAGATGTTTCGGTCGAGGGCTGTGTCGTGCGCGCGCAACTCGCGCAATTCAGCCGCGGCCGTGCTCAGTGCAATCGCAAACCCAGCAACCCAGTCGAGGGACGCAGCGAACCGACGCCGATGCCGTTCCAATTTCGCAACTTCGGGTGACTCAGCGCGTGCAATGTCTCTGCCGCAGGGCCGCTCAGGCGCTGACACAACTCGATGACGCAGGCCATCACAACCTCGGCGGCGCGCGCATTGTTGCCGTCGTCGATCTTGATCGCGACGCCCAGGCCGCGATCCGGCAGCGCGGCGCAATACACACCTTCCGCACCGACCTTGCAGCACACCCGCTCGCCCAGTTGCTGCATGACGCGGGTGTCAAAGCGACCGGACCCCGCCACCATGAAGGGAGCCTGGGCAATCGCGCGACGCAGGCGTCGCGCTGCACGCGCATGGCCCTCGCGCAAGCCCACGCCGGTGCCGACACGGGCGAACGCCAGGGCGAGCCGGCGCAATTCGATGCCGTAGGTGGGAATGGAGCAGCCGTCAGTCCCGCACGGTGCCGCGTTCGGGTCGAACCCGGTCACCGCTTGCAGCGCCGCGGTGACCTCGCGCATCACCGGGTGTTCGCGCTGCACATAGCCCCTCGCGAAGCGCTGCAATTCGTCGCCGCCGCACAGCACACACGCCAGACACAGGAAGCCGCTGTGTTTGCCCGAGCAGTTGTTGTGCAGGGCCGTGGGCTCGCGCCCTGCCGCGGCGAGGGCGCGTGTGGCCGTGTCCAGCGAGGGCCAATGCGCGCCACACTCCAACGCGGCGGCGTCCAGACCCGCCTTGGCGAGCATGCCCGCCGCTGTACGCACGTGCAAGTCTTCTCCGGTGTGCGAAGCGCATGCAAGGGCGAGCTCGGCGTCGGACAAGCCCAGGCGCTCGGCCGCGCCGCTTTCCACCAGCGGCAGGGCCTGCAGCAACTTGACGGCGGAGCGCGGAAAGATGGGTCGATCGATGTTGCCGAGACTGGCCAACACGGCCCCATCCGCATCCAGCACCGCGAGCGCACCGCGATGACTCGATTCCACCGTCTCACCGCGCAAGACTTCGACGAGCACGGGGTTCATTGCACCGCCCCGAACCGCGCAGTGTGATCAGCGGCGCGCAGCCGCAACGCACTCCAGGCGGTCATCAATCCTCCACCGTCACGCCCTTCCAGAACGCGACGCGACCTTTGATCTGCGCTGCCGCGTCGAATGGTTCAGGGTAGTACCACACCGCGTCCGGATTCATTTCGCCGTTCACGAACAGGCTGTAGTAATGCGCCTGGCCTTTCCAGTGACATGTGCTGCGGTGGTTGCTGAAGCTGACGTACTCGCGCTTCAGGCTGCTCTCGGGGAAGTAGTGGTTGCCTTCGACGACCACGGTGTCGTCACTCTCGGCCAGGGTCACGCCGTTCCAGGTGGCTTTCATGCGGGCTCCTTCAAGTGGGGTGGGTTCAAGCGTAGCGCGCCGCTGCCTGTTGAAGCCGCTGGCGGATCGATGCCACCAGCGCCTTGTCCGCCATCACCGTCACGCTGTCGCCGTGGCGCAGGATGTCCATCGTCAACTCGGTCGGGTCGCTGTAGGGCACTTGCAATTCATATCGACCATCGTCGAGCCAGCGCGACTTCTGCTGTGCGTGCCACTCTTCGTTCGACACCCACTGCGCCGCTTCGGCATCGAACACCAGCGTGGCCCAGCGCAGCTTCGCGCTGCTGCCGCCGTAGATGCCGTAGCCCGCGTCGAGCGCGCCTTCCAGGTCTTTCACCGCCACGTGGCGCGCCTTGGCATCGAGCGGCCGGGCCTGCTGGATCGCATCGAGCGCAAAGCGGCGCAGCCCCTCGCTGGCGTGACACCAGGCGTCCA
>JANNKM010000035.1:0-39989 GCA_031396305.1 Rhizobacter sp.
GCTGCCCGCCGGGGCCCCCACGAGCCAATCCACGGAGCTGCTGGCCAGCGACGCGCTGCGCGAGTTGCTCCATGAGATCGCCACGCGCTACCCCGAGCGCATCGTGATCTTCGACTCGCCCCCGCTGCTGTCCACCACCGAATCCCGGGTCCTGGCCGCGCGCATGGGCCAGATCATCATGGTGGTGGGCGCGGGCCACACCCAGACCCTGGACCTCGCGCAAGCCTACACCTCGCTCGAACACTGCCCAGTCGTGCTCAGCGTGCTCAATAAATCCCACTCCAACTCCGAACAGCGCCACTATGGCTATTACTCGGATTGAGCAGCAGGGATCCCTGGCGCTTGATGCCTCAGGTCCTCGAGACTGGGGTCGGCGAAGGAAGCGCGTTTCGCAGCCGATTCATGTCGCTTTGTTGCTTTCAGCTTGTCAGGGCATCACGTCGACCGCGGCTGCGCAAACCTGGAGGCTGGAGCCCTCGGCAACCGCCCGGATGACAGCAACCAACAACAGCGGATTCGCCAACTCTGCCGATTCCGGCGGCGACGTTCTTCTCGAACTCGCACCGCGTTTCGGAATCGCCGGTCGCGGTGCAAGGTTTTCGCTCGACGGCGATGTTGAAGCGCGCAGTTTCACCTATGCGCGCAGCACGCTGACAAACGACTTTGTGCCCACCGCGCGACTGGCGATGAACGCCAACCTCGTTGAGCGTTGGTTGTACCTCGACGCGTCGACCGGACTGCAACAAACCAGATCGAATCCCTATTCGGCGATCTCGCAAGGAACAGTTCCAGCGGCGAGGCTGCAGACAGCGCAATACCGCCTGAGCCCCTACTTGGATCACGCCTTTACGCCTTCGTTGTCATTCCGCTATCGCGACGACAACCTCTGGAATCGCCGCAGCAGGGACACGACGGCACGCAACGATTCCGACGTTCGCGGCCAGTCGTTCGTTCTTGCGCATCGCCCAACCCCGTTTGGGTTTTCGCTGGAGGCGAATCGAGAGCGGACGAAGTACCTGAACGCCACGGACTCCATCGTCGAGTTTCAAACCGCCCGCGGGGTCTTGACCTACGCAGCCGATCCAACGCTGGTGTTGGGTGCCGTGGTGGGCACCGAGCGCAGCGAGATTGCGCAAAGTTCGAGCCGTGACACGATCCGCGGCTTTCGGCTGCGCTGGCTGCCTTCGGAGCGCAGTGACCTGGATCTCAGCGTCGAACGGAGATTCTTCAACAACGGGTGGAGTGTCGCATGGTCGCATCGATCGCCGTTTATGGCGATGCAGGTCAATTTGACCCGACAACCCACGTCACAACCGAGTTCGTTTCTGCTTCCGGGCACTGGAGGCGATCTCAGGAACCTGATCGACGCGGCGTTCACCACCCGCTATCCGAATCCGGCAGAGCGCAACTTAGTCGTTGAAAACGCGATTGCAAGCCTTGGCGCATTGCCAAGCGTCGCAGGCGGATCGATCGAGGTCATTTCCGACTACGTGCAGCTGCAGCAACGCGCTGCGGTTTCAGTCGTTTTCCTCAGTCCGCGATCGGCATTGACGGTTCAAGCGTATTCGCTCGATTCGAAGCAGCTCCAGCGGCCGAATGCCTCACTGACCCCCGTGTTGCCGCCGACCGCAGCAGACAACAAGCAACTCGGTGCTTCGGTCGGGATGAATCGTCGGTTGACGACGACAATGTCTGTCGATGCGCTGCTGAGTGGCGTCAAGATCGACGGCACGGGTGATTCTCGAGGTCGCGCCAGCCGCTCCAAGTCAGCACAGCTCAGCGCCAATCAAGCCTTGAGCCCGAAGACTCGGCTCACCGCCGGCGCGCGCAGGCAACTTTCGAGTTCGACGGAAACGCGGCCGGTGCAAGAGACCGCAGCCTTCCTCGGAATCGAACACAAATTCTGACCGACCATGTACGAAACACATTTCGGTTTCAGCGGTTCACCGTTTCAGCTCAATCCCGACCCGGCGTTCTATTTCGACAGCCGTGGCCACAGCAACGCGCTTGCCTACCTGAAGTTTGGCGCGCACCAGGGCGAAGGTTTCATCGTCGTGACCGGCGAAATCGGCGCTGGGAAGACGACTCTGGTGCGAACCTTGCTCGAAGGGCTGGACCCTGACAAGGTCGTCGCGGCGCAGGTCGTCAGCACCCAGCTCGAATCCGGTGAGCTGTTGCAGGCGATTCTGATGGCCTTCGGCATTGAGTCGAAATCGAAATCCAAGGCCCACCTCATCGCCAGTCTCGAGGCCTTCCTGACCGCGTTGGCCGCGAAGGGGCGCCGAGCCCTGCTGATCATCGACGAGGCGCAAAACCTCAAACATGAGGCCATCGAGGAGCTGCGAATGCTGTCCAACTTCCAGTTGGGCAAATACGGCCTGCTGCAAAGTTTCCTGGTGGGCCAGCCCGAACTGCGAGGCCTGCTTCAATCGAAATCGATGGAGCAACTGCGCCAGCGGGTGATCGCCTCGTGCCACCTCGGGCCGCTCGATCAGGCCGAGACTCGCGAGTATGTCGAGCACCGCATGCGGCACGTCGGCTGGCGTGGCACCGGGCCGGCATTTGCGCCCGATGTGATGGACCGAGTGCACCACTGGACAGGCGGTGTGCCGCGCAAGATCAACCGGCTTTGCAACCGGCTGCTGCTCGGCGCATTCCTGGCCGATGCGCGGGTCGTGTCCGCGGCGATGGTAGACGAGACAGCCTTGGAGCTGCGCAACGAAATCGGTGAGGCCAACAGCGAACCGGCGCCATTGGCCGCGTCGGGCGTGGCCTCAAGCACGGCGCTAGCGCAGCCCCCACGGGCCCGAGTGACCCGCGTCGATTCGCTGACTCCGAGCCCGGCCCCTTCGCCCACATCGGCATCCAGCTCGCAGACAACCGGATCAACGCCGAAGAGTCCGGCAGTGACGGCAGTGCTGCCTGAGAGCGTCACGACGGCGCAAGCCGGTGCGGCACGCGGTCACAGCCGCAAAGCCGCCCGGCCCCGGACGGAGAAAGTCAGCCCGGCAGTGCCACCAGCCGTGCCGGAGCTACGACGCGTGCATCGAGCCGTCGCGTTGGACGAGCCGATTGTCTGCCTGATCAACTCTGCGGCCGATTATTTGAAGGCCGGCGTCTTGGGCGACGCCTTCAACGGTTTCCCCAGTCTGCCTCGCCTGGTGGCGGTTCATATCGGCGCCGAAGCCGATCTGGAACTCGATGACCTGGAACACCTTGACATGCCCCTGCCAGCGATGGGTCTGCACTTGGGTCTCACGCCCGATTCATTCGCTGCGCGCAGTTCCAAGTTGCTGCATGCCTTCGACGCGCTGCTCAACGAGATTCAGCCGCGCGCGATCATGGTCTTGGGCAGTTCCGACGCAGATCTCGCCTGCACCTTGCTGGCCCGCAAGCGAGGCTTTCCCCTGCTTCGCGTCGTGTCGGGCAAGCGCGAGGCCGCGCACGCAGCCGGCGCCGCTTCAAACGCTGTTCTCATCGACAAGGTCTCCGACATCCTCTACACAGACTCGGCGGAGACCTTCTATGCCTTGTACCGGGAAGGCGTACACCTGGACCGGGTGCACAGCGTCGGGAACCTTAGTCGAGAAACACTCGACATGGCGCTCACCCACGGACATGGGAGCCGAGCGGCGATCGGGACCGTGCCCGGTGTCGATCCTTCGATTCTCGCCGGCACGTTCGGGTTGATCACGATCGACCCTCGTGCGCCAAGTCAGCAAACCGTCGAGCTGGCTCGCACGGTCGAATTGCTCTCTCAGTTCAGCCGTGAATTGCCGCTGCTCTGGTCGATGCGGCCGGCCGCGATTAGCCAGTTCGAGTCGTCGGCCTTCGCCAAGCAAGTGAAAGCGTCACGGCTGTTGCCGTTCGTCAGCGCGGGCTTTCGGCAATCGTTGGCGTTGCTCAGCAATTCCAAGTACCTGATTGCTCGACCCGACGGCCCTTGGCTCGAAGAAGCGAAGTTGCTCGGCGTCTCGAGCTTGGTGTTGAATGCGGATGCATCGCTCGGTGTGAACTGTGCACACACCGACAAGGGCGAGCCGGCGCAAGGCACTGCACTGAGCCGATTCATCGGCACGCCGGTCTTGACCGAACTTTCGCCGCAGTACTGGGACGCCGGAACGGCGAATCGCATGGCCCGCCACCTTGTGGCGTGGTTCGCGGCGCGTGTCGGCGCTTCGCCCACGCCGGCGAGCACCGCGGCGGATGCGGCTGAGCCGCTGAACGCGCACTGAAATCCGGATCAGCGACTCACCCACCGCTCAAGGGCCGGCAAGGCGCGACCCAGTGCTCTCGGGTAGCGACGCGCCAGAGGGTTGAGACGGGCGATATCGTCGGGACGCCAAGCACGAAAAACCAGTGTTCCTACAAGGTAGAAGACGACGAACACGACTCCCGCGAAGAATTGCAGAAACACACTCGACCCGAGCCACAGCAAGGCGCCGGACGGCACGGCCGCAACGGCCGCGGCGAGGAACAGGCGGGACAGCTCCCGCAGCGGCAGGGTGACTGAAAACGCCTTCACCATCCCGACACATATCGCGATGTAGATGATGCTGCTCGAAACCGCGTGGGCAATCACCGCGCCATTCAAGCCGAAGCGCGGCACGAGCAAGAATGCCATCGCGGCGCTGACCAAAACAGAGGTGATCGCCACGCCGGCCCGCACATGCTGCTTGTCCGTCGTCGACAACAGCGCTCCGAATGCGCTTTGCGAAAGTGTTATCCCGGCGACCATGATCATGACTCGGAAGACGTTCGCGGCGTCCTGGAACTTGTCACCGTACGCCAACCAGACCGCCACATCGGCCCACATGAATCCCACGCCCGCCAGCAAGAGACCGGCGAATCCGTAGAGGCGCAGTGAATCGGAAAGGATGGCATGAACCCTGGTGGTGCCGCCCTGACCGTAGCCATGGGCCATCAACGGCATCAGGACCGAATTTACGCCGGACGCGAGCAACTCGACTCCGCCTCGTGTCAACGCCGCACCAATCGCGAAAAACCCGACCTCGGCGGGGCCCACCCAGGCATTGAGCAGGTAAGTCTCGGCCGACTTGTTGCTCAGCGCCGAAGCCAGCGCCAGAATCACGGTCCACAGCAAATGGCTCTTCATGCTGGTGGACATCGCCTCGTCGAGCACTTCGTTCGTCGCCAGGATCTTGCCGGCCCGACGCATGCGAAACGCCATCGCCCAGTAACCCACACTGGTCGCGGCGAAGAACACCAGGTACGCGGTCAGCGTTGCGTTCAGCGCGAACAGCAGCACAACCCCCAGCAAGTTGATGGCGCTGACGATGACAGTGGAGGCGGCCTCGACCCGAAACTGACCATGGCCCTTGGCCACGGAAATGTCGAAAAGATAGAAGGTCTTGCAGATTGCGCTGAGCAGGATCACGCCCACGAATACAAGCGGCGAGCCACTCCAGTTCGCCGCAGGCCAGAGCACGCTTGACAGAGCAAACAATCCCGCCACGACGACCAAACTTGCAAACTGCCAACGCAGCAGCCAACCGTGCACATCGCTCGCGGCCGACGCGTTGTCACGGCCCAGGCTTTCGGAGATGAAACGAATCCCCGTCGTGGTCAATCCGTTGTTGGCAAACAAGACCAACAAACCGGAGAGCCAGACCACGTAGGCGTACTGGCCGAATTCCCTCGGGCCCAAGCCACGCGCGATGATTGCGCTGACGACCAACCCGAAAAAGAAGCTCACATAGGTCGATCCCGTCATCAGCAAGACCGCCTTTGCCGTGGCGCCCTGACCGAAGGGTCTACTCATTGCCAATGTCTCCCACCTCAATCTTGTCGGCGAATAGTGTCGCCAATTGCGTGTTCGAAGCCGCCATTCGGCCGAGCCGGGAATGAGCGCTCAATGTGCGAATCGTCGCCAGTCGCCAAGAATTCACAGCATCCCCGGACGCGCAGCGGCCAGGCGAGATGCGCGAAGCGATAGCATGTTCAACAGCCAGAGTACCTCCGGTCACGGCCGACCCGACCTGCGGAAAGTTTCATGTCCTTGCTTGCCTCGAAGAGCATTTCCGCGTCGTCACTCGCGGATTATGGTGGCGCTGCCGCATTGAAGACACGATCTCAATTGCGCATCCTTCACGTTGTTGATTCGCTCGAGTTCGGCGGGCTTGAGCGCGTCGTAACCGATTTGGCCATCGCACAATCGAGGCGCGGCGACAACGTATCCGTCTTCAGCATCAACGAGACGACGGGCTTCTCGAATGAACTGCGAGACGCCGCGATATCGGTTCACATCGGCGCGAAGAAAACGAGCTGGGATCTCGACGTCTTGAAGCAACTGCGCCGATGCGCCTCTGGCGATTCGGTGGACGTGGTCCATACCCACAACTTCGTGCCGAACTATTACGCTGCCGCATGCCTGTTCGGTGCCCGCCGCAAACCGGTGCAGGTCAGCACCTGTCACGACATGGGCGCCCGGCTGTCGAACCGCAAACTGCGCTGGCTCTATCGCTGGTCACTGGCACGCACCGCCCGGGTGGCGATGGTCGGCCGCCAGGTTCACGACCGCTACGTGCAAAGCGGATTCGTCGCGCCCGGCCGCGCCAGCACTGTCCTCAATGGCATTCCGGTCGCGCGCTTTGCTGGCTCGGCAACACGTCGCAACGCGGCACGGCAGGCCTTGGGCCTGGCGCCGGACACTCCCGTGATCGGCTGCGTGGGTCGATTGGTGGCGCTGAAGAATCACCGCTTGTTGCTCGACGTGTTGCCGGCGCTCCTTCGCGCCGAGCCCGCGCTGCGCCTGGTCATCGTCGGCGACGGTGAACTGGATCGCTCGCTGCGTGCGCAGGCACAGTCGCTGGAATTGAACGATCGGGTCTTGTTCGCCGGCCAGCGCGCCAACGTTGCCGACCTTCTCCCGGCCTTCGACATCTTCGCGATGCCATCGCTGACCGAGGGCCTTTCCATCGCCTTGCTCGAGGCCTGCGCGACCGGCCTGGCCGTGGTCGCCACGGCGGTAGGGGGCAATCCCGAAATCATTCACCACGAACGAACCGGCCTGCTGGTGCCGGCGGCCGACGGTCCGGCATTGCGCGTCGCGCTGCGGCACCTGTTGGATGACGCGTCACTGCGCGCGCGGCTCGGCGCGAACGCCGCGACCTGGGTGCGCGAGAACGCGTCAATCGAGGCCTTGTCGAGCAGCTACGACAGTTTCTACCGCGACGCAATGGCCGCCGCCTGACCCAGTTGGCTAGGCCTGCTGTTCGCGCCAGCTGCGCAGCGTCAGCTCCATGGCTTGCGGCGTGGCGACGCCTTGGCGCCAACCGATCGCCTTGAGCCCGGCATTGCCGTATCGAAGCGGGCGGTACATCGACCTGACGACGTAGGGCGTGAAGACTGCCGGCAGCTGGCCCTTCGAGACACGGTGATAGCGCTCCAGCAAACGCGATCCCTGCAGCAGCAGCCAATACGGAATCGGCAGCGTTTTCATGGGACGCACTTGCCGACGGTACATGTTCAGGTACATGCGACAACTCGGAAGGTCGTCATCGACCACGTTGAAGACGCTTCCAGGCGACGCGAAGAGCGTGGCCTGCGCAACGGCATCGGCACAGTTATCGACATAGGTGAGCGGCAACGTCGCCGAACCGCCGAGACTGAAAAACAGCCCCATGGCGTTGATGCCCACACGCGGCGACAGAGCCGAACTGGCCGGGCCATAGATGACGCCGGGGCGCAGGATGATCGACTCGAAGCCGTGTTCGCGCTGAGACTCAAGAAACAGCTGTTCCTGGCGAGTCTTGGCGTAGCCGTAGGGTCCCTTGTTGGCGCCAACGTCCTCGGCGGGTGTGGCTTCATCCAGCAGCGCCCCCTTGGCCAGGGGCTCGGTGCGGTACACGGAGAACGAGCTGATCAACACGACGCGTCGCACGCGCGCGGCGCATGCGGCCTCCAGCAAGTTGCGTGTCCCGATCACGGAATTCGCGAACATGTCTGCCGCCGCACCGCGCATTCCGGCGGCCGCGTGCACGATGCAATCGACTCCCTGGACCATTGAATCCAGGCTGCCGCGAGCCAGCAGGTTCGCCGCAGCGCTTTCCACGATCAGGTGCGGGGCACGCGCGGCAAGTGCAGCGATCGTCGCCTCGGGGGGTTTTTGGCGGTAGTGGAGGCGCAGCCCGGTGGCACCCTTGTCCATCAGGCTCAGAGCAATGCGCTTGCCAAGGAACCCACCGGCGCCGGTCAGCAATACCTTCATCACTTGGTCTCCATGGCAACGACGATTTGATCGATCACGCGGCATACGCGCAGGATGTCGCGGTGCGGCACCGGGTCGGTTGCGCCTTTCTCAATGGTGTCGTAGAAGCGGTTCAACAGGACCCGCATGCACTGGAAATAGTGAAACTCGTGTCGCCGAAACTGTTTCAGATTGCGCCATCCATTGCGCGCGAATTGGCGCGCCTGCACCCATGCCGGGAGCAGGCGCCCGATCGCGCTGGGCTGGCTCTGCCGGGCGCTGCGCACCAGCGTCCTGGCTGCGTAGTCCAATTCCACGGTGTCACTCGTGCCCACGACACGCAGGGTATGCGCCACGGGCCGGCCGTGCGCGCTGACCAGGCCGCTGACCGTTACCGAACCCGAGCGCAGCATGAAGCGCAGCTCGTCTCCCATGGCATCGACAGCGGCATTTCCGCTTTCGGGGCGCCGCCGAAACGCCAGGACCTGGGTCGTGACGTCGTCGCCGATGTGCCCCACCACCTTGGCCAGCACGTGGTCGAGGACGTTGTGAAACAGCTTGCCCGGCAGGCGGTGCACCCAATGCGCCGGATCGGCCATCACCGCGACGCCGTAGTCACCCGCGAGGTTGTAGCCGTAGTTGGTGTCGAGGTGAACGATTTCGCCCAAGGACCGCGCGGCGAGCAGCTCTTCCAGCTCCAGGCCAGGCGTCTCGAAGTTGTAGAGATAGTTGACGCTGACGCGCCTGCCGGTGTCGGCAGCGCAATCAAGAATGACCTGCGCTTGCCCCTCGTTCAGTGCGAAGGGTTTTTCGACGAAGACATGGCAACCCGCCTTCATGGCGGCGCAGGCGATGGCCACATGTGAATCCGGCGGAGTGGCAATGTGGACCACGTCGAGCCGCTCAGCACGCAGCATCTCGGCCATGTCGGTGTAGCGGCTGGGCACATGCAGCCGGGTGCCCAACTGTTCTGCCATCAATGGCTCGCGGTCGCACACGGATACCACGTCGCCGCGGCCCGTGGCGCGGACTTGCTCGACATGCCCGTCCGCGATCTTGCCGCAGCCGACGATACCGATTCTGAGCATTCAAATATTTCCTTGGGTAGATGGATCGCCCCGGCCGATCTGCGCTGGAGACCTGGACGCAAGGCGACGACCGGCGCGCGCGACGTCGGTCGCGCTCAGCGACTGGTGCGCTTCCACGATCCGCTGTATTGTCCGGTCGCGAAGCGGATCGAGGCGACGAGAAACGCCCAATTGAGCGCGAACAGGAACGCCGGGATTCTGAGCACGGGTCGCAGCACGCGGCCACGCCGACTCAGCGCGTACAGGCCCGCCGCCGCCGCGTAAGCGCCGAGTTGCAACAGGGCGAACGTGAGCCACGCCGAAGATTGCACGCCGAGCAGCAGCGAGGCCAGCAGGCCGACGATGAGCAAGTGCGGCGCGACCCAGCGCAGCACTTTGTGCGACAGGTAGGCAAAACAGGTGCCCGCCGAGGTACGCCATACATACTCCGGATGCCGTATCAGGGCCTGGAAGTTGCCGATGCCGATGCGCACGCGCCGCTGGTACTCGTCACCGATCCCTGCGGGCGCCTCCTCTTCAGCCCACGCGGCAGGCTCATACACCAGGCGGTGGCGCGCCGCGGCAACGTTCATCGCAACGCAGAAGTCGTCGCAGATCGTGTCCGGCGCAAGCGGTTTCCACAGGCTGCGCCGGATCGCGTAGATCGCGCCGTTGGCTCCGAGCAATCCGTTGATTCGCGCCTCGAAGAACTTCAGGAACTGCTCGACGCGCCAGTACAGACTGTCCTGGTTGTCCCCCACCACGCCGATCAGGCGCAGCTCACCGCTGACCCCACCCACGCCAGGCTCGGAAAAGTGGGCCACGAGTCTGCGTAGCGCCAAGCGATCGAAGAACGTGTTCGCATCCGAGAACACCAGGATCGGTTCCGATCCGCGCTGAACCAAGTCGTTGAGCACGGTGGCCTTGCCACGGTTCTTGTCGAACACGAAACCGTGGATGCGCGCGTCCGTCTGGGCCGCGAGAATCGTTCCGGTTTCGTCGCGGCTGCCATCGGAACCGATGTACGCATGCAACAAGTGAGGCGGATAGTCCAGCGCCAGCAGGTTGTCGATGCGCTGGCGAATGTGCCGCTCTTCATTGAAGGCCGAGATGATGATGGCGACTTCGGGAAGCGAAGCGTCGCTTTCGGTACGCCGGTCGCGCTTGGCCAGCACGTACCTTGCGTCTCGCAGGCCCTGCGCGGCCGATGCCACCAGAGCCAGCAGCAAAGGATAGAGTGCGTATGAATACAGCACCGCGCCGATGCACACCAGGGCGAGGACTTCAGGCGCTGTCATTTGCGCAGCCGCCACTTCATTGCGGCTTGTACCCAGGACGCGGAATGACGAAGTCCCGATATTTGCCCGGGTCACCCCCCAGTCCCGCCTCGGCCGCCTTGATGATGTTGTACGTTTCGCGGGCGCTTACGTAGTGCAAGGCCCATTGACGGCCATCGTTGTACCGCTCTTCGAGGTGCGAAAAGGCCTGCCCCATCGGCGCTCCGAGCAGTGTGTCCATGTCGCGCTCTTGCGTGCCATGGGTGTGAACCTTGACGAAAATCCACTCCGGCCGACCTTCGACGTGAATGCCGGTATCAACCCAGGCGTCCACTCGCTTCCGCGTGGGCGGGCTGCTGGTGCGAACGTCGCCGTTCTCGATGCGCGGCATGACACCAAACTTGCGGTTGTGCCACATCAGACCGAGTGGCCCCTGCACGATCATCATGTCGCCCGACGCCGCGCGCCCCACCCCCACGCGCACGCCCGCGTCATGCGATTTGGGTCGAAGCGGATCGTCTTTGGCGTAGTAGATCTTGTTCACGGTGCGGGTCTGGCACGGGTCCGGCGCGGCAGGCATCGTGTAGTCAGCGTAACAACCCTCCTCGCGCAGCACGATCAATTCGTTGTTGACTCCGCAATTCGTGCCGGCCGGGTGGCAGTTGTCGAGCGCCCAATCACCGTGGATGAATGCCCAGCGCGGCTGGCGCGTGGCGGCGTCGCGCGGCAAGGCATCGTGCCGGGTCGCGAGCAATTCGGTGAATCGACGCAGCTTTTCGCGTAGCCCGGCCTCGGTGTCGTTGTCGTGGTGGAGATGGATTTCGATTTCGCCCAGCCCGAGGCGGCAAAGATCCACGAGCGCGTCCAGATGCTCGGGCCGGTATTCCTCTTCGGGGTAGAAGAAAGTGTGAATCGGGGCACGCCCGTCGGCGTCGCGATGCCCTTCACACAGCTTGGGGTACTCGCTGCGCCAGCGCGCAACGCGCGCGCATTCAGTCGCATAGCTGGGCTGCGCCCAGCCGGGTTCGTAGTGATCGACGAAGCAGAACATCAAGTGTTTGGTCACGCCGTCGGCCGGTCGCTCGCGCCAGTCTTGGCGCATGTAGGCGACGATCCACGTCCAGATGTTCTTGCGCCGTATCTCGACGGCAGCGAGCACCACGAGCGTGGCGAACAATGCCGACGCGGCAAGCAGGACAAGACTCATGACAGCGTGAGTGAAGGCTGGGCCGGTCAGCGCCCGAGGTTGTGCGAAAGGACGAACATGTACACAGTCGCGATGCTGGCGGTCATTGCCAACACGGTCGACTTGCGCCAAGACGGCAGCTCCTGGGCTGCGGCGTCGGAGGACGATTTGGCCGCGAATCCCTGGTCGCAATACCATGCGGAAATGCACAAGGCGAGCAGGATGTAGAGGCCGGGCTGATAGGTGCGCGACAAGAACCACGAGCACACGAGAAATCCGACCAGTGAGGCGCGCAAGCTCAGAGCAAGCTGGCGCTCAAGTCGCTCGGGCGGGCCTCGGCTCAACACCTGTTCGAGGCCCTTGTAAGCCACGACGATCATGCCCAGCCAGACGAAGTAGCCGAGCAGTCCCAGTTCGGCGAAACACAACACGAACGAGTTGTGTGCCGTGATTTCGTGGTGATCGACAAAGTTGCCGTAGCCCACACCGAATAACGGCTTGAACTTCAGCATGTTCAGCCCGTCGCTCCACGCGTTGATGCGCTGCGCCGCGGAACTCTCGTTGGACGAGATCTCGCGACCGCCAAAGCTTGCCCCGACGGCAACAACGGCGAGGGCGACCAACAAGGCGCTTGTACGCAGCGTTCCGAGGAGCCGGTGCAGGGGGAACAGCGCCAATGAAGCCAGTCCGAAGAGAGCACCACGCGATTGCGTCAGGTAAATCGCGTAGCCCAACAGCGCTGTGGGTGCACCGACAAACGCCAGTCTCGCCAACCAGGTGCGTTTTGCATAGCCTAAGAACAGGATTGGCAGCACCATGATCATGGCCTGAGCAAAGTCGTTCGGATCATTCAGGAATCCCAGGCTGCGAACGCGCAGGATGTACTTGCTCGAAGTGTCGTGGGCGGGAATCTCGGCAACGTCGCCGCTGTCACGGGCCTCCTCGTCGGCGGTGTTTTGGCGCAGCACCAACTCCTGCGCCATGAACCCGGTGTGGAAAGAATAGGCGCCGAGCGCGGCCAGCACGACCACGCAGGCTGCGACAACAGCGCAGGTGATCTGCAAGCGCCGCGTCGTGGTGAGATTGAGGAAGCACAACAACATCAGCATCGCCGACGTGCTGAATTCGAGTATTGCGTCCGTCGCCCCGCCAACCCATTGATTGGCGACTTGCGACACCGCGATCATGAGCACGAAGGCGCCAAGCAGTCCCATGTGCAGCCAACGCGCCCCGAACTCGCGCCGCGCCGCAGCCCTGGTCAGCGCCGCCACGAACGCCCCCGCCCACAGCCACAGCATGGGCCGATACGCACCGAGCTCGGGCGCGAACAACTCCACCGGGCGCAAGTAAGTGCACAGAATGTACGCAGTGAAGAGGGCGAAACTCATTGCAAAATAAGTCTGTCGAGCGGGCGAACCTGGTTGATCTACTGCTCCTGGCGACGCGATTCGCCACCGAACAAGACATCGGCATGTTAGGTCAGCGTCAGCGTCATTCGAACTGTTGAAAGCGGCAATGTTGAACAGAAATCTCTCCGCCGACGTGCGTCGTGTGCTTTACCACCACCGCACGCAGGGCAAGGCAGTCGAGGGCGTGCACATCCGCGGCATCACCGATGCGCTTCGCGCCGAAGGTGTGGCGGTCGACATCCTGTCCCTGCCTGGCGCCGACCCCTACGCCAGCCCGAAGGCGATGTCGCCCACCCACCAGGCGACACGGCTGATGAAGCTCGTCTCCAAATTTCCCGAACCCTTGTTTGAACTCGCCGAACTGGCATACAACCTGATTGCGGGATGGCGCATCCTTGCCTACCTGCGGCGCAATTCGGATGTCGGTTTCATCTACGAACGCTACTCGCTGTTCATGTTCGCCCCGGTACTGATCGCGCGGGCGCGCAACCTTCCGGTGATCCTGGAGATCAACGATTCGGCCACTGTGGACAGGGTGCGGCCGCTGTTTTTCGGGCACATGGCAATGGCGATAGAGCGGTGGGTGTTTCGCAAGGCCAGCGGCTTGGTCTTCGTGTCGTCGATTTTTCGCGACCGCGCACTGAAGGCGCATGCGGCAATGGCTCCGGCGATCGTCTCGCCCAACGCTGCCAACATCGACAAGTTCAGTTTCACGGCGCAGCAACGCGCGCAGGCGCGGGCCAAGTGGAAGCTCGATGGCCACGTCGTTTGCGGCTACCTGGGAGCATTCGTCCCGTGGCATGCGATTGACCGTTTCGTCTACTGCATCGCTGACAGACTGAAGGAGAACCCACACCTCAAATTGCTGCTGGTGGGTGACGGAGCCACTTTTCCGGAGGTCGCCAAGTTCGTTCGTCAGCACCAGCTGGAAGACCAGGTCGTGCTCAGCGGTCGCGTGCCGCACGACGACGTGCCCGGCCTGCTCGCCGCGATGGACATGGCGATTCTGCCCAGCGCAGGCGACTACACCTCGCCTGTCAAGTTGTTCGAGTTCATGGCCTGCGGCGTACCGCCGGTGGCCCCTGACTTCGCACCGATCCAGGAAGTGCTGGTGGCAAACCAGACCGGTTGGATGTTTCCCGCCGGAGACATCGATGCCGCGGCATCGGCCGTTCTGGAGCGCAGCCGCAACACCGCGGAACTTCAACGAATCGGCAGCGCGGCACGCGCCTACATCGCCGCGCATCGACAATGGCGCCACAACATCGTGCAACTGGTCGACTTCCACCTGGCACTCGCGCGCGGCAAGGCGGCATGAGCCCCGCCCGGTTGCCCGTAGGGGCTCATTCCCGTTTGGCGGGACCGGCATGGGCCACGAAGGGGCCCCTTCGTGGCCCATGCCGTAAGGTGCACCAGTGAACCTACTGCTGAGCGACTTGCGCGCCAAGCAGGCGCTGTATTCTCAGTATGGCGATTCGTGCTCCCTGCCAAAGGCCGTGTTGTCCGACGGCACAGTTGCCAACATCCTGTACCGACTTCAAGCCGCGCTCGCGCGCTGGCACCTCACACCCTTGGCACTGCTACCGCACTGGATGAACAAGGTGTTGAACGGCTGCGTGATCGGCGTTCGTGCCCAGTTCGGGCCGGGTTTTGTGCTGATCCATCCGGTGGGCGTGGTCATCAATTCCGCCGCGCGTGGCGGCCGCAACGTCTGGCTGGAGAGCGGTGTCGTGATCGGCGACAACCGCGGCCGTTGTCCGGCTCTGGGTGACGACATCTTCGTCGGCTCCGGGGCGAAGATCATCGGCGGGGTGACTTTGGGCAACGGTGCGCGCGTCGGCGCGAACGCCGTCGTATTGCACGACGTGCCCGCTGGCGTGACCGTGGTCGGTATCCCCGCCCGGCCGCTGACGCGCCGCGCTTAGTCTGGTCTCGCGGTGCAAAGTCAATCACGAAACAAGCCTCTCATGGCATGCAGCGCGGGAAAGGCTGAACCTAGAATGAGTTGGACATCGATCGACACAACATAGGTGGCGAGCGTTGCCCACGGGGCGACCGACGCGGCAAAGGAAAGTGGTCGCGCGGCGCACGATCGATTTGCAATGTCACGCGCACCAAACCTCGCCTTCAATGAAACACCTATGTCAGCTGCTCCGGTGAGCGCGGTTTCGCCGCACGCGGCAACCCGCGCTCCCCAAGACGCGCCTTTGCCCACCGCGCGCGCGGCGCCAGATCGACCGTTGCGCATCGCGCTCGTGACACCCATGCTCCCTGTGCCTCACGATCAAACGCGCGGCCGGTATATCTATGAAACCGCACGCGCATTGGCCAAACTCGCTCAGGTTCGGGTGTTCTTTCAGTCTTTGCGTTATCCGGCCGTACCGGGCTTGAAGCCACGCAGCTATCTGTACGGCGGCGTCGACGCCGGCTACACCTTGCCGGGCATCGATGTTGAAGCGTTCGAGTACCCCGGCTTGCCGGTCGTTTCCCGGGTCCTCAACGGCGTGGTCGGCAGCCGGGTGTTGCGGCCCCGGGTGCGTGCGTTCCGTCCCGACCTCGTGCTTGCGTATTGGGTTTATCCCGATGGCTACGCCGCGCTCAGCGTTGCCAAAGGGCTGGGCGTTCCTTGCGCGATCGGCGCGCTCGGCTCGGACATCCATGTGCGGTCGGGGCTCAATTCATTGTTGACGCGATACACGATTGGGCGGGTAGACGCCTTGCTGACGGTCAGCGAGGCGATGCGCCAGACGGCGATCCGGGCCTTCGGTGCGCAGCCGCAGCGTGTTCATACCGTCGTGAACGGCTTCAATACGTCGATCTTCGGGCCCGGCGATCAGGCGCAAGCCCGGCTTGAGTTGGGGGTCGGCCAGACCGATCGGGTGGTGGTCTACGTCGGCCGTTTCGTCGAAGCCAAGGGGCTGCGCGAACTTGTCGAGGCGGCGCGGCGTCTGGCAGCGGTCGACCCGAGGTTCACTCTCGTCCTCATCGGCGACGGCGTCATGAAGGACCAACTCCACCAATTGATTGACGCGGTCGGACTGACTCACCGCGTACGCATTCCGGGAGGCCTGGCGCCGCCGCAAGTGGCTCGTTGGATCTGCGCGTCCGACGTGCTGACCTTGCCAAGCTGGTCGGAGGGCTACCCCAATGTTGTCGTCGAAGCGCTGGCCTGTGGGCGCCCGGTGGTGGCCACCGACGTCGGCGGCACGCGCGAGATCGTCAACGCCGACAACGGCATTCTGATCGCCCCGAAGGACGCGAACGCGCTGGGCGACGCCTTGCTGAGTGCGGTCGACCGAACCTGGGACCACGACGCTATCGCGGCGGCGATGAAGAGATCCTGGGACGATGTTGCGCGCGAGACTCTCGAAGTTTGCAGCGCACTGGTCCGCGTCAATCGGGCCAAGCCTGGCTATTCGGCGGAGAGTTTCGCGTAAGCCCAGCCGCGACTCATGCGTCGGCGCGTATCCACACTTTCTAGTTGCGGGAGACTCCAATGAAGATAGCGGTCATCGGTTCGGGGTATGTGGGATTGGTCACAGGAGCATGTTTCGCCGACCTCGGCGTGCACGTCACTTGCGTGGACATTGACGAAGCCAAGGTCAAGCGTTTGCGCCAAGGCGACATACCGATTCACGAACCTGGCCTCGAGGCGCTTATCAAACCTGCCGCTGCGGCCGGCCGGTTGCAATTCACGACCGACCTTCGCCAAGCCGTGGCTGGTCGCGACGTGGTCTTCATTGCCGTGGGCACACCATCAGACGAGGACGGGTCCGCTGACCTGGGCTATGTCTTGGCTGCCGCCAAGTCGATCGGCCAGGCCATCGACGGATTCACCGTCATCGTCGACAAGAGTACGGTTCCGGTGGGCACCGCCGACCGGGTGACCCAAACGGTTGCCGCGGCACTGCGCGAGCGCGGCGCGACGCACGAATTCGCGGTGGTGTCCAACCCAGAATTCCTCAAGGAGGGCGCAGCGGTCAACGACTTCATGCGGCCGGACCGCATCGTCCTGGGTCTGCCCTTTGGCGCGCCAGGAACGCGGGCGCGCGAAGTCATGGACCGACTCTATGCGCCGTTGCAACGCAACCACCCGCGCACGATCTACATGGACGTGCGTTCCGCCGAACTGACCAAGTACGCAGCCAATGCGATGCTCGCCACGCGCATCAGCTTCATGAACGAGCTCGCCGCCCTGGCGAGCGTCGTCGGAGCGGACATCGAATCGGTCCGGCAGGGCATTGGTTCGGACTCACGTATCGGCTTCGACTTCCTGTATGCGGGAACCGGTTATGGCGGTTCGTGTTTCCCGAAGGACATCCGAGCCATCGCGCACACCGGGCGCGAGCACGGCCTTGAACTCAAGATCGTGGACGCTGTGCATTCAGTCAACGAGCACCAAAAGACCGTGCTGGTGCGCATGATCAAGGAGCGTTTCGGCACTGACTTGACGGGTCGCACATTTGCCCTCTGGGGCCTGGCCTTCAAGCCGAACACTGACGACATGCGCGACGCGCCCAGCCGCGTCATCATTCGCAGCCTGCTCGACGCCGGCGCGCGCATCGTCGCTCACGATCCTGTGGCCATGCCTCAAGCCAGACGCGCTATCGCGGTCGATCTTGCCGATGCACCTGACTTGCTGCGGCACATTTCGTATGCAGATTCTCCCGAGGCCTGCCTGAAAGGCGCCGACGCGCTCGTCATCGCCACCGAATGGAAAGTCTTCAAGAGTCCAGATTTCGACTTGATGCGGCGCCAACTCAAGGCGAAGACCTTGTTCGACGGTCGTAACTTGTTCGCCCCTCGATTGATGATGGAGGAGGGCCTCGAATACCACTCCATCGGTCGACGCATTGTCAAGCTATCGACGCCATCGGCGGGCTAATTCAGGCGCCGCCTTCGGCTGCGAAATCACATGCTGTTGAATAGTCTATTTCGAATGCTGGGCCGCATCGGCGCGCCGGGCGGCGACAACGCTCGGCTGACCGTGTTGCTCTACCACCGGGTGTTAAGGATCGCGGATCCGCTGCTGCCGAGTGAACCCGATGCGATTGCGTTCGACGAGCAGATGGCGATCTTGGCCCGCCTGTGCAATGTCTTGCCGCTCGCCGAAGCGCTTGAAAGAGTGCGCCGCGGCACACTCCCGGAGCGCGCCGTCAGCATCACTTTCGACGACGGCTATCGGGACAATCTCGAAGTGGCCATGCCCATCTTGCAACGTCACGGTCTGGACGCCACCTTCTTCATTGCGAGTGGCTTCCTCGACGGCGGAAGAATGATGCACGACACGGTGATCGAGACGGTGCGGCGTCTGCCCGCAGGGCAGCTCGACTTGGAGTGGATAGGCCTGGGCCAGCGCCGAATCGACGATTTGGCCTCCCGCCTCGCACTGATCGGCGATTTCGTCGCCCACGTGAAGTATCTTCCCTTCGATCACCGACGCGACACGTGCGAGCGCTTCGGCTCGCTGTCGCCCGGCGACCTGCCAACCGACCTGATGATGACTTCAGCGCAGGTGCGACAGCTGCACAGCGCTGGCATGCACATCGGCGCACATACGCACGATCATCCGATCTTGGCCAAGCTCAATGTGGACGCGGCGAGGCGTCAAATCGCTCGAAGCCGGGACGAATTGGCGGGGCTGATCGGCTCCGCGCCGCGCGTGTTTGCCTACCCCAACGGCAAACCCACGCTCGACTATTCGCGCGAGCATGTCGAGCTGGTCAGGGAGGCGGGTTTCGACGCGGCTGTATCTGTCGCGTTCGGATGCGCGACGCGCGATTCCGATCACTTTCAGATTCCCAGATTCATCCCTTGGGACCGCAACGCCAAGAGGTTTGCGCTTCGCATGCTGACGCACCCACTGCGTAACCGGTCAGCCGCATACGCGTGAGGCGCAGGCACTCCCGCCGTGCCAACTTGTGCCCACCCGACGAGTTGTTCGCAAGACGCGAGCGTCATCGACAAGACGACCGGCAACTAAGATGCCATTCGCTCCGGGCCAGCGCTGAAGTCCGGCACCAGGATTTCGTGTCGCCAGACGCTGATCAGACGGGGGAACAGGAAACGCCATGCGGTCGCTGCGAAAAGTATTGTTGCTTGAGTTGAACGAGGTCAACTGGAGAGTCGTCGACCAACTCGTCTCGGAGCGCGGAGAGGCATTCTTGCCGAACTTCGGCAGGCTGCGCTCCGAAGGGTCTTGGAGCGTTCAATCGGCAGTCGAACGCCCGCCGTTGCTCGATCCATGGGTCACCTGGGTCACGCTGCACACCGGCGTCAGGCCGGACGTTCATGGCGCATCGGTTCTTGAGCAGGCAGCTCAGACCATCACAGCCAAACGGACCTGGCACTACGCATCGGAGGCAGGCCGCACGGTTGGTATCTTCGGCAGCATGAGCGCCTATCCGCCACCGCCATTCGCGGGATTCGTCGTGCCGGGCCCCTTCGCTCCCGGAAACGAGACTCATCCGCCCCAATTGGAGCCTGTGCAGGCCTTGAACCGCCGCTACACGCAGGCGCACAACGGCACGAAGCGCCCTCCTGGTGTCCTCGAGGCTGCCCGTAGCGGTGCCCGGCTGATGCGGATGGGGCTGCGCATGCACACCATCGGCAAAGTCGCCGCTCAGCTGGTGCGCGAGCGCTTCCAGCCGCACAGTCGCTGGAGACGCGTCTGTCTGCAACCGGAGTTGAATTTCGACTTCTTCAGCGACCTCTATCGGCGGCACAGGCCAGACTTCGCCACGTGGCACACCAACCACGCCGCACACTTTATGCACCACTACTGGCGAGCCTGGGACGACTCGAAGTTCGAGGCGAAGTCCTCCCCGGCGGAACGACAGCAGTTTGGCGAAGCCGTTCCGGTGGGATACCGGCTTTGTGACGATCTCATTGGGCGTGCGATGAAACTCATCGACCAGGAAACCATCCTCGTCGTTGCCTCCAGCATGGGGCAGCAGCCCTTTGTCAGTGAGCGTTATGCCGATGGCAAGATCGTGGTTCGGATCAAAGACATCGACAAGCTCCTCGGTCTAATCGGCCGCCAAGGCATCGAGGACGTGGTTCCGACCATGGTGCCGCAGTGGAACCTCACCGTACCGAAGCCGGATCAACGAGCCTTTGTGCGGCGCCAGTTCGAGTCGATCACGAGGCAGCAAGGTGAGGGCCCGGCTGAGCAAGCATTCGCGGTTCAGGAAACGCATGATCAGTTGACGATCACGCCACTCGGGTTGGCTCGCAATATTGCACCGATACGCTATGAATTCACGCTTCCCGAGGGGCAGCGGCATTCTGCGGCGCTTGACGAGTTTTTCGCGATGGACGCCCCGACCGTCAAGCAAGGCATGCATCACATCGACGGCATGCTCGCGTTCTTCGGTGGCGGCGTCGCGCGCGGCAAGCGTATGCCGGACTGCACCAATCTCGATGTTGCGCCGACTCTGTTGACCCTGATGAACATACCTGTGCCAGGCGCGATGCAAGGGCAGCGGCTTGAGCCGGCGGTCACCTGATCCGCAGCGAATATCGGCTCCGAGTACGTCCAACAGAACAGCCTTGGGCTTTCGCTCAGCGTTCGAGAGCGCCAATGTCGATGGCGGCACCGTTGATTGATCGGGGGACCGGGCTGTGTCCGGCATTCAGCTGGTAGCTGACACCATAGGCGCTCACCACGCTGGGCGCGGCCTGGCCCATGTCCACGACTGAGCTGCCCGCCAGCGGCGCCAGCGTCGTCAGGTCGATCGGTGGCGCGGGCTCGACGATCAGATTGGCCGTCCCGTTCAACTGCCCCGTGACCGGGTGCCATGGGTCGGAGTCCGCCCAGCCGTCGCTGATCCAGTTGCGGCCCAGATTAACGATCCCGCCAGGCGTCCAAGCCGCTCCAACGTCGCGCTTCGCGCGCATGCTGGGGTATTGAACCGTCGCGTCGAAGACAAAAACGTTGTTCCAGATTTCAGCGGTTTCTTCGGTGGTGTCGATCTGGAACAGCACGCCTGAAGTCCCCGTGACGTGGATCGTGTTGTTGAAGAAATACAGGGTTCCTTTGCGAAAAATCGGCTCTCCCCATTTGTTGCCCGGCGTGCTGCCGAAATGATCGCCACCGTAGTGGATGAAGCTACCCGTATTGCCGCGCTTCACGATCTGGTTGCCATAGACGAAGGTCGTGCGGTACGCGGGGTTGGAGGTTGCCGCGTTCGGAAAATCCTCCGCCTCGACCAGGTCGATCGAATGCGCACCACCCTCAACGCGGTTGTAGCGCACCACGGTCCCGACCGAGCGGTCCTTGATCGGATTGCCGGCCGCACCGGTGCGCAGCGGGCCGTAACGATTGAACTCGATCACGGTCCCCACGCTTTGGGTGTACGAAGCGTGCATGTGCACGTCGTCCACGATCCCGTGCCCCCAGAAGTAGTTGCCCGAAAGACGCAGGTTCTTCGTCTGCGCGAAGTCGCCGTCGTCGGTCGACTTGCTGAACACTGCCATCGAGCAGTCACTGATCTCGTTGTCAGCGATCAGAATATCCTGGCCGCGGTCAACCCAGATGCAGGCGCCAAAGGCCGCGTAGCTCTTCGCCACGCCGGCGGCGTCGGTAAACGTGTAGTTCGGGTGGCCGCGCCGTATCGTCAGCCCGTCGATCTGGATGAACCGCGGGTAGGCCTCATAGGGCTGCGTCGCAAGCGGCTTGACGACGATCACTGATCGTGCCTGGTGGGTATCGCGGGTGAAAGCCGAGTTCCCGTAGGCACTGAGCAGCGCCGGGCGCGTGATGGCACCCTGCCCGTCGATGATGGGCCGCTCGCCACTCGGTCCGCGCACGCCGCACACTCGCACTGGCGCAACGCTGGTGCCCTGCGCCGCGAGCAGGAATTTGCCGAAATAGGGTGCCTCGCGGTAGAAGATTCGCACCGTGTCGCCCGGGCCAAGGTTTTCCCATGGCACCTGTTCAAGCGCGGTGTAGGGCTTGCCGTCGCCAACTTGGTAGTCGGTGCCCGAGCCCGACGCAACACAAGGCGCCAGCGACAACACCGCGGGTGGAGGGTTCGGTGTCGGCGCCCCCGGAGCAGGCGACGACGCGTCAGGGGCACCAGCGCCGCCGCAGCCCGCCATACCAACCGACAGCGCGGCGTGAAAGAGCAAGGTCAAGCTGAGTTTTTGTACCGATTTCATGGGCCAGGGCGAACTCCGCACACGACCCGCCACGACGTGAATTCGTCGCTGCTGCGTGTGCCCCAGGATTCGACCACGTTGACCTGCTCAAGCGCGCGCAAGGAATTCACGCAACCGTGCTCCCGGCGCGCCAGCGGCACCTTGGTCCACGTGAATGGAGGGGGTCCGCTGCGAGGGATTGGGCGCGCCGCGACTTGGCCTCAGCGTTCGACTGCTCCAAGGTCGATAGCGCCGCCATTCACGATGCGCGCCACCGGCAGGCGATTCGCGTCGAGCTGGTAGCTCACGGGATGTCCCGAGAACGCATCGGGTCCGGCCGCGCCGACATCAAGAATCACCCCGCCCGCAAGCGGCACGTAGCTGTTCAGGTCCATCGGCGCTGAGGCGCCGACGATCAACTTGGCCGCGCCGGAGACGCTCCCGTTCAAGCTCGTTCGCGCAGCGGACCATCCATTGCGAATCCAGTTGACCCCCAGAACGAGGTTGCCGTCCTTGACCCAGCTCGCGCCGACGCCGTCGTTCTCCGCCTCGCGCAGGTAACCCGTGCCTTCGAAGTAGAAGACGTTGTTCCAGGCCTGCACCGTCTCGTCGGTCGTGGAGATGCGAAAGATTCGCCCACTTGCCCCGGTGCCGTGCACCGTGTTGTTGAAGAAGTAGAGCGTGCCCTTGCGGAACAAAGGTTCCCCCCAGCGCGCCCCCGGCGCACTGCCGAAGTGGTCGCCGCCGTAGTGCACGATGGCGCGCGCACGTTCGCTGTTGCGTATCAAGTTGCCGTAGACAAACGTGGCCCGATAGGCCGGACTGGCCTGGGCGGCACGCGGAAAGTCCTCGGCCTCGACGAGGTCCAACGAATGCGCCCCACCTTCAATGAAGTTGTAGCGGATCAAGCTGCCGACAGATCGATCCTTGTGCTGATTGCCCGTTGCGCCCAAGCGCATCGGCCCATAGTGATTGAACTCGATCACCAGACCCATGCTCTGCAGATATGTCGTGTGTTCGAACCAGTCGTTGGCAATGCCGTTGTGGAAGAAATGGTTCGCCGCGACCCGCAAGTTCTTGGTCTGCGCGAACTCGCCGTCGTCGGTGGACTTGCTGAAGATCGCCATCTGGCAATCGCTGATCTCGTTGTCGGCGATCGTGATGTCGTGGCCGCGCTCGATCCAGATGCAAGCGCCGAACTTGGAATACGGCTTGGTCGCACCCGTGGTGTCGGTGAAGCTGTAGCTGGGGTGGGCCCTTCGGATGGCCAGGCCATCGAGCTGCACATGGCTCGGGTGGGCTTTCCAGGCCTGAGTCGCGAGCGACTTGATGACAACAATGGACCGGCTCTCGTGAATCTCGCGGGTGCTTGTACTGTTGCCATAGGCCGATGCCAACGCCGCTCGGCTGACCGCGCCGCTGCCGTCAACGACAGGACGCTCATTGTTCGGGCCGCGCACGCCGCAAATGCGCACCGGCGCCGCCGACGTTCCCTGCGCGGACACCAGGAACTTGCCCGGGTAGGGTGTCGGACTGTAAAAGATGCGCACGGTGTCACCGGCCTGCAGGTTCTCCCAAGGCACCTCATGCAGCGCCTTGTACGCCTTGCCTGGGCCGACCTGGTAGTCGGTTCCCTTGCCCGAGGCCTCGCAGGGACCGAGGCCTCGAACCGCGGCAAGTGCTGCTGCAGAGGCCCCGTGATTCACGGCGCCGCCAGACGTAGGTGCGAGGCAGGCGAGTGCTACTGCCGACGCCAGCAGCAAATCGTGTAACTTGAAGTTCATCTCACTGATCCGTAGTCGTGTGGCTGAAAGCTCTGGCCGTTGCTCGCGCTGAGCCACTTTGTGCCGTGGTCGCGCAACAGTACCGCGCGGACGCTCCTTGATCGGGCCCGCACCGTTGCGCATCGGGCAGGCTCCCCAAGGAGTTCACACATTGGCGCTGCTGGCAGCGCGCAACGCCAGCTTTGCGCGCGCTAACGGCTGTTCGCGGCTGGTTGCCGGGGAACCCCGATGTTGGGCGCCCGGTCCATTGACGTGGCCGTGGCCGGCGCAGTGGCCGGCGTTTGCAGCATCGCAGGCAACGCGGGCCGGGGCGGCGCACCATCCGGCGGCACGGCGGGAACCGGCGGCACCGGAGCCACAGGCACCAACTTCCCCGTCGCCGGCACCGGCAGCGCCGGCACTTCAAGGTTGACCGACGCTGCGCCGTCGGCCGGGCCGATCGCCGCGTGGCGCAGGCTGACCGACTGGAGCACCAAATTGCTGTCTACGCTTGCGCCCACGGCGTACGCCCGAGGCGGCTTGCCATCGACGGAGATCAGTGCCACGCCTTGGCCGGAAGGTTTGGCGGTGAGGGGGCGTTTGGGCGCCATCACTCCGTGCAAACGAAAGCGTGATGCCGTGGCTGGCGACAAGGTCGCCGTGGCGACAGATGCCGCGGGCGCAGCGCCCAACAAGCGCGTCAGGTCGCCGCGCGTCGTGGCAGCTGCGCCCATCGCAACCGAATGTGCCGGCGCGCTGGGCGCGCGCACCAGCAGTTTCAGCGACCAAAACACGACACCGCCTGCAACAAGAGCCCAGACGATGAAAGCCGCGAGTCGTGCCAACATCGTTTGATTATGATGGAAGCGCCTTTTTACCTGCGGGTGCGTGCCGCCCGAGAAACCGTCAACATGCAGCAGCTGACCCCCCTTGCCCCGCGCTCGCGCGGTTTCACGTTGATCGAACTGATGGTGGTGCTCGTCATCATCGGCGTGCTCGCGGCGCTGATCGTGCCGAACGTGCTCGAGCGCGCCGACGACGCGCGCGTCACCGCGACGCGCACCGATGTGAACAATCTGATGCAGGCGCTCAAGCTCTATAAGCTCGACAACCAGCGCTACCCCAGCGCCGAGCAGGGGCTGCAGGCCCTAGTGGTCAAACCCAGCGTGGGTGCGATCCCGCCGCGCTGGAAAAACTACGTCGACAAACTCCCGAACGACCCCTGGGGCCGCGCCTACCAGTACGCCAATCCGGGCCTGAAAGGCGAGATCGACGTGTACAGCCTCGGTGCCGACGGTGCGATTGGCGGCGAGGGCAAGGATGCCGAGATCGGCTCCTGGCAATGAAACTTCCCGAATGAAACGGTGCCTGGTGTGAAGCATCGCCTGCGTGGCTTCACGCTGATCGAACTGCTGGTCGTGGTGGTGTTGATCGCCATCGCCAGTGCCGTCGCCAGCCTTTCCTTGCGCGACCCTGCGGCAACGCAGCTCGAACACGAGGCGGCGCGCCTGGCGGCGTTGTTCGAGGCGGCGCGGGCCGAAGCGCGCGCGTCGGGTATTGCCGTCATGTGGGAACCGCGCGCCGACCCGGCGCAGCAGACCGAGTTTCGCTTCGTCGGACTGCCGGCATCGAACGAGCTGCCGACACGCTGGCTGGGTTCCGGGGTCACCGCCGAAGTGGTCGGCGCGACCGCTGTCGCGCTCGGGCCCGAGCCGTTGATTGGCGCGCAACGCGTCGTGCTGCGCCTGGACGCGCGCAGCCTCGCGCTGGCCACCGACGGGCTCGGACCTTTCGTCGTCGCCGACGACGTTGCGGTGGCACGCCAATGAAGCCAATGACGCATATCCCGCGCGGCTTCACGCTGATCGAGGTGCTGGTCGCGTTGACGATCCTCGCGATCACGCTGGGCGCGGGCATCAAGGCGGCGGGCGCGTTGACGAACAACGCGCAGCGGCTCGCCGAAGTGAGTGCGGCCCAGTGGTGCGCCGACAACCAGCTCGTCGGCCTGAAACTGGCGAAACAGTTTCCCGGCATCGGCGACGCTGACTTCACTTGCGAGCAGCTCGGCCGCACGTTTCGAGGCAAGCTGGCAGTCCGGCCCACGCCGAACCCGAATTTCCGCCGCGTCGACGCGAAAGTACTGGACGATTCGGACCAGACCATCCTGGTCGTGTCGACCATACTCGGCCGCTACTGAAGCAGGCGATGCAGCGAATGCAGCGCGCCGTTTCGACAGGCTTCACGTTGGTCGAGGTGCTGGTGTCGCTCATGGTCATGGCGCTGATGGCGGCGATGGCCTGGCAAGGCGTTGATGCCATCGTACGGGCGCGCGACGCGAGTCAGGAACGGGTTGAGGCGACGTTGCGCACGAATACCGTCATCGCCCAATGGGAACAGGACCTCGCTTCGTTGCAGGAAACGTCGAGCGTGCCGCCACTCACCTTCGACGGCGCAACACTGCGCCTCACGCGCCGCGCCGTCGGCGGCATCCAGCTCGTCACCTGGGCGCTGCGCAACGATGAAACCGGGAGCAGCCTGCAGCGCTGGGCCAGCCCAGCGTATTCGACTCGCGCCGAGCTTCAAGACACCTGGCTGCGCAGTCAGCAATTCCAGGGCAACGAGCCCGGGCAGTTGCGCACCCTGGATGGTTTGTCGCAATGGCAGGTCTATTTCTATCGCGGCAACGCCTGGAGCAATGCACAGTCCAGCGGCGATCTGGTGACACCGGTCGGCGGCGCGGCGAGTGCGCCCGGGGGTGCGGCGAGTGCGCCGGCACGCCAGGTCCTGCCTTCGGGGGTGCGCCTCGTGCTTGAGTTTGGTGACGGCAGCGCGAACATCGGCAGCGTTCTGCGTGACACGATGCTGGGGCCATGACGCACTCACCAGCACTGCGCCCGCCGCGCGCTCAGCGCGGCGCGGCATTGTTGATGGCGATGATCATCGTGGCTCTCGTCGTCACGCTCGCGTCGGCCATGGTCTGGCAGCAGTGGCGCGCTGTCCAGGTGGAAGCGGCGGAACGGGCACGCGTTCAGTCGGCCTGGATCTTGACTGGTGCGCTCGACTGGGCACGCCTGATCCTGCGCGAAGACGCGCGCACCGGCGGCGCCGACCACTTGGGCGAACCCTGGGCCGTGCCGTTGGCGGAGGCGCGTTTGTCGACGTTCCTCGCGGCCGACAAAGACAATACCGACGACGCCCCCGACGCATTCCTGTCCGGCCGCATCAGCGACGAACATGCGCGCTACAACCTGACCAACCTCGTCGGCGAGGGCAAGGTAATCCCCGAAGAACTCGCCGCGCTGGAACGGCTGTGCCAGGCCGTGGGCGTCGCGGCGGAGGTGGCCACACGCATCGCCTCGGGCCTGCGCGACGCGTCGGCCCCCGCCGGTTCGGCGGGGTCGGATTCACCCGGCAACGCCGCCTTGCTGCCGCGCGACGTGGGCCAACTCGCCTGGTTCGGCGTGGGCGCGGAAACCTTGCGCCAACTCGAACCCTATGTCACGCTGCTGCCCACGCGCACGTTGGTCAATGCCAACACGGCGGGTCGCGAGGTCCTGGTCGCGACCTTGAAAGGCCTGGATCTGGCCAGTGCCGAGCGCCTGTTGCAGATGCGACAGCGCAGCCATTTCAAGACCCCGGCCGATGTGCTGGCGCAAATCCCGGGTTCCGCCGCGGGCGCCAACCTGCCGATCGGTGTGACCTCGAACTTTTTCGAGGTTCGCGGTCGGCTGCGCCTCGGCGATCGGGTGCTCGAGCAGCGCTCGTTGGTCGAGCGGCGCGGCCTGGAAATCGTGTTGCTGCAACGCGAACAGGTGGCCAGTCGCGAGTCGCTCGGCCCCTGACGCGACGCCGTTGCGAGCCTGCGCGCGTCCCCGCGCCGCCCGGTTCGCCGCGCAGAACCCCCTGTCTACAATGGGCCGGTTCACCCCTCAAGCCGCAGACAGCCACTGATGTCGCTCCTCGTCGTCCTGATTCCGCCGCGTCGGCGCCTGCGCGCGCGCGACCCGGCAGGTTCAGACCGTGCCGAGGCCGCTGTCGGCACGGACTATGAGTACGTCACCAGCCCGGACGGCCTCGCGCTGCATCGGCAAGGGCGAAGCGTGGCCTCATTGCTGCCCAGCGCATCGACCGTGATCGCGGTCCTGTCCGACACCGATGTCAGCTGGCACCGCATCACGTTGCCGAAGGCCCCCGCGGCGCGGTTGCGCGCCGCGCTCGACGGTGTGCTCGAGGAACACTTGCTCGACGACGCAGATGCGGTGCATCTGGCACTCGCGCCGCAGGCCGTACCTGGCCAGAAGACCTGGGTTGCGGCAGTCGATCGGCGCTGGTTGCGCAGCGAACTCGCGGCACTCGCAAAGGCCAACCTCTTCGTCGACCGGGTGGCGCCGATGTCATGGCCCGACGACCCGCCGATCGGCCACTTCAGCAATGCGCCGGGTGAGGCGCCCGGCGAAGCGAGCGGCCCGACCCAAGGTGTGATGTTGACTTGGGCGAACGTTGACGGCGTCGTCACGTTGCGCCTGGAGGGCGGCCTGGCACGCGCCCTGTTGCCCGCAAACCTGCCGGCTTCGACACGCTGGACGACCAGCCCCGCAGCGGCCAGCGCGGCCGAGGCTTGGCTGGGCACTCAGGTCAAGGTCTTGCCGGCCAGCCACCGCGCACTGCAGGCCGCGCGCAGCCTGTGGAACCTGCGCCAGTTCGATCTGGCGCGGCGCACCCGCGGCGCGCGCGCACTGCGCGACAGCGTGCGCCAGTTCTTCAGCCCCGCGTGGCGCCCGGTTCGAGTCGGCGTCGTGGCGTTGCTGATCGTGCAGGTGCTCGGGCTCAACGTCTGGGCGTGGCAACAGCGCGGCGCTTTGCAGGGCAAACGTGCCTCGCTCGTGACCCTGGTCAAGGCCACGTTCCCCGGCGTCAGCGAGCTCGATATTGCACGCGATGTGAACGCCGTCGTGCAGCGCGAAACCACTGCGCTGAGAACGATCGCCGGCAAACCAAGTGACGCCGATCTCGAGCCCGCGTTGCAAGCCGCCGCCTCCGTATGGCCCGCCGAGCGCCCTCCCGCCGAGAACCTGCGGTTTGAAGCGGGCCGGTTGACGCTGGGCGCGAGTGGCTGGAGCGCCGCGCAGATCGAACAGTTCCGCAGCCTGCTGCGGCCCGCCGGCTGGACCGTCGAAGCCGCGGAAGGCCGATTGACACTGGGCCGTGCCAAGGTTTCAGCAGCGTCATGAGCATGGCGTTGCCAGCACTTTCCCCCGCCCGCCAGCAACTGTCGCGTCGCTGGGCTGCGTTGGCGCCACGCGAGCGTTACGCGCTCGCAGCGGCACTGTTCCTGGTGGGCCTGTTCATGGTGTGGATCACGTTGGTCCAGCCTGCCTGGCGCACGCTGCGCGATACGCCGGCAGCCATCGACAAGCTCGACACCCAGCTGCAAGACATGCAGCGCCTAGCCGCGGAGGTTCGGGAACTGCGCGCCACCGCGCCCGTTTCCACGGCCCAGTCGGCAGATGCACTGACGGCGGCAACGGCGCGCCTGGGCGAGGCTGGAAAACTCGCACTGCGCGGCGACCGCGCGGTGCTGACGTTGACCAGCGCCAGCCCCGAGGGTCTGCGCGCCTGGCTCAATGAGGCGCGCAGCGCCGCCCGGGCGCGACCCATCGAGCTGCAATTGCAGCGAAGCGCGTCAGGCTACAGCGGCAGCGTGACCGTCACGCTCCCAGGCGCCCCGTGAAAAGCCGCAAGCGCCGGCTTTGGGCGGCGACCCAGGCCGGCACCGGCTGGGGCGAATCGACGTATGCCGAAGTTGCCTGGGACAAGTCGCGCAGTGCAGCGCGGCGCGGCGCAGGCGTCGGCATGGTCGTCGGCGCCAGTGTGGCGTTCATCTTCAACATCCCGGCCGCCTGGGTGGCGCAGGGCGTGGCCAGCGCCAGCAACCAGCGCCTGTTGCTGGCCGACGCGCGCGGCACGCTGTGGTCGGGCAGTGCCACCGCCGTGTTGACGGGTGGCCCGCAAAGCCGCGATGCGAGTGCCCTTCCCGGGCGCCTGGAGTGGACACTGGCGCTGCGCGGTTACGGTTTCGAATTGCGAGCGCAGCATGTGTGTTGCCTGAACGGCAGCGTTGCGGTGCAGGTGCGTCCGGGCATCGGCAAACTCGGATTCACCTTGCTCCCCAGCCCGGGCTGGATCGGCCAGTGGCCGAGCAGTTGGTTGAGCGGTCTGGGCACGCCCTGGAATACGCTGCAACTCGGCGGTGCCGTGCGTCTGCTGTCGCCCGGCATGAGGATCGAGGCCGTGCAAGGCCGCTGGCGCATCGACGGCCGCGCCGACATCGAGTTGCTGGGCGTATCGTCGCGCATGACGACGCTGAACACGCTGGGCAGTTACCGCATGAGCATTTCGGGCGACCAAGCCCAGGGCAGCGTCCCGCGGCTGCAGTTGTCGACGCAGGAGGGGGCGTTGCAGCTCAGTGGCGAAGGCAGCCTGGGGCCGGGCGGCCTGAGCTTTCGTGGCGAGGCCCGGGCTGAGGCGGCCGACGAGCCGGCGCTGAACAACTTGTTGAACATCATCGGGCGGCGCGATGGCGCGCGTTCCGTCATTTCGATCGGATGACCATGAAGCTGAGCGCGAACTCCAGGCCGCACGAGCGGCGCCCGCCTCGCAGTCGCGCAGCGCCGCTGCGAACGGCGTTGCTGTGTATCGGGCTGCTGGCACCCCCGCTGCTTCCAGCGCAGCCGACCGGCGCGCGCTTTCGCGGCGAGCCGGTGACGCTGAATTTCGTGAATGCCGAAATCGAAGGCGTGACGCGCGCGATGGCAGTGATCCTGAAGCAGCAGTTCGTCGTCGACCCGCGCGTCAAGGGAACGATCACGCTCTACACCGAGCAGCCGCTGTCGCCGCGCGACGCCTACCTGAACTTCCTGGCGGCGCTGCGCGGCCTGGGCTTCACTGTCGTCGAAGTCGCGGGCCTGTACAAGGTGGTGCCCGAGGCCGACGCCAAGCTGCAAACCGGCACGGTGTCGGTGGGCGAGGTGTCGCGCCGCGGCGACCAGGTGATCTCGCAGATCTTCAAGCTCAACCACGAAAACGCGAACAACCTAGTGCCCGTGCTGCGCCCCTTGATCAGCCCGAACAACACGATCAATGCGAACCCCGGCAACAACTCGCTGATCATCACCGACTACGCCGACAACCTGCAGCGCATCGCCAAGATCATCGCGGCGATGGACACGCCCGCCGCGGGCGACGTTGAAGTGCTGCCGATGCAGCACGCGCTGGCCGCCGACCTGGCGCCGCTGGTGCAGCGCCTCACCGATGCCGGTGCAGCCGCCGGCGCGCCCGGCGTGCCGGGAGGTGCCGGCGGTGTCGGCGGTGCGTCGATCATGGTCGATGCACGCAGCAACTCATTGCTCGTTCGCGCGCCCAATCCGGCGCGCATGGCGAGCATCCGGTCATTGGTGGCCAAGCTCGATCAGCCTACCGCGGGCGGCGCCGGCGGCAACATCTGGGTCGTGCCCCTGAAGAACGCTGATGCCGTCAAGCTCGCGACGGTGCTTCGCTCGGCGTTCAGCGCCGCTGGGGGCGGTGCGGCTGGCGCGTCTTCGGGTTCGGCGCCGACGCTCACCGCGGCAGTTCCTCAGGCCCCCGGCGGCGCATCGATCCAGGCCACGGCGCCGGTCGGCGCCTCGGCCAGCCCATCAACCGGAGGCTTCATTCAGGCCGACCCGGCGACGAATTCGCTGATCATCACGGCCGCCGAGCCCTTGTACCGCCAACTGCGTACCGTGATCGACCAGCTCGATTCGCGTCGGGCGCAGGTCTACATCGAGTCAATGATCGTCAAGGTCGACGCAAGCAAGGCCGCGGAAATCGGCTTTCAGTGGCAAGGCCTGTCGGGCCGAAGGGGCGATTCGACGATCTTCGGCGCGGGCACCAATTTCCCCGGAAGCGGAAACATCATCGCCCTGTCTGCCGCCACGGCGCAGGGCGTCAACGCGACGGGATTCGCGGCAGCCCAAAGCGCTGGAATCCCCGGCGGCTTCAACTTCGGCGTGCTGACCAAGGTCGGCTCGGTGTACACGCTGGGCGCCCTGGCAAAGTTCCTGGAAACCAATGCCGACGCCAACGTGCTGTCCACGCCAAACCTGGTGTCGCTGGACAATGAAGAAGCGAAGATCGTCATCGGTCAAAACGTGCCCTTCATCACCGGCACATTCACGAACACCGGCACAAGCGGTGGCTCCACCAACCCGTTCCAGACGATCGAGCGCAAGGACGTGGGCTTGACGCTGCGCGTCAAACCGCAGATCGGCGAAGGCGGCACGGTGCGCATGACGATCTTTCAGGAGAACTCCAGCGTCGTCGGCGGCGCGTCGAGTTCTGCTGGCCCGACCACCGACAAGAGTTCGATCGAAACGACGGTTGTCGTCGACGACGGCCAGATCATGGTGTTGGGTGGCTTGCTGAAGGATGAGTTCTCCGGCGACGCCGGCAAAGTGCCGTTGCTCGGCGACCTGCCGTTCATCGGCGGTCTGTTTCGCAGCGACAACCGCACCCGCGTCAAGAGCAACCTGATGGTGTTCCTGCGCCCGGTCGTGATCCGCACCCAACAGGCGGCGAACGACCTGACGCTGGACCGCTACGACGCCATCCGCGCCTTGCAGCAGGACTCCCAGCCCGATCCCAGCCGCGTCATGCGGATCAACGATGCACCGGTGATTCCGCCGCTGCGCCCTGATGGCGCCGCCTCGGTGCCAGCAGCGCCGGCCTCGGCACCGGGCAAGTAAGGAACCCACATGGGCGCACGCCACCCCCTGCCCTACAGCTTCGCCAAGGCCAACTTGGTCCTGCTCGAAGACGACGGCGAACGCCTTGTGCTGCACGCCGCCGAGAACTCGGCGGCGAGCGCGCTCGGCGAAGTGCTGCGCCTGTACGACGTCGATTTGCTGCAGCGCGAGCCCGCGTCGACGCTGGTCAACCGCATCGCCGTCGCCTACGCCGGCGGCGAGTCGAGCGCGGCGGTGGTGATCGGCGAGGTGGAAAGTGCGGTCGATCTGAGCCGCATGATGCAGGAGCTGCCGGCGATCGAAGACTTGTTGGAGGCGTCAAACGACGCGCCGATCATCCGAATGCTGAATGCCTTGCTGACGCAAGCCGCGAAAGACGGCGCGAGCGACATCCACATCGAGCCGTATGAGCGCAGCAGCGCGGTGCGCTTTCGCGTCGACGGCACGCTGCGTGAAGTGGTACAGCCGAACAAGGCGCTGCACGCCGCGTTGATCTCGCGCCTGAAGATCATGGCCGAGCTCGACATCGCCGAGCGGCGCCTGCCGCAGGACGGCCGCATTTCGCTGCGCATTGGCGGTCGCGCGGTGGACGTGCGCGTGTCCACCCTGCCTTCCTCGCATGGCGAACGCGCTGTGTTGCGTCTGCTTGACAAGGCCGAATCGAAGTTCACGCTCGAAGGCCTGGGCATGAGCGGCGAGACGCTGGCGCGCTTCGACAAGCTCATCCAACAGCCGCACGGCATCCTGCTCGTCACAGGCCCGACGGGATCGGGCAAGACGACGACGCTGTATGCATCGCTCGGGCGCATCGACACCGGCGGCACGAATGTGTTGACGGTCGAAGACCCGGTGGAGTACGAGCTCGCCGGCATCGGCCAGACCCAGGTCAACCCGAAGATCGATCTGACGTTCGCCAAGGCGCTGCGCGCCATCCTGCGCCAGGACCCGGACGTCATCATGATCGGCGAGATCCGCGATTTCGAGACGGCGCAGATCGCGATCCAAGCGTCGCTCACCGGCCACCTGGTGCTCGCGACGGTGCACACGAACGACGCGCCTTCGACCGTGACGCGCCTGATCGACATGGGTGTCGAACCCTTTCTGCTGAGTTCGAGCCTGCTCGGCGTGCTCGCGCAGCGCCTGGTGCGCAAGCTCTGCGTGCGCTGCCGTCGGGCCGACGCGCGGGGCCAGTTCCACCCGGTGGGCTGCGCCGAATGCGGCCACACTGGCTACAAGGGACGCACCGGCGTCTATGAACTGATGGTCGCTGACAACGCGATCCGTGACCTGGTGCACAACCGCGCCGCCGAATCGCAGGTGCTCAGCGCCGCCGAGGCCGGCGGAATGCGTTCGATGCGCGAAGACGGAGCCCGGCTGGTCGCGCAAAGCATCACTTCCCCGGAAGAAGTGCTGCGCGTGACGCGCGAATAGCCCAGGCGCGAACAGCCCCGGCACGAATTCCAGGCGATGCCCGCGTACCGTTTCGAGGCGCTCGACGCCGCCGGCAAGACCTCGGCAGGCCTGCTCGAGGCCGACAACGCCAAGGCGGCGCGCGCGCAACTGCGTGCGCAGGCGCTGGTGCCGCTGGCGGTGACACAGGTGGCTTCGGCCGGCACCGAAGCCGCGGGCGTGCGCTTCAAACGCAACGTTTTCAGCACGACCGGCCTGGCGGTATGGACGCGCCAACTGGCCGGCCTGGTAGGTGCTGGCCTGCCGCTGGAGCGCGCGCTCACTGCGGTAGGCGACGAAGCCGAAGACCCACGCCAGCGCGAGCTGGTGGCGCACCTGAAAAGCGAGGTCAACTCGGGTTCGCCGTTCGCGCGCGCCTTGTCGAGCGCGCCACGCGAATTTGACGAGGTGTACCGCGGCGTCGTTGCCGCCGGTGAACAAAGCGGCGCCCTGGGTACCGTCTTGGAGCGCTTGGCCGATGACCTGGAAGAGCGCCAGGAACTGCGCGCCAAGCTGATCGGCGCCACGCTGTACCCGATGATCGTCTCGGTGATTGCGGTCGTGATCGTGATCTTCCTCGTCACCTATGTGGTGCCACAAGTGGCCTCGGTGTTCACGAGTTCCAAGCGCGCCTTGCCCGCGCTGACGATCGCGATGCTCGCAATCAGCAGTTTCGTCCGCGGTTATGGCTGGTTGCTGCTGCTCGGCGCCGCGGGCGGGGTTTTCACCTTGGCGCTGATGCTCCGCAATGAGTCGTTTCGCGAGCGCTTCGACGCCGCCTGGCTCGGCCTGCCACTGGTCGGCAAGCTCGCGCGCGGTTACAACGCGGCGCGCTTTGCAGGCACGCTGGCGATGCTGGCGGGTGCAGGCGTGCCGATCCTCAAGGCCTTGCAAGCAGCGGCAGAGACTTTGAGCAATCGCGCCATGCGGGTCGACGCGATGGACGCGTTGGTGCAGGTGCGCGAAGGAGCGCCGCTTGCATTGGCGCTGGCGGGCAAGAAGCGTTTCCCGGCGATTCTGGCGATGTTTTCGCGCCAGGGCGAACAAACCGGTCAGCTGCCGAAAATGCTGGACCGCGCCGCGCGCCAACTCGGCAACGAGGTGCAGCGCCGCGCCTTGCAGATGGCGACGATCCTTGAGCCGCTGCTCATCGTCGCGATGGGCGCAATCGTGCTGCTCATCGTGCTGGCGGTGCTGCTGCCCATCATTCAGCTCAACACCTGGGTGCGCTGAGGGGAACTCTGCGCACAGCGCACAGGTCCGAGAATTGCATGTCGGTTGCGTGACTTCCTGCTCTGTCGCCCCCCGGTTCAGGGTTTTGCGGTACGGCACGGCAGCTGTCAGGCTAGTACAACCGGGCTGCGGAGGATTTTCATGGGCGCATCAACCGACTTGGTCACGCTGGCGGGCAGCAGCATCCCGATCGCGCGCATGCGCAACGTCTACCGCATCGACGACGTCGGCCGCAAGCTCGACAAACTGCCGCAGCAAGAACACGAGAACCTGCGCTCCACCTATCAACGCATGCTGGAAAAAGGCCCGGAGCGCTTCCAGGTCAAGCCTTCGGGCCTGCCGGCGATGGACCAGCTCTACGACGATTTGCCGAACTTCGCCGAAGTGCTGGACGACGTGAAGCGTCAGCTCGCGTTGTGTGAAGACAGCCGCGACGCGCTCGAAATCACGCCGCTTCTGTTGCTGGGGCCCCCGGGCGTGGGCAAGACGCATTTCGCGCGCGCGATCTCGCAGTTGCTCGGCACCGGCATGGGTTTCATCTCGATGAGTTCGATGACCGCCGGCTGGGTGTTGTCGGGTGCGTCCAGCCAGTGGAAGGGTGCGCGTGCCGGCAAGGTGTTCGAGACCCTGGTCGACGGCCAATACGCCAACCCGGTGATGGTGGTGGACGAAATCGACAAGGCCGGCGGCGAACACGCCTATGACCCGCTGGGCGCTTTGTACAGCCTGCTCGAACACGACACGGCCGCAAGCTTCATCGATGAATTCGCCGAAGTGGCGATCGACGCCAGTCAGGTGATCTGGGTCGCTACAGCGAACGATGCGCGTGGCATTCCCGACCCGATCCTGAACCGCATGAACGTCTACGAAGTCCAGGCGCCCGACCGCGAGGCGGCACGGCGCATCGCAACCAAGCTGTATCGCAACATTCGCGCCGACCACGACTGGGGCTCGCGCTTCGAGCCCGAACCTCGCGCCGACGTGCTCGATCGTCTCAGCGAACTCGCTCCACGCGAGATGCGCCGCGCCTGGATGACGGCGTTCGGCAACGCAAAACTCGCACATCGCGACTACGTCATCGCTGCCGACTTGCCTGACGCCGCCGGCAAACGCCCGAACATCGGATTCGTGCAGTAGCGAGACTCGCTGCGGCTGCGCCGCGCCATCGCATGCCCGGTGGGGCGTGGCTATCATGCGCCGCATGCCCACCTCGCTCGTCGGTCAGCTCGTCGTCGCGATCTCGTCGCGTGCCCTGTTTGACTTTGAAGAAGAGAACCGCGTCTTCGAGGCCTCCGACGACCGCGCCTACATGCAACTGCAGCTGCAACGGCTGGAACACGCTGCCAAGCCGGGCGTGGCGTTTTCGCTCGTGCAAAAGCTTCTCGCGTTCAACGCGCCGGACGCGCCACGTGTTGAAGTCGTGATCCTGTCACGCAATGACCCGGTGTCGGGGATGCGCGTGTTTCGTTCCGCCCAGCACTACGGGCTGGCCGTGCAGCGTGGCGTGTTCACGCGCGGCAAGTCGCCGTGGTGCTACCTGCGACCGCTGAGCGCAAACCTGTTCCTGTCGACCAACGAGGCCGACGTGCGCTCGGCGCTTGCCGCGGGTGTGCCCGCAGCGCGCGTGTATCCGCACTCGGCACGCGCGTCCAGCGCGCACCCGTGGGAAGTGCGGATTGCCTTCGACGGCGACGCCGTACTGTTCGGCGACGAAGCCGAGCGCATCTACCAGGACGCTGGCCTCGCGGCTTTCCAGGCCCACGAGCAGATGCGCGCCGCGAAGCCGCTGCCGCCCGGACCGTTCAAACCCCTGCTGGAAGCGCTGCAGCGCCTGCAGCACGAACCTGCAGGGGCGATGCGCATCCGCACCGCTCTGGTGACGGCGCGCAGCGCGCCCGCCCATGAGCGCGCGATCCGCACCTTGATGGACTGGAACATCCAGATCGACGAAGCGATGTTCCTCGGCGGTCTGGCTAAAGGCGAGTTCCTGCGCGAGTTCGAACCCGACTTCTTCTTCGACGACCAGACCGGCCACATCGAGAACGCCGCCGAACATGTCCCGGCCGGGCATGTGGCCGCGGGCGTTTCCAATCCGTGACGGGCGCGGTTCAACCGCGGTAGTGGCGCAAAGCGTCAAGGTCGAGCACACGCACACCGCCGTATTCGACGCGAATCAGGCGGCGTTCCTGCAATGCGCGAAGCGCCTTGTTGACGCGCTGGCGCGACAAGCCCACGAGGTAACCCAGCTCCAACTGCGTGATTCGCAGCCACGAACCGACGCCAGGATAGAGAGATGGGTGGAACAGCGCCGCCAGGTTGCGTGCGACGCGCAGGTCGGGGTCGGTGAGCCTGTCGATCTCACGCGCGGCGATGAACTGGCCGAGGCGATCGTTGAGTTGGTTCAGGACGAAGCGGTTGAACGCAATGCTGGTGAGCAGCAGTTCATGAAAGGTGTCGACGGGCAAACCCGCCACGACGCTGCGCCGCAGCGCCTGGATGTTGTAGCGGTAGGCCTCTCGCTTGAGCAAGGTGCCTTCTCCGAACCAGCCCCCTGGCGGCACGCCGGTGAACGTGATCGCCACACCGTCGGCGGTGTCGGTGCTCATCTTCAGCAGTCCGTCGACGACGCCGAACCAGTACGTCGCGGGCCGGCCCACCTTGCATACCAATTCGCCCGCCTCGGCGTTGACCACCTGGATCAATGCGGCAATTCGTGTTGCGTCGGGCGCGTCGAGGGTGCGCAGCCAGGGGATTGCGGCGAGTTCGGTCGCACTCGCCGAGCGGGCGCGTTGGTGCAGAGATGCGTTCGGGACTCGATTCATGGTTCGGCTCTGTTGCTTTCGTTTCGCGGCAACTGACGCCTCCTGGCGGAGGCTCCCCGGGAAAGCACGCCCCGGGTGAACCCTTGGAATGTCGCCGCAATGACATCATGACGTCAAACCGCGCCCTAGCATTGCGGCCATTCAAGGAATTGTGGCTCTGCCATTTTCCTTGATCGCCACGGGGGAGGGTCGCCGCAAGGCGGTGGCCGTGGGACGCTCAGTGAGGGCTTGCGGCCTCTCACAGTAATTTGGTTTGGGATCCAGATTGTGCAGAACACCTTTCCTCGGTTGATGCTGGAACATGCGAAGGCTCGCCCTGATGCGGCGGCGCTGCGCGTCAAGGAGTTCGGCATCTGGCAGACCATGAGTTGGTCGGCACTTGCCCAACTGGTGCGCGACCTCGCCTGCGGTCTTGCGGCCGCGGGCTTGAAGCGTGGCCAACACGTCGTCGTGATCGGCGAGAACCGGCCGCGCTTGTACGCCTCGATGATCGCGGCGCAGGCGCTCGGTGCAATACCAGTTCCCTTGTACCAGGACGCGGCGGGAGGTGAATTCGAGTTCCCGATCAACAACGCCGAGGTGGCGTTCGCGGTCGTCGAAGACCAGGAACAGGTCGACAAACTGCTCGAGCTGCGCGCGACGTGCCCGCAACTTGGCAACGTCTGGTACGACAACGCTCGGGGCTTGCGCAACTACAGCGAGCCGGGGTTGGCCTCAATCGATGCGTTGCTTCAGTCGGGGCGCGCCTGGGATCGGGCGCAACCAGGATTTTTCGATTCCGAAATCGCGAAGGCGTCGCCCAACGACGTGGCAGCGATGTTTTTCACATCGGGAACGACGGGCAAGGCCAAAGGCGTGGTGCACACCCATTTCACGCTGCTCGATCGTGCCAAGGCCGGCGCCGACTTTGACCGCCTCGGCGCGGCGGAAGAAGTGCTGGCGTATATGCCGCCAGCGTGGATCGGGCAGAACATATTCTCGTATGCGCAGTGGCTGGTCTGCGGCTATGTCGTGAACTGCCCCGAATCGGCGGCGACGGTAACGATCGACCTGAAGGAAATCGGCCCGACCTACTATTTTGCGCCACCGCGGATATTCGAAGGTCTGCTGACGAATGTGATGATCCGCATGGAAGACGCGAGCAGCGTCAAGCGCCGCTTGTTTCATCACTTCATGGCGGTCGCACGGCGCGTCGGGCCCGCGCGCATGGACGGCAAGGCGCTGAGCCTGGGGGATCGACTGAGCTACGCCCTGGGCGATCTGCTGATCTTTGGACCGCTGCGCAACACGCTGGGTTTTTCGCGAGTGCGCGTGGCCTATACCGCAGGCGAGGCGATCGGCCCGGACCTGTTCACGTTCTATCGCTCGATCGGCATCAACCTGAAGCAGCTCTACGGTTCCACCGAAACCGCCGTCTTCGTGTGCCTGCAACCCGATCATGAAGTCAAGGCCGACACGGTGGGCGTGCCGATCAACGGCGTGCAAATTCGTGTCGAGGCGAATGGCGAAATCATGGTCAAGTCGCCGGGCCTGTTGAAGGAGTACTACAAGAATCCGGCCGCCACCGCCGAGGTGTTAACGCTGGACGGCTGGTATCACACGGGGGATGCGGGGTTCCTGGACGCTGGCGGGCACTTGAAGATCATCGAC
>JANNKM010000065.1:0-3642 GCA_031396305.1 Rhizobacter sp.
AGCGGGCCACCAGTCGGACCGGCACCCCGCTGCCGACCTGTTTGCGCTGGGCTGCTGCGATACGCTGATCGGCTCGCCGTGTTCCACGTTCACCCACTACGCCGCAAATATGCTCGGGCGGCCCACGCAGATCCTGGTACCGCCGGCACACAAGATTTCGCAGGCGCAGCCAGAGTTCTCGAGCTTGTGCCTGCACGGTCGCGGCGCCGGTGACTGGCTGGTGGCCTGCCGCACCGGGCTGGGCATGCAGGCCGTGACCGACGCCGGCACGCTGCCGATCACGAATGGCGCGTTCGTCGACTGGATGTGATGTGACACCCCCATGAAATACACCGTCGTCATTCCCGTGCTGAATCAGTTGAAGTACACGCAGCAGTGTGTGCAGAGCCTGCTCGCACATGGGGTCGATCCGGCGTCGCTGTTGATCATCGACAACGGCAGCACCGATGACACGCCTGCCTGGCTCGCGGCGCGGCAGGATATACGTTCTATCCGCAACCCGGTGAACCTGGGCTGCGGCGGCGCCTGGACGCAAGGCGCGCTGCTCGCTGACAGCGATTGGGTCGTGCTGCTGAACAACGACATCGTGTGCAGCCACAATTTCATCCAGGCGCAGCTTGAGGCTGCCGAGCGGTTGGGCCTGGACGTCGTCAGCCCGTCACTGGTGGAGTTCGACCTCGACTACGACCTCGACGCGTTCACGCCGCAGTTCCTGACCAAGATGAGCGGCACGGTGCGTCACGGCTGGTTCCACGGCGTGTGCTTTTCGGTGCGCAGCTCGGTGTTTCAGAAAATCGGCTACCTCGACACCGACCGTCTGCTGTACGGGCGCGAAGACGCGGAATTCCTGGCCCGCTGCAAGCGCCACGGCTTGGCCGTGGGCACGGTGGGCGATGCATTCATGCACCACTTCGGCATGATCACGCAGACCGCGCTGAAGAAGGAACAAGGCGTGTCCAAGTTCGGCGACCACCGCTACTTCTACAGCAAGATCGGCCTCACCTGGTGGGGCCGGCAGAAGGCCAAGTTCGCGCGCAAGGCGCAGACGCGGCAGTGGGTCGAAGCGGAGCGCGCGCGCACTGGGTTTTCGCTGCACATGGTGCATCGTGGTGGGCAGGTTGAATATCGCTGAGCTTGAACGACATGGCCACCTTCACCGATGCCTTTCGCGCCTGGCGGCGCAATGCCAAGGCGGCGATGCCTTACGTGCGCCGACGCGAGCACCGCATCTTGCAACGCAAGTACAACGACGTGATCGACGGTCTGGGCTGGACTGCGCCCCCAGCCTCGCAGGCGCGGCTGCACGCACTCAAGCCGCTGGCGCCGGAGCTCGGCGCCGAAGTGTGCTTCTTCGTCAGTCATGCGTCCGCACCGCAGCTCAAGGCCCACGTCAAGACGCACATCACGCACCTGCTGCGCGCAGGCCTGAATGTCGTGCTGATTCTGAATACCGACCTCCCACCGCAGAGCATCGTGATCGACGTCGACCTGCTCGACAAGCTCCACGGCGCATTCGTGCGCGAGAACGTCGGCTTCGACTTCGCCGCCTGGGCGCATCTGTTCGAGTTGTGCGAGGACAAGCAGCGTTGGACGCGGCTGTTCCTCGTCAATGACAGCATCGTCGGGCCACTGAACGCACAACATTTCGACCAGATGATGGATCGCGCGCGCCGTTCCACTGCCGACGTGGTGGGCCTGACCGAAAGCCAGTCGCCGCTGCGCCATGTGCAGAGTTTCTTCCTGGTGTTCAACGCGACCGCGTTGCACAGCGCTGTGCTGCGACGCATTTTCAACCGCATGCTGAGCCTGCCGACCAAGGGCCAGGTGATCGATGTCTACGAGACCCGGCTGACCCAGGTGTTGACGCAGCACGGGCTGCGTTGCGCAGCGCTCTTCCCACCCCTGTCGGACGATCCTCACAGTTCGAATGACACCTCGTTTCGCTGGGCGCAATTGATCCGCGCAGGCTTCCCCTACATCAAGACCAGCATCCTGGACCGATTCGCCGGCAGTGCACAGCTCGCGGCTGTGGTGCCGGCCGAGTTCTTGCCTGCCCAGGCCGGGCGCGCAACGTCGAAGCCCTGAAGCCATGCTGTCAAGCATCATCCGTACCTTGTCCCGGCGCACCGGCAAGTGGCAGCGCTCGATCGTGAAACGGCTGCTCGTCGAGCCGATGATGAAGTCGGTGCCGCGCGACGCGGTGATCCTGGAGATCGGCGGCGGTTACAACCCACGCTACGTGAATGCCACACATCCGAACGTCTACCACCTGGATCATTGCAGCACTGAGGAGCTGCGAACCAAGTACGCCGCCGACCCGACGGTCGCGCACCAGGTAGACAGGATTCAGCCGATCGACTTCGTATTCACCGGCACACCCATCGAAACCCTGATGCCGCCCGAGCTGAAGTTTGATGTGATCTACGGCTCGCACACGCTCGAGCACCAGGTTGACCTGATCGGTCACCTTCAGTCTCTCGAAAAACTGTTGAAGCCGGGCGGTAGGGTGATCGAGATGATTCCCGACCTGCGCACCTGCTTCGATGCGCTGCGCTACCCGAGCGTGACCTCGGACGCATTGCTCGCGCACTTGAAGCGTCCCCGGGTCCACCAGGGCAAACAGGTGTTCGATGGGATTTCGCGCGCGATCGACAAGAACCTCGGGCACCGGATGCGTGACGCCGATTTCGAGGGCGTGCGTTTCTGCAACCGCTTGAGCGACGCGTACGCCGCGATGCTCGACGCAGAAACGCCCGGGGCGCACTACATCGACACCCACGCCTGGACATTCACGCCCGATTCGTTTCGCCTGCTGATGATCGAATTGCGGCTGCTCGGCTTGACCCAACTCATGCCGACCTACGTGTCGCCGCAGTATGGGAATCAGTTTTGCACCATCTTGAAAATGGCCCGCCACGGCATGGATGAACTCACGCCAGACGCGTTCCAAGGCCTGGAGCGCGAACGGTTCGGTCTGGCACGCCAGCTGCGCGTGTGATCGGTCAGGTTCCGGGAATGTATTCGGGCTGGTCGCCTTGCGTGATCAAGTTGAGCTGGCCCGCGTGCCGCTTCACCCATTGCGGTGGAAAGGCATGCGCAAAGCGCCGAAACCGAAGCCGTTGATCACCCAGGGCCCCGAAGTGCTTGAGCAGCAAGAAGCTGCCAAGTCGCTCGGAGCAAAAGGCCCAGGAGCGCGCCTGGGATCCGCTGCGTACGGCCCGATGGGTGCGCACGCATTCGCGAATGACAGCTTCAATAGAACTGATGCTCCGAAGCCAGAACTGTGCAGGATAAACGCCCAGTTCGATGCCGCCCGGGATGAAGTTGTCCTCATCAAAGAAGGTCCTCACCTCCGACTTGTCGAGGACCCCGAGCTCGACAGCGACGGCCGTCAAGCGCAGCAGGTCTTCGACATGATGGGCGCTGGCGTATTGTTCGATGTAGGTCATCCGCCGTGCCCGCTTCCAATGCTGGCCCCAGGAAAACGGGCTGCTGATCAGGAACTCACGGTCTTGCGGATGCAATGCCCTTGCAAAGACCTGGGGCGGCAAACTCTCCTTGCGCCGACGCCAAGCATTTCCTGGCGCTGGGTCTCAGGCGTATTGTTGGCCGCCAGCAGAGCGTCCAGGCCGCGGCCGAGGC
>JANNKM010000090.1:0-7529 GCA_031396305.1 Rhizobacter sp.
GTTCGGCATCGCCATCGTCGAACCCTACGACACCTATATCTCCTATGACGTGTACATCGCCCCGGGGTTGGTGGGCATGGTGCTGCTGTTCAATGGCATGCAGTCGTCACTCGCGATGGTGTATGACCGCGAGATGGGCCTGATGCGCCTGCTGCTCACCGCACCGTTGCCGCGGCCGTGGCTGCTGTTCGCGAAACTCTGCGCGACAGCGCTGCTGTCGGTGCTGCAGGCGCTGGCGTTCGTGATCGTCGCCGCGCTGATCGGCACGCAGCTCCCGGTGCTTTCACTTGCCGGGCTGCACGCGCTGTTCGCCCTGGTGTGCGGCGCGCTGATGCTCGGCGCGCTGGGGTTGCTGTTGTCGGTGCATATCAAGCAGTTGGAAAACTTCGCCGGAACGATGAACTTCGTGATCTTCCCGATGTACTTCATCTCCACTGCGCTGTATCCGCTGTGGAAGCTCCAGGAGTCGGGTGCCGAATGGGTTTACTGGCTCGCCGGCGTCAACCCGTTCACCCATGCGATCGAATGGATCCGGTTTGCCGCCTACGGCAAAGACCCGGGCCTGGCGCCTTGGGTGGTGCTGGGTTGCCTGATCGTTTTCTTCACCTTGTCATGCTGGGGCTATGACCCGCAGCGTGGCTTCGGCGGGTTGGCGAAGAAAGGCCCGCCTGCATGAAAATCGCCCGCAGACAACTCCTGCTGGGCAGCGCCGCGTGCCTGGCGCTGCCGGGTGGGCCGGCGCTTGGCGTCGACAAGTTTCCGTCGCGCCCGATCACGCTGTGGGTGCCGTGGCCGGCCGGCGGCGCGACCGACATTTCGCTGCGCCTGCTCTCCGAATTGGCCGGTCATGCGCTGGGCCAGAAAGTGCTTGTGGAAAACCGCGGCGGGGCCGGCGGCACGCTCGCGATGCCGATCCTGCAGCAGGCCGAGCCCGACGGCTACACCATCGCCCAGTTGCCGCAGACAGTCTTTCGCGCGCCGCACACGCAAAAAGTGCTGTGGGATCCGATTCGCGACGTGACGCCGATCATCCAGATCTCCGGCACGACGTTTGGCGTGCTCGTCAACGCCACGAGCACGTTCCGCAGCCTGGAAGACATGTTCGCTTTCGCGCGCGCTCGGCCGGGCGAGCTGAGCATCGCGACGAATGGAGTCGGCACGACGCCTCACGTCGTGCTCGAAGAATTATTCACGCTGCGCGGCCTGAAGTACATCCACGTTCCGTACAAGGGAACGGCGGAGCAATTGAACGCCATCAGCGCCGGCCAGGTGATGTCGGGCGTCAACTCCACCGGCTTCGGCCCCGCGGTGGATGCAGGGCGCCTCCGCCTGCTCGCCACGTTCGCGGCGCAGCGCTCGAAACGCTGGCCCAGCGCACCGACGTTGCGCGAACTCGGTTTCGACATCGTCGCGATGTCGCCGTTCGGCCTGGGCGGGCCGCGCGGTTTGCCAAACCCGGTGCGCGACGCGCTGCACGACGCCTTCAAGCGCGCGATGTTCGACCCTGCCTTTGTGCAAGAGATCGCAAAATACGATCAGGATCCCACGTATCTCGGCCCGGCCGAGTATGCGCAGGCGTGCCGCGATGCATTCGCCAAGGAGCGCATCATCGTCGAACGGCTCGGGCTGGCGCGCCAGCCAGGGTAGGCGCGGCAAAGCGTCATCCCGGCGCACGCCGGGATCCACCGGGGCGGCGGCAGGTCACGCAGTGGATCCCGGCTTGCACCGGGATGACACTCGGAGTCAGGCACCGAGCAGCGCCACCACCGCAGCATGCCCCTCGCGCCGCGCCATGTCGCTGGCCGACAGGCCGCGGTTGTCGCGCGCATCGACGCGCGCGCCACGTTGCACCAGGCGCTGCACGACCTGGGCGTGGCCTTGGCCGGCCGCCCACATCAGGGCGCTGAGCTGGTTTTCGTACACCCCGTTCACGTCGACTCCGGCGTCAAGCAACGCGTCGATCACGTCGGCATGGCCCTGACCCGCGGCGTAAATGATCGCGGGCTTGCGCATGCGGTCCTGCGGCCCGGTGCGCGCGCCCTTGGCGAGCAGGCGCCGCACCAGATCGACATGGCCACCGTAACTCGCCGCCATCAAGGGTGTCACGCCTTCGAGCGAGGCGAGGTTCACGTCGGCATTGGCCTCCAGCATGCGCTGCGCCAGCGCCATGTTGCCCTTCTCGGCGGCCATCAACAGCGCCGTCTTGCCCAGACGGTTGCGCGAATTGGGTGCGGCTCCCTTGCTCAACACCCGATCGACGAGCGCCAGATCGTTCTGCCGCGCGCTGACCAGCAACTGCGCGCTCAGGCTCAGGTGCGGCGACGCCTGCGCGTTCACTGCGCCAGCCGCGCAGGCGATGACGATGGGCAGCAGGGTCAGAGCCCAGTTGCGCGGGCGAGAAATCCGTGGGACCAGCTTCATCGGGTAAATCCTGGGGTACGCAGTGTGGCAGATGAGATGCAAGCGCGCCTTGGCGCCTGGCTCTTGCACTATATTCTGGAGCCAGAGGGATCGTGCCGCAGACCGCACGATCACTCGTGGTCAAGGCCCAAGCGTCGTGCACGCGCAGCCGGTGCACACAGCAACTCCAGGAGACACGTATGCCCAACCAGACTTCGAAGATTCGGCGAACGATTCCGGTGCTATCCGCCCTCGCCTGCGGCCTGACATTGGCAAGCGCTTCGGCAGTTGCTCAGGAGGTGACCGGCCAGACCGCAGCTGCCGGCTCGCCGGTGCCGAAGAACATTTCAGTGTCGCAAGCCAAGCTCAACGCCGCCGCGAAAGACGGCGCCAACTTCCTGCACAGCAACGGCAGCTACGAGCAGACGCGCTACTACCCGGCGTCGCAGATCAACAGCGAGAACGTTGCCAAGCTCAAGCCGGCGTTCATCTTCCAGACCGAAGTCGTCGAGTCGATGGAAACCGCGCCGATCGTCGTCGACGGCATCATGTATCTGACGACCTCGTACAACCATGTGTACGCGATCGATGCGACCACCGGCAAGCAGTTCTGGCACTACAAGCACAAGCAGGGTCCGGTCACCACCTATTGCTGCGGCCCGAACAACCGCGGCGTGGCGATCCTCGACGGCCAGTTGTTCATGGGCACGCTCGATGCCAAACTGATCTCGCTCGACGCCAAGACCGGCAAGGTGCTGTGGTCCACGCAGATCGCCGACCCCGAACTCGGCTACTCCGAAACGATGGCGCCGGTGGCCGTGGACGGCAAGGTGCTGATCGGCACGAACGGCGGCGAATACGGCGTGCGCGGTTTCGTCAAGGCGTTCGACGCCAAGACCGGCGCGCTGGTCTGGACGTTCTACAGCATTCCCGAGCGCGGCCATGAAGGCGTCTGGGCGGTGAACGACGCCACCGGCCGCAACATGCTGCGCGACATCGCGGCCGAGAAGAAGCAGTTCACTGAGAAGGGCGGCGACTTCTACAAGACGCTCGGTGGCGGCGTGTGGATGGCGCCTGCGGTGGACCGCGAGACGAACACGGTGTTCTTCGTCGCCGGCAACCCCAGCCCGGACCTGTATGGCGCCGAGCGCCCGGGCGACAACCTGTACACCAACTCGATCGTCGCGATCAACCTGAAGGATGGCACGTACAAGTGGCACTACCAGTACATCGCGCATGACGTGTGGGACCTCGACGCCGTATCGCCGGTGATCCTGACCACGGCAGCCGGCAAGGACGGCAAGATGCGCAAGGTCGCGATCCACGGCGGCAAGACCGGCCATGTGTATGTGCACGACCGCGTCACCGGCGAGCTCATCCGCCACAGCGAGGCGATGGTTCCGCAAGAGAACATGTGGGTGCTGCCCACCAAGGACGGCGCGCGCATGTTGCCCGGCGCGAACGGTGGCGTCGAATGGAGCCCGATGGCATTCAACCCGCAAACGCGCCTGGCCTACGTCGCGAACCTGCACCAGCCGATGACGTACCACGTCGAAGAAGCCAAGTACCCGGGCGGCAAGCTTTGGCTGGGCGGCGCGTTCAAGGTCATCGCCGGCGAAAAGCAATGGGGCCGTCTGGCAGCAGTGAACATCGACACCGGCAAGATGGCCTGGAAATTCGACACCGAGCAGCCCCTCATCGGCGGCGTGCTCGCCACCGCCGGCAACCTGGTGTTCAACGGCGAAGGCAATGGCCTGTTCCGCGCGTTCGACGCAAAGACCGGCAAGAAGCTCTGGGAGTTCCAGTGCGGTGCCGGCGTGAACGCGCCTGCCGTGTCGTACACCGTGGCGGGCAAGCAGTACGTCGCCGTGGCGGCGGGCGGCAATACACAGCTTGACTTCAAACGCGGCAACTCGGTCATTGTGTTCGCTCTGCCGTGAGATTGAGCGCTACCGCGGCACGATGGGCGGCGCTGGTGATCTTCACCGGCGCTGCGACCCAGACTCCAGCGCAGGCCCCGCCGCAGGCCCCGGCCAAGGCGGCGCTTTGCGCTGCCTGCCACGGTGAAGGCGGCAACTCGCAAATTCCGACGAACCCCATTCTCGCCGGCCAGACCTCACGCTACCTCTATCTGCAACTGCGTGACTTTCAGGAAGGCCGGCGCAGCGACCCGCAGATGACGCCCATGGTCGCCGGCATGTCTCGCGAGGAAATGCGCGAACTCGCCGACTACTATTCGAAGCAGAAGCCGAGGTCGCTGAACTTCAAGGTCGATCCGGAGAAGGCGAAACTCGGCAAGGCGAAGGCCGACGAGACGTTGTGCACGATGTGCCATCTGGGCGGCTTCGCCGGGCAGAACGAGATTCCGCGCGTCGCCGGGCAGAACTTTGACTACATCGTCAAGCAGTTGAGCGACTTCAAGGCGCGCAAGCGCACCAACGACGCCGGCAACATGACGAGTGTGGCGAACACGCTGAACGAGCAGGACGTCGTCAACCTGGCGCACTACCTGACGGGCTTGTAGCTTGGCTCCCTCTCCCGCCAGCGGGAGAGCAACTGTCGTCCCGGCGAAGGCCGGGATCCAGGGTAGTGCGCTGAGCGTGGATCCCGGCGTGCGCCGGGAGGACATACAAGGGAGTTCCTTGGCTCAAGCGGCGCAACTGCGAAAGCCGACGAACATGTCGTCGCGCTGCGGCAGGTAGAAGTTGCGGTACTTCGCGCTGCGCATGCGACCGCGCGTCGCGAAGGACGCGCCGCGCAGCACCTTGTGGGTGCCAAACCACGGTTCGGAATAGTCACGGTACGGGTCTGCTTGAAAATCCGGGTAGGGATGGAAGGCTGTCGCCGTCCACTCCCACACATCGCCCCAGCGAAAGCCGCGTGACGCACCGAGGTGCGCCGCAGCCTCCCATTCCACTTCGCTGGGCAAGCGCCGGCCGGCCCAGGCGCACCAGGCCTGCGCTTCGAACCAGGTCACGTGCATGGCGGGCTGGGCCAGCGGAACGCGCATCAGCCGGCCGTTGCGGTGCTGCAACACGCCGTGGCGCATCTGGTCCACGTAGCGTGGCGTGCGGCGCTGCGTCGCTTGCAGCCAGGCGCGACCCGGTTCGCCCCAGAACCTCGGGTCGTCGTAGCCTCCGTCTTCGACGAACTCGCAGTACTGTGCCCACGTCACGGCTTGTGCGTCGATCTCGAAATCGGGCACATGCACCGCATGGCGCGATCTCTCGTTGTCAAACGCGAAGCCCTCCGCCGCGCTGCCGAGCATCCAGGTCGTGGCCGGAAACACCAGAGGCTCGCGCGGCGCCATCGTCGCGATCGGCGCCAGCAACCCGGATTCGATGCCCAATGTCTGCGCCATGTAGGCAAACGCCTCGACGTGCATATCTTCATGAAACAGCGCCAGGCGATACAGGTACAGCGCGGCGTCATCTTCGGGCGTTCCGTGCAGCAGGTCGAGCGTGGTTTCCAGCGTCTGCACGAGGTATTGCCGGGTCTCGTTCAGGTCGGGCAGGTCGAGTGACCAGCGACTGTCGTGTGCCACCGTCGACGAGTTGTACCAGCGATCGGCATGCGCCAGCACCGACACCAGGCGCGGGTGCGCCGGGTCGCACGCCGCGCCACGCGCGCGCTGCACGTTGCGCGCGAGCCAGTACTCCTGGAACCAGCCGATGTGCCCCAGTTCCCACAGCGGCGGATTCATTTCTGCGCTCAGCGCCACCTGCAGTGTCGCGCCGAGCGCGCGCTCGTAGGCCGCGATCCAGCGCAACGTATGATTGCGCGCATCCATCAGCGCGAGCGACAACAACTCCTTGCCGCCAGCCCGCATCTGCGCGGACTCCATGTTCGGTGCCTCAATGTCGAGCAAGTTGCGCCCTCTCATATCGATCGTCAGTCCGGCCCTGGTCGCCGCCAACAACGGCAACTGGCACACGGCGTGGCGCTGGTCGCGCATGCTGGCCGGGAATTGTCGCACCGCCATCTCCACCCAATGGAGCGGCGAGGACTGTGCGGCGCTGATCGCCCTGCATGCGCGCCGTTCCGCGCCGAGCATCGATGCCTTTGCGAAGGCCCATCCGCGGCGGCCCTTGATCGTCGTGCTCACCGGAACCGACCTGTACCGAGACATCCGCGGCGACGCAGCGGCGAAAGCCTCATTGCGGCAGGCGAGCCATCTGGTCGTGCTGCAGGATCAAGGGCTGGAAGAACTCGCGCCCGCGCTTCGCGCCAAGTGCAGCGTGATCTACCAGTCCGCGCCGCCGCTGCGCGCTGCTGCGCTGCCCAAACGCGTGCTGCGCGTCGTGCAGGTCGCGCATTTGCGCGACGAGAAAGACCCGGCGACATTCATGCGCGCGGCGCTGCGCCTGAATGGTCGAAGCACCATCCACTTCGAGCACATCGGCGACGCCCTCGATGCTGACCTCGGCGCCGCGGCACGCCGCACGCAGCAGGAGTGCCCGCATTACCGCTGGCTCGGTGCCCTGCCCCGGCCCGTGACGCGGCGCCACATCCAGCACGGCCACCTGCTCGTGAGCACCAGCAAGATGGAAGGCGGCGCGCATGTCATCCTGGAAGCGGCGCAAAGCCGCACCGCCGTGCTGGCCTCGCGCGTGGCGGGCAACGTGGGCATGCTCGGCCCGGGCTTCGCAGGGTATTTCGATCTCGGCGATGATGCGGCACTGGCGGCATTGATCGCCCGCGCACGCGACGACGCGCAATTCCTGGCGCGGTTGCGAGCGCAGACCGTTGCACGCGCACCGCTGTTCGATTCCGCCGAAGAACAGCGCCGCCTGCTGAACCTGATTCACACTGCACTGGAGAACCCTCGATGAACGCTCCCCACGAGAAAGCGGTACGCCTCACATCCCTCTCGCACGGCGGCGGCTGCGGCTGCAAGATCGCCCCGGGTGTGCTGAGCGAAATCCTGAAGAGTTCGACCGGCTTCCCCGTGCCCAAGGAACTGCTCGTGGGCATCGAGACCGCCGACGACGCCGCGGTGTACAAGCTCAATGACGAGCAGGCGCTGATCGCGACGACCGACTTCTTCATGCCCATCGTCGACGACCCGTACGACTTCGGCCGCATTGCCGCCACCAACGCGATCAGCGACGTCTACGCCATGGGAGGCA
>JANNKM010000116.1:0-9736 GCA_031396305.1 Rhizobacter sp.
GATAACGGGTAATAATTTAGTAAAGCGTTTTATAGAAAGGCAGGCCATAAAAAAACCCGGCCATATCTGCAACCACAGCGACCACCAGGGTCGCTACGCCTTTGCACGCCAACCCAGCGTGGCGTTGTGGAACCTGCATGCGCTCGGGCAGGCGTTGTTGCCGCTGATCGGTGAAACCGACGTGGCGTTGGCGGCGCTGGAGCCCTATCGAACCGAGTTTTCGCAGGCCATGGTGCAGCGCATGTCGGCCAAGCTGGGGCTGACGACGACGCACGAATCCGACGCAGAGTTGATCGACGAAATCATGGCGCTGATGGCCAAGGAGCGCACCGACTTCACGATCGCGTTTCGGCGCCTCGCGGATTTCGCCGCCGATGGCGTCGGTGCCAACGACGCGAACGCCAGCCTGCGCGACCTGTTCATTGATCGCCTCGCCTTCGACGCCTGGGCACAGCGCTACGCCGAGCGCCTGCGTGGTGAGAACAGCAGCGACGCCGAACGTGCGATCCGCATGAAACGCGTGAACCCGAAGTTCGTCTTGCGCAATCACCTCGCCGAGACCGCGATTCAAAGTGCGCGCAACGGCGACTTTTCGGAAGTCAAGCGCCTCCACGAAGTGCTGCGCCGTCCATACGACGAGCAGATCGAGTTTGCCCCTTACGCCGCTTTCCCTCCCGATTGGGCGCGCGGCATCGAAGTGTCTTGTTCATCATGAAATTGCTGTTCGACTTTCTGCCCATCGTGCTGTTTTTCGGCATGTTCAAGTACGCCGAGAACCACAAGGATTGGGCCGCGCAGTTCGCCACCGCACACCTGGGCGCTCTTGTCTCGGGTGGTGTCGTGGGCGGGGGTGAGGCGCCGGTGCTGCTGGCCACCATGGTGGTGATCATCGCGACCCTGCTGCAAGTGGCAACGCTCAAAGCCATGCGACGCAAGGTCGACATGATGCTGTGGGTGAGCCTGGGCCTGGTCGTCGTGTTGGGCGGCGCGACGATCTGGTTCCAAAGCGAAACCTTCATCAAATGGAAGCCCAGCGTGCTGTACTGGTTCATGGGCCTGGCGTTTCTGGTTTCGCAGTTTTTCTTCGGCAAGAACCTGCTTCAGCTGTTGATGGGCGGGCAACTCGAACTGCCGGCGCCGGTGTGGCGCCGCCTGAGCCTGGCCTGGGTTGCCTTTTTCGCGTTGATGGGCGTGCTGAACCTCTATGTGGCGTACAGCTACTCGACGGGCACGTGGGTCAACTTCAAGCTGTTCGGCGGCATCGGGCTGATGCTGGTCTTCACGCTCGCCCAAGGCATCTATATCAGCCGGCACGTCGCGCCACAGGCCGGCGAGGCCGAATCCCCGAAGGGCACTTCATGAGTGGACCATCCGTGCCCCTGACCGCGAGCGCCATCGAAGCGGTGTTGCGCGCTGCCCTGCAACCGGCGGACCTCGAAGTCGGCGACGACAGTCACTTGCACGCCGGGCACGCCGGCGCGCGCGAAGGCCGCCACTTTCACGTACGGCTGGTGAGTGAGCGTTTTCGCGGCCTGACGCGCGTGGCCCGACACCGCCTCGTATATGATTGCCTCGGTCCGCTCATGCCTCAGGGCATTCATGCTCTCGCCATCGACGCTCGCGCGCCTGGCGAATCCTGACGCCAGCCCGGCGCCGCTCACCATCGCGGCACCATTCCTGCCCCCCTTCCCGAGATTGAAAGGCATCGCCCATGAAGTTGAATCGTCTAGCCGCGCGCGCATCATTGCTTGCCCTGTGTGCCGCCACGGCGTGGCCGCTGGCCGCCCTGGCGCAGAACATCACCACGGTGAACGGCAAACCCGTGCCCAAGGCGAGAGCCGACGCGCTGATGTCCCAGGCCACCAAACAAGGCGGCCAGGCCAAGACGCCCGAGCTTGAGACACAAGTGCGCGACGAAGTCGTGCTGCGCGAAATGTTCATGCAAGAGGCTGAAAGGCGCGGCATGGCGCAAAGCGCCGAGTACAAGACGCAGATGGAACTGGCCCGCCAGACCATTCTGATTCGCGAGCTGTTCAACGACTTCAACAAGAAGAACCCGGTCACTGACGGCGAAATCCAGGCCGAGTACGACAAGTTCAAGGGCCAGGCCAGCGGCACGGAATACCGCGCGCGTCACATCCTGGTGGAGAAGGAAGACGACGCCAAAGGCCTGATCGCGCAGATCAAGGGCGGCGCGAGCTTCGAAGATCTCGCGAAGAAGAACTCCAAGGACCCGGGATCCGGCCAGAACGGTGGCGACCTCGACTTCGCCAACCCCGGCTCGTATGTGCCTGAGTTTTCGCAGGCGCTGCTCAAGCTGAAAAAGGGCGAAATGACGGAGGCCCCTGTCAAGTCGCAGTTCGGCTTTCACATCATCCGGCTCGAAGACACGCGCGAGGCCAAGTTCCCGCCGCTTGAGGAAGTCAAGCCGCAGATTCAGCAGCGCCTGAACCAGATGAAGATGGCGAAGTTCCGCGACGAGATCCGCGCCAAGGCGAAGACGGACTACAAGTTCGCGAACTGATCGCGCGCACTTGCGGTGGCGCGCGTGCCTACACGGCCGCCGCGCTGCCCACTTGAACGCGCCCGGCCTCGATGTGCAATTGCCGGTCGCAGCGCGTCGCGATCGCCGGGTCGTGCGTCACGAGCACGAGGGTCGTGCCAATTTCCCGGTTCAGCTCGAACATCAGCGCCATCACGGTCTCGCCGGTGGCGAAGTCCAGGCTCCCGGTCGGTTCATCTGCAAGCAACACCGCGGGGCGAACCACGAAGGCACGCGCCAACGCGACACGCTGCTGCTCGCCGCCCGACAGCACCTTCGGGTAATGGCCGAGCCGGTCGCGCAACCCCACGCGTGTCAGCATTTCAGTGGCCATCGCGCGGGCGTCGTTGCGCCCCTGCAGTTCGAGCGCCAGCATCACGTTTTCCAGCGCGGTCAAGTTGCCCAGCAACTGGAAGCTCTGGAACACAAAGCCCACCTTGTCGGCACGCAGGCCGGCGCGCTGGTCTTCGTCGAGCGCGAACAAGTCGACACCGGCGAGATGAACCGTTCCCGTGGTCGGCGTGTCCAATCCGGCGATGATCGAAAGCAACGTGCTCTTGCCCGACCCGGAAGCGCCGACGATGGCGACCGACTCGCGCGGGGCGAGTTCGAAGTCGATCTGGTGCAGTATCGTCAGTGTGCCGGTCGAATCGCGCACTTGCTTGGTCAGGCCGCGCACGGCAATGATGCTGGGTTGGGACGCCGACGGCATGTTGGGAGGAGTTGTTCGTATGGGTTGGTCGCGCCGGGTTTGGCTGTCGCACTGTAGCGTGCTCGCGTTGGCACTGCCCGCGACAGGGGCGCAAGCAGCTCCTGCCCGGCGCGTGATTCTGGTGGTTGGCGACAGCCTGTCCGCTGAATACGGATTGCGCCGCGGCAGCGGCTGGGTTGCGTTGCTAGAGCAGCGTCTCGCGCGCGAGCGCGTCGATGCTGCTCTCGTCAACGCCAGCATCAGCGGCGACACCACCTCGGGCGGGCGTTCGCGGCTGGGCGCATTGCTGTTGGAGAACCGACCGACGCATGTGGTGATCGAGCTCGGCGGCAACGATGCATTGCGCGGCTTGCCGCTCGACTTGACGCGTGACAACCTGGTGGCGATGTCGCGCGCCGCGGCGAGCAGCGGCGCCAAGGTGATGCTGGTCGGCATGCAGGTGCCGCCGAACTATGGCCGCAAGTACAGCGACGATTTTGCGCGCCTGTTCGCGAGTGTGGCCAAGCAAGAAGGCGCGACCCTGGTTCCCTTCCTGCTCAAAGGCGTGGCCGACGCGGCGCAGGCCATGCAGCTGTTCCAAGCCGACCGCATTCACCCCACCGAGGCGGCGCAGCCACTGATGCTCGACAACGTCTGGCCGGTGCTGCGGCCTTGGTTGAAGTAGCGATGCGGCTCACGAGGAGACGCCGGGCCGCCGAAGATTTCCAGGCCCCCCACGGGGGCTGAACCCGCACCGAGCGAGCGCCTGCGCGCTCGTGAGTGGCTGGCGAGGGCCGTGCGGGTTGCAAGCCGCATGGCGGCGGCGAAGCCGCGTCAGGCCGCTATCAGTTCGCCTCTCGCCGATCGCGCCCTTCGCGGCGCTCTTGCCGACCCGGCTCGCCACGTTCGCGCGGCTGCGGTTCAACCGGACGTACCCGCGGCACGGAAGGAGCGGCTCTGGCGCCATCGTCGGTGCGTGGCGGTAGCGGGCGCATCGCGTGATTGCCTCGCTGTGTCTCGACGGGTGCGGCGGGGGCCCTTGCCTCAGGCCTGGCCGCGACGACCGGAACCTCATTGCCCGGGGGCCGCGGTTGCCGGCTGCGCTGCTCGCGCGGTTCCTGCGCAGGCGGCGGGCGCGGCGTGATCACTGCCGGAGCGATGGCGACTGGAGCGGCGACCGGTGGAGCCGCCGCCGGGGGCGCAGACCTCGGCGCTGCGGGCGCGGGGGCCGGCACGACGGGCTGAGCCGCTGGCGCCGCGTTCACTGCCTGCGGCGCTTGCGCGGCTTGGGGCGCTTGTGGTGCTTGTGGTGCCTGCGCTTGCGCGGCGGGTGGCACTTGTGGCCGCTGCGGCGCGGTGAAAGCCGGCGCGGCAGGCGCGGCAGGCGCGGCAGGCGTGATGCGCACGACCTCCGGCCCACCGGGAGCCCGCGCACCACCCCGACGTTCGTCATCCGTGCGCAGCCATGGGCGCGCAATGTTCCCCGGGCCGGCCGTGGTCCCGGGCGCCGGGCGGCGGCCAGGCCCTTCGGCGTTGCCCATGCGAGGCGACGTGATCGTTCGCGGTTCCAGCGCGCGCCTGGGTGGGGCCTCGACCGGTGCTGCCACCAGGGTCGCGCCGCGCGTCACTTCCTGTGTCAACTCACGTGCGTCATGGCGTTCGCGCAGACTGCGGGCTGCGGGAGCGACTGGCTGGCGCTGCGTGAACACGCCGGTCGGGACCACCGTCACCGCATGCGCGAACTTGCGGTTGCTGAAATCGCGTTGCTCGACATGCGCTTGCGGGTTGCCGGTGTGCAGCTGCACGCTGGCGATCTGCGGCGCATGCGTGTGGTTCACTGCGCGCACATAGCGTGGGCTGACGCGGTAGCTCGGCACATACACTTCGCGCGGCGCGAGCGGGAACCACCCGACCACCGGGCCACCAATGTTCACCGACACGCTGACGCGCGGCCCGCCGACCCACGCCACCAGGGCCGGCGCATACACCGGGCGGTGCACCCGGACGCCCGGCGTCCAGCACCAGTTGGAGCGGTAGTAGACCCAGCGGCCGTAGTGAAACGGCGCGAAGCCCCAGGGCGCGTCGTCGACCCAGGTCCAGCCCCAGGGGTGGATCCACGCCCAATGGCCGGTGCTGTACGGCGCCCAGCCGACAGGGACGTTGCGCGGCGTCCACAGCGCGCCGTATTCCTCGCTTTGCTCCCAGCGGCCGTGGCGATCGAGGTCTTCGACGCCCGTCATTTCGGGGGACACATAGCGCGACGAGGCACTGCGATCGTCATTGCGGTCGCGCGCACTGCTCCACGCGGCAAAAGCATCGCGTTTTGGCTCGGAGATCGTGTATTGGGCGACGTTGCCGCGATCGATCCAGAACTCAGCACGCTGGCCGCCGTGAACCGTGAGTGCGCTGCCCGGTCCCTCATAGAGCGCCGAACCGCTGGTCACGGTCAGGTGGCTCGTTTCGTCAATTCGGTCGATCCGATAGCGGCCGGTACGCTGGGCGCGGAAACGACCTTCGTCGGTGACGACCGAGAACTCGTCGACACCCTCGCGGTTGCGCAGCCGCACCGTCATCGATCCGTTGTGCAGTTGCAGTTCGATGCGCGTATCGTCGATCTTCAGGACTTCGAGTTCGGTTCCGGAGTCGAGTCGAACCGTCGTCGAGCCGATGCGCAGCTCGGCGCGTGCGGCGCCTTCCGTGGACAGGCGGTCGCCGTCGGTGATGGGCCGATTGCGCACGGCTTCGATCCATTCGCCAGCGCTCGGGCTGTAGAGCCAGACCTGGCCCGTCATCTCCGACAGTCGGCCGACTCGGCCTGGTGGATCCGCCTCGGCCTCGCCGGCCGGACTGGTTTGAGCGCCGACTGCGCTGACCAGCGCCGCGCACAGCAAAGCGGCGAAAACCTTCGCGGTCGAATTGCCAATGTGCCTGAATGAGTCACCGGCGGAGTACATCGACATGGTGCGAACCTCTCTTGATGGTGGTCAGTGCCGGCGCGACAAGCGGTGCGGCACCGGCGTGCCCGCACGCCTGCGCAATCAACGCTGCATCATGGCGCGGCGCCGACTCGGATGCGCCCTGGAACAGCAGCTTTACATCGAGAAACAGACCCGGCATCCGGGACGTCGAGCGCGCAACTTCAATCGTCCGCGTTCGGGTCAGCATCTGGAAACAGGACGCTGGTGTAGCCAAAGCGGCTGAAATCACGGATCCGCATGGGGTAGAGCACGCCGGCGAGGTGGTCGCATTCGTGTTGCACGACGCGCGCGTGAAAACCGTCGGCGTCGCGCTCGATGCGCCGGCCCTGGGCGTCAAATCCGGTGTAGCGGATGCGCGCAAAACGCGGCACCACGCCGCGCAGGCCCGGCACCGACAGGCAGCCTTCCCAACCTTCTTCCACCGCAGCGTCGAGCGCTTCGATCCGCGGATTCACGAGCACCGTCTCGGGCACCGGCGGCGCATCCGGATAGCGCTGGTTCTCGGAAAATCCGAAGATCACCACCGCCAGATCAACGCCGATCTGCGGTGCGGCAAGCCCGGCGCCCTCGGCGGCGCGCATCGTGTCGAACATGTCGCTGACCAAGGCGTCGAGTTCGCTGGTGTTGAATGCTTGAACCGGTTGAGCCACGCGCAGCAGCCGCGGGTCGCCCATCTTCAGGATTTCGCGAACTGTCATGACGGAACCGCCGCAAACGCCGCAATCACTTCGGGCGGCGCCTGCACGAGTTCGATGAGCACGCCTTCGCCACCGATCGGAAATTCTTCGTTGCCCTTGGGGTGCATGAAACAGATGTCGTGGCCAGACGCGCCCTTGCGAATTCCGCCCGGTGCAAAGCGCACGCCGTTTGCGGTCAGCCACTGCACAGCCGCAGCCAGGTCGTCGATCCACAGGCCGATGTGGTTCAACGGCGTTGCGTGAACCGCGGGCTTCTTGTCGATGTCCAGCGGTTGCATCAGATCGATTTCCACTTTGAACGGGCCCCGTCCCAGGTCGCAGATGTCTTCATCGACGTTCTCCCGCTTCGAGCGGAAAGTCCCGGTCGGCTCCAGGCCCAGCTTGTCGACCCACAGCGCACGCAGCCGCTCTTTGCTGGTGCCGCCGATGGCCACCTGCTGGATCCCCAACACCTTGAACGGCCGACGGTTGATCTCGATCCTCACTTGAACTCCATGATGACCTGATCGACCGACAGGCTGTCGCCCTTCTCCGCGGTCACCTTCGCCACCACCCCGTCTTGTTGCGCGACAAGAATATTCTCCATCTTCATCGCTTCGATGACGGCGAGTTTCTCACCGGCGCGAATCGCCTGGCCAGCTTTGACTGCCACATCCACCAGCAAGCCCGGCATCGGCGAGAGCAGGAACCTCGAAAGATCCGGCGCCGCCTTGATTGGCATCAGCGCCTGCAACTCGGCGGCGCGTGGCGACAGCACCCGGGCTTCGATCTGCATGCCGTTGTAGGTGATGCGCAGGTCCAGGCCGACCCGCTCGATCTGGGCGTTGAACGGCTGGCCATCGAATTCGCCGTGCACCGCGATGTCGCGCAGCGGGCCGTTGAAACCCAGTGTCGATATCCTGCCGTCGATGCCGATACGGTAAGTCTGGCCACCATTGCTGACTTTCACTGGTGTGTGCCGGCGTTGCCCATCTGCCGCGGTATGAACAATCACGAAGTCTTCGCCAAGCTCCAGCTCGTGGCCCGGCAATTGCCCCGAAATGCGGGCCGCGCGTTCGCGGCCGCGGCGATGCGCTGCCGCCGCCAAGGCGAGCAGCAGACGCGGGTCGTCGCGCGCTGTGAGCGACTTGGAGAATCCGTTCGGGTACTGCTCGGCAATGAACCCCGTATTGAACTCTCCGGCGGCAAACCCGGGGTGCGCAAGCAAAGCCGACTGAAACGCGATGTTGCTCGAAACCCCACGAATCACGAAGGCATTCAGCGCCCCCCGCATGCGCCGGATCGCATCTGCCCGGTCGGTGCCGTGCACGATGAGCTTGGCGATCATCGAGTCGTAGTAGATCGGGATCTCGCCGCCCTCGACCACGCCGGTGTCGACGCGAACGCCGCCGCCCTGCGGCATCGGCTGCGCAGCGATCATCGTCTGCACCGGTGGCTGGAACTTGACGAGCCTGCCCGTCGACGGCAAGAAGCCTCGCAATGGATCTTCGGCGTTGATGCGGCATTCCATGGCCCAGCCGCGCCGCGCAAGGTCACCTTGCTTGAAGGCCAGCGCCTCGCCGGCCGCCACACGAATCATCTGCTCCACAAGGTCCAGCCCCGTGATGCACTCAGTCACCGGGTGCTCGACCTGGAGCCGCGTATTCATCTCGAGGAAGTAAAAGCTCTGGTCCTTGCCGACGACGAACTCGACCGTCCCGGCACTTTGGTAGTTCACCGCCTTGGCCAGCGCCACCGCCTGCTCGCCCATCGCCTTGCGCGTCGTGTCGCTGATGAATGGCGACGGCGCCTCTTCGATCACTTTTTGGTGGCGCCGCTGGATCGAACACTCGCGTTCGTGCAGGTAGACGCAGTTGCCGTGCGAGTCGCCCAGCACCTGAATTTCAATGTGGCGCGGTTGCTCGACGAATTTTTCGATGAACACGCGATCGTCGCCAAAGCTTGAACGCGCTTCGTTGCGGCAGGCGCTGTACCCCTCGATCGTCTGGCGATCGTCGTGCGCGACACGCAGGCCCTTGCCCCCGCCTCCGGCGCTGGCCTTGATCATCACCGGATAGCCGATGCCCTTGGCGATTTGCACTGCCTGCTCGGGCGTGTCGATCGCGGCGTTGTGCCCGGGAATCGTGCTGACCTTGGCCGCGGCAGCGAGCTTCTTCGACGCAATCTTGTCCCCCATCGCCGCGATCGACGCGTGTTTCGGGCCGATGAAGACGATGCCCTGCTCCTCGACACGGCGCGCGAACTCTTCGTTCTCGCTCAGGAAGCCGTAACCCGGGTGCACCGCCCGCGCACCCGTTTGCTTGCACGCGGCGATGATCTTGTCGATCGACAGATACGACTCACGGCTCGCCGCAGCGCCGATGAACACGGCTTCGTCGGCGAGCTCGACGTGCAGCGCGTCGCGATCCGCCTCCGAGTAGACAGCCACGCTGGCGATGCCCATCTTGCGCGCGGTCCTGATGACGCGGCACGCGATCTCACCACGATTGGCGATCAGGATCTTCGTGAACATCGTCGGCCTCACAGCGGAATGTTGCCGTGCTTGCGCCACGGGTTGTCGAGCTTCTTGTTCGCCAACATCGCGAGCGACCGGCAGATGCGCCGGCGCGTTTCATGCGGCTGGATCACGTCGTCGATGTAGCCCCGCGCGCCCGCGCGCCCGCGACGAAGGGGTTGGCGAACCGTGCCTTGTACTCGGCCTCGCGCGCCGCCAGTTTTGCGGGGTCGCCCTTGTCGTCACGGAAGATGATCTCCACCGCGCCCTTGGCACCCATCACGGCGATCTCGGCGTTCGGCCAGGCAAAGTTGACGTCGCCGCGCAGGTGCT